>JAZSOK010000113.1:0-14584 GCA_045536865.1 Eubacteriales bacterium
TTTTCCTCTGGATTTTACTTTCCATACTCTTATTACTGTTCCTTCTCCTTTCGTTAAAAATCAGTATTGATATACGCTATAACAAGACCGTTTCCTTGCGTGTCCGCGTTCTTTTTTTCCGCTATCAGTTAGTTCCCAAGAAAAAGAAGAAAGTTAATCATCGACAATTTACCTACAAAAAGCACGAAAAACGCTTGGCAAAGAAAAGAGCAAAGGAAGAAGCGGCCCTTGCAAAAAAAGAGGCGTTAGCGCGCGAAAAGGCAGCTTTACCAAAAGAGGAAAAGCCCAAAAAACACTATTCTATTCGCGCCTTAATTCGTGCAGGAATTTATCTTATAAAAACCGTTCCCCCTCGTCTGTTTCGTTGCTTTCACTTTGATTTTTCACGGTTGGTGATAGTCGTCGGTACGGACGATGCAGCAAAAACCGCCATTCGCTACGGTTGGATTTCGCAATCCGTTGCCTACCTTTTAGCCCTCATTTCAAAAGGCGCACATCTATCGCGCCGTTCCTTCAAAAGAACGCGCGTTGAAGCGGATTTTCTTTCAACCGACATCAGTGCCGATATTGATATGACAATTTCTATACGGCCCATCCGCCTCATTCCCTTTGGCATCGGCGCACTCTTTCGTTTGATCAAAGCAAAAGGCATACTTGACCAAGCCGCCATGGAGGCAGATAAAAAGGCAGAAGAAAAAGGGGCAAATGCCGCCTCACCAAGTGCCCCCGTCACGAAAAAGGCACAGTAACACCGTTTATATTTATTTTTACAATATTTACCACTACTTTGTTTTCATGAGAAAGGAAGGATACTCACTATGGCAGATACCAACATCGGAAGCATCATCGGCACGGCAGTAGAAAACTTAAAGGAACTTGCAGGCGCGGAAACAGTCATCGGTACGCCTATCGTCACGGCAAACGGCACAACCGTCATCCCCGTTTCCAAAATTTCTGTCGGCATTGCCTCTGGCGGCGTAGATTTCGCGTCAAAAAAGGTTGAAACAAAGCCGAGCAAAAACTTTGGCGGCGGCGGCGGAACGGGTGTCAACATCGCTCCCGTTGCATTCCTCATCGTTCAACCCGACGGTCAAGTGCAATTATTACCCATCGGCGCAGGCGGCAACGCACCCGCAGGTGGCGGCGACAAGATTGATAAAATCACGTCTTTCATCGAGCGCTCCCCCGACATTATGGAAAAAATCAAATCCGTCTTTATGAAGAAGAAGCCCGAACAGACGGAGGCAGACGCTATCGCCACGGACGTTGTCACGGCCATTGAAGAAGCGGCCACCGTTGCCGATGCCGTTGCAGAAGCAATCACAGAAGACAGCGACGAAAATAAATAAAAAAGCAAAGAAAAAATAAGGCAGAGCATCTTTTTTGGTGCTATGGAGAAATGTGCCGTACGGCACATTTCTTTCCTGCTCTTTTCATGAATAGTCCGTATAGAATACTTCCACATTATTGATTGATACTGTTTGGAGGTTTTCTATGTCTGCCTTTTTTTCTTTTAAAAGACGATTTCTTTTGCGCGCACTCGCATGCCTTACGCTTGTTCTTTGCCTGCCTCATGCGCCTTTTTCGTCGCACGCCGTCACACCACCCGAAGCCCTTTCCTTGTCTGCCGCCTCCGCCGTGCTCTACGAACCGACGACGGGACAGTTTTTATATGAAAAGGATGCCGACAATCGGCGGCCAATGGCAAGCACGACCAAAATCATGACGGCTCTCGTTGCCATAGAAAACGCCTCCCTTTCCGACACGATTACCGTTGCCCCCGAGGCGGTCGGCGTGGAAGGCTCGTCTATTTATTTGACGTCGGGAGAAAAAGTCAAACTTGAAGTGCTTTTATACGCGCTTCTTTTGCAGAGTGCAAACGATGCCGCCACCGCCATTGCGTGCGGCTTGGCAGGTAGCGTTGACGCATTTGCCGACATGATGAACGAACGCGCCAAAAGCATGGGCTTGCAGAATACGCATTTCACAAATCCGCACGGTCTGCATGATGATAATCACTATACGACCGCAAGAGAGTTGGCAATCATTGCAGGTGAAGCAATGAAAAACGCGACCTTTCGCTCTATTGCCTCGACGGTAAAGAAAACCGTCACTCTCCAAGACGGAACGGTTTCACGTGTCCTCATCAATCACAATCGCATGCTTCGCATGTACGACGATATTGTTGGTGTCAAAACGGGCTTTACTAAAAAAAGCGGTCGTTGTCTTGTCGGCGCCGCCGAAAAGGTCGGCCTGCTTCTCATTAGTGTTACCCTTTCCGCGCCAAACGATTGGCAGGACCACAGGAATCTTTTAGATTACGGTTTTTTACACTACGTCTGCAAAAATATCGTTGATGCAGGTGCCTATCAGGCAACCCTGCCCGTTATCGGCGGTAAAAAAACGCACGTAACCGTCGAAAATGCAGAGCCCTTACGCGCCTGTCTTCCTACCGACGCCACCTATACCATCCATATTGAACTTGCAAGACGGCCGCTTTCCGCACCGTTACAGTCGGGCGAACACGTCGGTACGATTTATGCAAAGTCAAACGGCAAGGTGGTGGGCAGTACCCCACTCATAGTGAAAGAGGACGTCCCAAAAAACAAACTGAAAAAAGGACTGTTCGGCAAATTTTTTGCCGACTGAGTGCCCCATTGGCACAGGAACACCATATGGAACTTGTCAGATTACAAAAATTTTTCACAGACTGCGGTGTGATGTCACGCCGTGCGGCAGAGGCGGAAATCATCGCAGGACACGTCCGCGTGAACGGCCGTCTTGCCAAACTCGGCGATAAGATCAACCCAAAAACAGATGTCGTCACCTTTCATGACAAGCGCATAGAATTGATGCGCTCGTCATTTACATATATCATGCTAAATAAACCACGCGGCTACTTGACCACCGTAAAAGACCCTGACGGTCGCCGTTGTGTTACCGATTTATTAGAGGGGCTTGACGTTCGTGTTTACCCTGTCGGCAGACTTGACAAATGCTCGGAGGGCTTGTTGCTTTTAACGGATGACGGCGAACTTGCCAATCGCTTGATTCGTCCACGGCACACCCTCGGCAAGGTTTACCGCGTCAAGGTTGGCGGACACGTCACGGATGAACAGTTAGCGAAGTTGACCTCCCCCATGGTCATTGACGGCTATCAAATTCATCCCGTACAGGTGACCGTTTCCGCCGAAGATGAGGACGGCACTGTCTTAAAAATGACACTCTTTGAAGGGCGCAACCGACAAATCCGCAAAATGTGTGAGCAGGTCGGCTTACAGGTGCGGCGACTCTGCCGTGTTTCCATTGGCAACCTTCGCTTAAACGGCTTGCCCGTCGGTCACTTCCGCCACTTGACGGAAGAAGAAGTGGACTATCTACGAAAAAAGACAAAATGAGGTACGCGTATGTTAATTATTAAACCAATACAAACGAAGGGCGAACAGGCAGAGGCTTGTGCGCGTTGCGGCGTGGAGTTTCATGAGGAATCCATGGCCTATTCCGCCTATGTAGACGATGTTTTCACGGGTGTTTGTCAGTTTTCTCTAAACGACGAGCGCGGGCTTATCGAGGCGCTCGCTCCTGCCGAAGGTGTCGATGATTTCGAAGCACTCTTTATCATGGGACGACAAACCATGAATTTCATTGACCTTTGCCACGTGCATATTGCAGAAATCTCTCCCCTTGCCGCAAGCGAGCGTTTGATTACCGCCCTCGGCTTTCAAAAGAATGCCGAAGGTATCTATCGTTTGGATATGACGGGATTTTTCTCGGGCGGCGCGTGCACCTCTAAAAAGAATGATAACGCATCGAAGGATATTGACGGTTAACACGTGCACACCGAATAAATCACCTAAATGCCCGCGGCTTTGCCGTAGGCATTCTCTTTATTAAAAAATATTTTGGATATTTTTGAGTTTTTTCGCACTATCTCTTGACATTTTGACGCATTTGCGTTAAAATAAGTAGAAGTATATTTTCGTACTGATTTACCTACAAAAAACAAATTAACAATATACATTTGGAGGAAAAACCGATGACCCTGCAAAAGAAGGAAATGACCGACAAGAATCTCTACGAATTGGAGGTTGCCGTAGACAAAGAGGCGTTTGAAGGTGCTATCATGAATGCTTACCGCAAGAACGTCAAGAAGATGAACGTCCCCGGCTTCCGCAAGGGTAAAGCACCCAAGGCAATCGTTGAGAAACTTTACGGTAAGAGTGTATTTTATGAGGAGGCAGTCAATGCTTGCATCCCCGACGCGTATGAGGCCGCTATCAAAGAGGCCGCACTCGACGTTGTGGGCCAACCTGAATTTGACGTTGCTTCCATTGGCGATGAAGGCCTTGTATTGAAGATTAAGGTTTACGTAAAGCCCGATGTCAAGATTGAGAACTATCTCGGTATTGAGGCAGAGCGCGTTGACCGTGAGGTTACAGACCTCGACGTTGAAGAAGAGATCAACCGTGTTCGTGAGCGCAATTCAAGAACCATTGACGTTACCGACCGTGCGGCCGAGAACGAGGATACCGTTACCATCGACTTTGACGGCTCCGTTGACGGTGTTTCCTTTGACGGCGGCAAGGCAGAAAACCACTCGTTGAAACTTGGTAGCGGCCAGTTTATTCCCGGCTTTGAAGAACAGATTGTCGGCAAGCAGATCGGCGATGAGTTTGACGTCAACGTCACCTTCCCCGAAGATTATCATGCAGAGAACCTGAAAGGCAAGGCCGCCGTCTTTAAGTGCAAACTTCACGCCATCAAAAAGACGGAACTTCCCGTTGTTGATGATGAATTTGCAAAAGATGTTTCTGAATTTGATACTCTTGCTGCATATAAAGATGATATTCGGTCAAAAATTGCGGAGAGATACAAAAAGGCCGCCGACGGTGCCTTTGAAGATGCTCTCATGAACGCACTGATTGAAAAACTCGAAGCAGACATTCCCGAGGCTATGTTCGTAGCAGAGACAGAAAACTACGTCCGCGACTATGACAACCGCCTCAGAATGCAGGGACTTGATCTTAGCACGTACTTCAAGTATACGGGCATGACACTTGACCAACTCCGTGAGCAAATGCGTCCTCAGGCCGAGAAGCAGGTAAAGGCTCGCTTGGCACTTGAAAAAATTGCCGCACTTGAAAACGTAACAATTTCAGAAGATGACGTCAATGCCGAATATGACCGCATTGCTTCTGCATACAATGTACCGTTGGATCAGGTTAAGAGCATGGTCAGTGCCGACGAAATCACGAAGGATTTGCAGGTAAAGGCTGCTGCCGACCTTGTGAAGGAAAAGGCAATCCCCGTTGCACCGAAGGCGGTTAAGGAAAAGCCCGCAACCGAGAAAAAACCCAGAACAACGAAGAAAACTACTGCAAAAAAGACCACTAAGGAAGAAACCGACGCCAAAAACGCCGACTGATTCCTTGTGTGACTATCACGAAATCAAGGAGGCTTCGCTATGGCACTTGTACCAACAGTCATCGAACAAACCAACCGCGGCGAGCGGGCATACGACATTTTCTCCCGCTTGCTCAATGACCGCATTGTCTTTTTGGCCGATGAAGTGAACGACACTACCGCTTCCCTTGTTGTCGCACAGATGCTCTTTTTAGAGGCACAAGACCCCGACAAGGACATCCATTTCTATATCAACAGTCCCGGTGGCTCCGTATCGGCGGGTTTGGCAATTTACGATACGATGAACCTTGTCAAATGCGACGTATCCACCATTTGCATCGGCATGGCGGCAAGCATGGGCGCGTTTCTGCTTGCAGCAGGCGAGCGCGGCAAGCGCTTTGCTCTGCCCAATAGCGAAATCATGATCCACCAGCCCCTCGGCGGAACGCAAGGTCAGGCATCCGACATCAAGATCCATGCGGAGCATATCCTACGCACGCGCGAGCGTCTCAATCGCATTCTTGCAGAGCGCACGGGCAAAAGTTACAAGCAAATTTGCCAGGACACGGAAAGAGATAACTTCCTTTCCGCCAAAGAAGCCAAAGAATACGGCTTGATAGATCAGGTTCTTGAAAAGAGGGCTTGATTTTTCCGCCTAAGCGGATTAACCGCTTGGGCGGTTCATCATTTTAGAGAAGGAGATTCGCATGCCGAAATCCAAATCTGATCAAACACCTTTTTGTGCCTTTTGCGGGCGCGACGAAACGCAGGTTCGCTATCTCATCCCCTCCCCTATCGGCGTTCATATCTGTGACGATTGCGTGCAGACGTGTGCGGACATGATTGAGGAAACCAAAAACGCCGAGCATACCGCAAACGATGACGTTCTTACCCTCGAAACGCTTCCGAAACCCACGGAGATCAAGGCGCTTCTTGATTCCTACGTTGTCGGGCAGGATGAAGCAAAGCACGTTCTTTCCGTTGCCGTCTACAACCATTATAAACGCATTTTACACATGACTGACGAGCCGAAGGGCAAGCGTGGCAAAAAGAAAAAAGGGGCAACACCGACCGCATCCACCGATGCGGAAATCCAGAAAAGCAACGTTTTGCTTTTAGGTCCTACGGGTGTCGGTAAAACCTATATTGCCCAAACCTTGGCAAAGAGCCTCAAAGTTCCTTTCGCCATCGCCGATGCCACCACCCTCACCGAGGCAGGTTACGTCGGTGAGGACGTTGAGAACATTCTTCTCCGCTTAATTCAAGCCGCCGACTATGACGTTGAACGTGCCGAAAAAGGCATCATCTACATTGACGAGGTGGATAAAATTTCAAGAAGGGGCGAAAGTCGCTCTATCACGCGTGACGTTTCGGGCGAAGGCGTGCAACAGGCACTTCTGAAAATTCTTGAAGGCACCGTTGCCAACGTGCCGCCACAGGGCGGACGCAAGCATCCCAATCAAGAATTTATCCAAATCAATACGGAAAACATTCTCTTTATCTGCGGCGGTGCTTTTGACGGTCTCGAATCCATCATTGAAAAGCGGCGCGGCAATCAGACCATCGGATTTGGCGGTGAGATCCGCAGTCGGAAGGAACGCATTGCCAAGGGTGTCTACCGTGATGCAAACTCACACGATATCGTCAAATACGGTTTGATTCCCGAACTGGTCGGCCGTCTGCCCGTCATCGTTTCTCTCGATAACTTGGACGAAGACGCTTTGGTACGCATTATTCGTGAGCCAAAAAATGCGCTCGCAAAACAGTATCAACGCCTGTTCGCCTTGGATAACGTCACCCTTGAATTTGAGGACGATGCTTACCGTGCCATTGCGCGCATGGCCATCGACCGTGAAATGGGCGCACGTGGACTGCGCTCCATTATGGAAAAGATTTTACAAGCGCCCATGTATGACATTCCTTCCACGCCCGACGTGGAACGCGTTGTCATCACCGAAGATTATATCAACGGTAAGGGCGACTTAAAAATCATCAAAAAAACCGCTTAACCATTCATTTTTTTACCAAAAAAATGATATTATTCCCTAAAAAATAAGAGCCTTGTCTTTCGGCCTTCGTCGAAATACGAGGCCCTTTTCTTTTTTTCATTTTTCTCTTATTTTGTCCTTTTTTGTCGAATTTTCTGTAATATTTACCATTTTTATACATAATATACAAAATTATTAAAATTCGACAAGTTTTTCCGTGCATTCATTTTTTTAAAAATATCTTGCATTTTTAATCACCTTGTGGTAAAATGTCAACATAGAGCAAATGGTACGATTTACCAGAAAAGAAAGGAAAATTAAAATGGATGCATCAGTAAAAGTTCTAATTGTTGATGAAAGTACCGAAGAACGCCGCATTTTGCGCGAGCGCCTTCAAAGCGAGGGGTTTGCTACGGTTGCCGAAGCGAGCAACGGCGAAAGCGCACTCCAAAGCATTTTGACAAATACATATGACGTTGTCATACTGGATATTTGGTTGTCACAACTTGACGGTATCAGCGTCATTCGCCGCGTCAAGGAAAAAATATCGCAAAAGAGTTGTCCCCTTTTCATTCTCGTTTCGTCTTCTACAAATTCAAAACTGTTGATGGAGGCCAACCATGCGGGCGCGGATATTTGCTTGATCAAGCCGTACGGCCTTGACAACATGATGGAGCATATCCGTTCCCTGACGGAAATCCGTCAAAAAGAAACGCCCATCACAGAATCCTTTCAAGCAGTCCCCGACATGGAAACACAGGTAACAAAAATCATTCATCAAATCGGTGTCCCTGCACACATTAAGGGCTACCAGTACTTGCGTTCTGCCATCTTGATGACGGTGATGGACAATGAAATTATCAACTCCGTCACAAAGGTGCTTTACCCCTCCGTGGCGCGTAAATACGATACGACGACCTCCCGTGTAGAACGTGCCATCCGCCATGCGATAGAGGTGGCATGGGACCGCGGAGATTTAGAAACTCTCAATTCTTTTTTCGGTTATACCGTGCAAAACAGTCGTGGAAAGCCAACAAACAGTGAATTCATTGCTATGATTGCCGACAACCTCCGACTGAAATTCAAAAACAAGCGCTTTATTCAGTAATCTTCTTTCCTCTCTTAATAAAATAGGAGGATATGAATTGCACAACGTGCAAATTCATATCCTCTTATTTTTATATAAACCGTTTCGACTATGCAAGAAAGGTCTGTAAATCTTTTGGTATCTTGATGCCGCCTTGCCCGTCAAGGGAGAAAAGGGCACGCGGTGTTAAGCGCAAAACGATAGAAGCGCCCGACGACACCGAAACGGTCTTTTTTCGCTTGCCTTCCCCGACAAGCACGGTAACGGGCGCATCAAAGGAAAACGTCTGCTCGTTTGCACCTTGATTGACGTAGGTTAAACAAATTGCCTTGCGGTCAAACCGCACAAACGCCAGTCGTTCTTTATCCAAAGTAAGCAAAGAAAATTCGCCCTGCCGATAAACACCTTGCGACTTACGCACCTGCCCGAGCAGTTGGAAATGTGTCAAAATCTCTTCGTCAATCTTATGCCACGGAAAAGGCAGACGGTTAAAGGGATCGCTATATCCTTGCATACCGACCTCATCACCGTAAAAAACGGACGGCACACCCGGCAAGGTGGCAAGTATGGTATAGGCAGTCATGAGTCGCCGCACACCCAAGGCGTATTCGTCATCCGTCATGCGTGCCGTTGCCAATTCGTCGTTTGTGCGCCCGCCGCGCTCCTTGCCCGCTAACGCCGTCAAAATGCGCTCCGTATCATGAGTGCCAAGCAAATTCATCGCCGCATCTGCGGCAAATTTAGGACAGTTTTGAAGCACCTCGCAAAGCGCATACCGTAGAGGCTCGGCATTGCCTTCTCTCAAAAAAGAAATCAAGCCCGTGCGTAGCGGATAATTCATCACGCCGTCCAACTCCGTACCGTCGTAATAATGGCGACGGTGACCGTAGGCGATTTTGTTGGAGGCATCCTCCCACACCTCGCCGTAAAGTACGGCATCGGGAACGGCCTCGCAAAGGCGGGTGCGAATCATCGAAATAAACTCATCGGAAAGTTCGTCTGCCACGTCCAAGCGCATGCCGCCGATTCCCATACGCGCATAATGGGCAATCACCCCGTCCTTTGAAACGAAGAAATCCCGACAAGAGGCAACCTCCGGAAAAAGACGCGGCAGTATGGGAATATCCCACCACGCCGTATACTTATTGGGAAATTCTTGAAAACGGTACCAATCAAAATACGGAGAATCCTTTGATTGGTACGCGCCAACCGAAGGATAGCGACCGTAACGGTTGAAATAGATACTGTCCGCCCCCGTATGATTAAAAACGCCATCCAAAATCACACGAATACCGTATTCCTTCGCTTTTTGAAGAAGGGATACAAACGCGCTCTCCCCACCGAACATCTCGTCGATTTTCATATAATCGCCCGTGTCGTATTTGTGGTTGGAATACGCCTCAAATATGGGACTGAGATAAATACAACCGACACCAAGCGCGGCAATATAAGGCAACTTTTCTTCAATGCCCGCAAGATTGCCCCCAAAAAACATATTGTTCGCAAGAGGCGCGCCGGGATAAGGGGGATATTGCGGAATACCGTTTTCCCAATCTTGATTCCATATGGCATCAGAACGAATGGGTGTATCCCCCACGCGGCAAAAGCGATCGACAAACACGTGATAAATCACGGAGCCGTACAACCACGATGGCGGCAATGCTCTTTCCTCATAGATGAGAAGTTGCCAGAGCCGTTCGCCCTCCGCATCATCGGAAAGGTAAAAACGCACGCTTCCGTCAAAACGCTCCGTGCGGCTACCATATACTGCGCCGTACACGGTAGTCGCCTCTATCCGATAATAAGAAAGCGAAGAAAAGGTTTGTAGATTTTGCGGCAAAAGCACCGCCTCATACACGTCAAGACTTCCCTCTTGTCCTTGCCATGTGAAAGGAAGATGATAGTCATTTCCCGTATCGTCCGCATAAAAAGTCAGGCAAACCGCAGATGCGCCCAAGCGCCGCGGAAGGTGCAATCGAAAACGAACGGTGTCCTCTTTTTTGACGGCATTTCGCCCGTAAAGACTACTTTCGTTTATAAAATGCCTTAATTCACCGACGTACGATGAAAGATCAACGGAAAACATGCGAAAATCGTTCATAAATCACACCGACCACCGTCGGTTTCTCCTTTTGGGAATCAATGCCCCTTCTTATGCGGGATGGGATGAATGTGCCAGATGTCGTTTGCGTAACAGCGAATACTGTTGTCTGCCGCAAAACGCCCAGACTCTGCAATGTTGATAAGCGAACGCTTCTGCCAACACTCTTTGTCGAGATAATCGCCGATTGCAAGGTCGTGTGCATGACGGTATGCTTCAAAATCCGCCAAGCACATAAAGGGATCGGCAACGTTGTGACCGCTACTAATCAAATAATCGGCAATGTGTGAGAAGTTCTGACCGCCGATAGGATAAGAAAGTCTGTCAATCACGGCACGCAAACGGTCGGAAGAACGGTAAAATGCGCGTGCATCGTAGCCCTGACGCCATAGATCGTCCACCTCATAGGTGTTCAAACCGAATATATAAATATTGCGGTCACCCACGGCATCGAGAATTTCCACGTTGGCACCGTCTAACGTGCCAAGCGTTAAAGCACCGTTCATCATGAGTTTCATGTTGCCCGTACCGCTGGCTTCCTTGCCTGCCAACGAAATTTGCTCACTGATATCGGCAGCAGGAATCAACATTTCCGCCGTACTGACGTTATAATCCTCTAAAAAGACAACGCGTAAACGCTCACTTGCCTTGGAATGACGAATTTCCTCACCGAGGAAATAAATCAACCGAATGAGTTCCTTCGCCATATAATAACCGGGTGCCGCCTTCGCACCGAAAATAAACGTTTCGGGTGTTATATTGGCCTCGGGATTGTCGGAAAGTTCGAGGTAAAGCGACATGATTTTCAAGACGTTCAAAAGTTGTCTTTTATATTCATGCATGCGCTTGATTTGCACGTCGAACACCGATGAAGGATTAATGCCCTTCACACCGCGCGCAGCCGCCCAATTGGCAAAGCGCTCCTTGTTTTGAAGTTTCACCGACGCCAGACGGTCAAGAACGGCGCGGTCGGAAGCAAAAGAGGCAAAACGCGAAAGTTCCGACGGCTCTTGTCTATACGTCGTGCCGATGCAATCGTCAAGCAAAGACGAAAGCGCGGGGTTGGCGTAGGAGAGCCAACGGCGATGCACAACGCCGTTTGTCACGTTGGTGAACTTCCAAGGTGTCATTTTGTAAAAATCATGGAAGGTGGATGCCTTCAAAATTTCACTGTGGAGTTTGGAAACGCCGTTTACCGTGTGAGAGGCAACGATACTGAGATTTGCCATTCTGACTTGATTGTAGGCCACGATCGCCATGCGCGAAATTCTATCCCAGTCACCGGGATAGAGCGACCATAAATCGGCGCAGAAACGACGGTTGATTTCCGTAATAATCGTAAAAATACGCGGTAATTTCACGCGGAACAAATCAATGCGCCAACATTCAAGCGCCTCG
The DNA here is from genome assembly GCA_045536865.1 of Eubacteriales bacterium. Taxonomy (GTDB): domain Bacteria; phylum Bacillota; class Clostridia; order Oscillospirales; family CAG-272; genus UBA1740. The sequence goes on from JAZSOK010000113.1 coordinate 11,978, forward strand.
GGCAAAATGGTGTGATTGGTGTAAGAAACGCACTTTGTAACGAGCGACCATGCGTTTTCCCAGCTGTAAGAATACACGTCCATTAAGATACGCATGAGTTCGGGAATGCAGAGCGCGGGATGCGTATCGTTGATGTGAATGGCAATTTTGTCCTCAAAGCCGTGAAGCGAGCCGTTCACCGCAAAATAATCGCTAATGATGCTCTGTAAGGAAGCGGACACCAAAAAGTACTGTTGCGTCAGGCGCAGGAGTTTCCCCTCGTCGTAGCGGTCCTCGGGATAGAGTTGGCGTGTGATTTCCTCTGCATTCACCGACTCTTGCATTGCCTGCACGTAATTGCCCTGTGTCTCGTAATTATAGGATTGTACGCGACTTTCGCGCGCGCGCCACAGACGAAGTGTGTTGACCGTGTCCGTGCCCGCGCCCGAGATCATCATATCGTAAGGAACGGCGCGTACCTCGTCATAATCCGTATAGATGATCTGCAAGGAGCCGTTTTCCCACTTTTCTTCAACTTGTCCGCCGAAACGAACGCTAACCGTTTTTTCGGGGCGCGGCACAAGCCAAGAGCCGCCGTCCTTTTGCCATACGTCAGGCAACTCAATTTGCGCGCCATCCACTAATTTTTGGCGGAAAAGTCCCGTTTCATAGCAAAGAGAATATCCGTTTGCAGCGTAATCAAGCGCGGTTAAAGAATCAAGGAAGCATGCCGCCAAACGACCAAGTCCTCCGTTGCCAAGACCGGGATCGGTTTCCACCGCATAAATATCCTCAAACGAACTTCCCGACTCCGAAAGAATGCGACAAAGGGATTCGTAAATTCCCATGTTCATCGCATGATTTTTAAGGGAACGCCCCAAAAGAAATTCCATGCAGAGATAGCACACCTTTTTTTCCGAAGAGGCGGCGGCACGACGGCGAAAGTCCTTGCGCTTTTCAAGCAACATGTCTTTCATCGTGTATACAACAGCGTGATAAAGTTGCTCTGCACTGGCTTTCGACATGTCGGAAATGCCTCGCGCCTGCAACTTCTTTTGTATTTGCGCTTTCAATTCTGCATCCGATTGCATGTAACATTCATTTTGCATAGATATTGTGTTTCCTTTTGTTTTGGCAGATTTTCCTCTACCGCCATGCTTACCGTTTTCGACCATTAGACAGTTTGCTCTCCTGTGATTTTTTGATATAATTCGAGATATTTCTTGGCAGATGCGCCCCATGTAAAGTCACTACGCATTGCCGAGCGAACAAGATTTTGCCACCTTTGCGGCTCCTCACGATAAAAGGTGAGTGCCGTCTTTATCTCAAAGAGAAGTTCGTGTGCATTAAAGTTTTTGAATACAAAGCCGTTTCCGCCCTCTGTATCATAAGGGATGATGCTATCCGCAAGACCTCCAACGGCACGCACGACGGGCAACGTTCCGTAACGGCAGGCAATCATCTGCGCAAGACCGCACGGCTCGCTCTTTGAGGGCATCAAGAAGAGGTCTGCCCCCGCATACATACGTTTGGACAGTCCGCGATCAAATCGCAAAACGGCACGTGCGCGATCACCGTGACGAGCGCAAAGAACGGAAAAAATTCTCTCGTAATTTTCCTCACCCGTTCCTAACAGCACGAACTGAACGTCCTCTTGCATCAATTCCTCAAATACGTGAAGCAAAAGGTCAACGCCCTTTGTCGGCGTTAGGCGCGTAATCATCACGATCAGGGGTACGTCCTCACGAACCTCCAAGGAAAGTTCACGTTGTAAGGCGGCCTTATTGGCACGCTTTCCTTCCATGACACCTTGAAGCGTAAAGGGGATGATGCCATCCGCTTCATTTTTAGGATCAAAATAGGTTGTATCTATGCCGTTGATAATACCTGACAGTTTGTTTTGTGACATACGTATGATATTTTGCAGTCCAAAGCCAAAGAAATCCTCGGACAGTTCTTTTGCATAACTTGGGCTAACCGTTGTGACAGCATCTGCGCGAACGATGCCCGCCTTCAAAAGGTTGATGCCTCCGTCAAATTCCACGGTGGGAATTAACGAGGAATCAAGATCAAAAATATCACCGAGAATACGCAAATCGTATTTCCCTTGGTATTCAATATTATGGATGGTTAAGACCGTTCTAATACGCGCAAGGTTTTTGTTATCACGATGCTTTTCGCGCAAATACACAATACTCATCGCGCTCTGCCAGTCGTTTACGTGTAAAACGTCGGGGTAATCATTTGCAGAAACGATGTACTCCACGACGGCGCGTGAAAAATACGCAAAGCGTTCTCCATCGTCGTAATCGCCGTATAACTGGTCACGATAAAAATAGTATTCATTATCAAGGAACAGATAGCGAACACCGTTCTTTTTCAATTCTAAGACGCCGCAGTAAACGTGACGCCACCCAAGATAAAAATGAAACTCGGTCAGTTTTTTCATTTGGGCGCGATATTCGGGCGCAATGCTTCTGTAAAGCGGCAAAATAACGCTCACGTGCGAGTCTTTGCCCGCCAAACGCTTGACGGCACGCGGAAGCGCCCCCATCACGTCGGCAAGTCCGCCGCTTGCGGCATAGGGATTGACTTCACTGGCTACGTAAAAAACTTTCATTGTGCTCT
>JAZSOK010000030.1:0-12002 GCA_045536865.1 Eubacteriales bacterium
TGACTATGGAGAAGATGTCGAACTCATCGTCTGCATCGGCGGTGACGGCACCTTTCACGAGGTGGTGACAGGCGTTTTGAACGCCGCCAAAGAAACCCCCGTCTGCTATATTTCGGCAGGAACGACGAACGACTTTGCCAAGAGCATCGGTCTCCCCGCCGCAATTCCAAACGCCACCCGTTTGATTTCCGAAGGGCTTCCCTGCCCCTTGGATATCGGCTCCTTTGATGAGCAGGCGTTCACCTACGTTGCCTCCTGCGGTGCCTTCACAAAGGCATCCTATGCGACCTCGCGCTCGTTAAAAAACACCCTCGGGCATTTGGCGTACGTCTTGGAAAGCATCCGTTCGCTCCCCGAGTTGCGCCCCATCCATTTGAGAATTGAAACGGAAAACGAAATTTTCGAGGACGACTATATATTTGCCGCCGTCTGCAATTCCACCTCTCTTGGCGGTTTTCTGCATTTCAAGGCGGAACACGTCAACTTACAAGACGGGCAACTGGAATTTCTGCTCATCCGCAACCCGAAAAACATGGCAGAGTTCACCCGCATTTTGCATAGCATTCAGACAAAGCGTTACGAGCCGCCTCTCATGCACCTTTTCAGCGCAAGCGAAGCGAATATTTATACGCCCCCCGAACTTGACTGGTCGCTTGACGGTGAGCATGCGGTGACGAACGGCCTTGTACGCATCGGTGTCAAACCGCGCGTCTTGCACCTTGTTCTTCCGAAAAACCATCCCTGCCATGCGGGCACGGCACTCACCTCCTTGTAAAACGCGCCTTTAAGCAAAGTGCAAGTACCGCCCGTCCAAAGCCCCCTCATGAAAAATCACATATTGGAGGTTCATTATGGATACCGTTCGTTTTGAACACGGCGCCGTCCGTGTCATCGCCCACCGTGGTTGTTCCTCCTTGGAGGTGGAAAACAGTCTGCCCGCCTTCGTTGCGGCAGGCAACCGTAGTTTTTTCGGCATTGAGGCAGACGTGCATCGCACGAAGGACGGACAATATATCATCATCCATGACGATACGACGGGGCGCGTCGCCAACCGCAACGTCTCCGTTGAGGGCAGTACCCTCGCACAGTTGCGCGCACTGCAATTGCATGACCGCCACGGTAATACGCGCGGCGACCTCTGCCTGCCGACACTCCGTGAATATGCTTCCGTTTGCCGTCATTACGAAAAGACCTCCGTTTTGGAGATAAAAAACCGCATGCAACGGGAGGATATCAAAAATATTCTTTATATATTAAAGGAAGAAGATCAACTTGCAAACACCGTTTTCATCTCTTTTTCGTATGACAATTTACTTGACGTCAGAGAATTGTATAGCAAGGCATCCCTGCAATACCTTGTCGGCGCGGTGCCCGATAAATACGTTTTGCTTGAAAAACTCTTGCACGTCCATGCCGACTTGGATATTCACTATGCTTCGTTGACAAATGACCTTATCGGCGCTTGCCATGCGACAGGCATCAAAATCAACGTCTGGACGGTCGATAGCGTCGCGGATGCCCTGCGCTTACGCGACATGGGCGTTGATTATATCACAAGCAATTGCCTTGAATAAGCCCCCTATGCACGTAGCGCAATTCATGACGGCAGAACTTTTGATATGAATAACCCGTCAAACGGCTCGTAAAAAGATAGAGGATTTGAATTTGCAATAGCAAATTCAAATCCTCTTTTTATTTATCTTTTCCTCTAACCTTCATACAGTTATATAAATTGCTTGACTGTTTTTAGTGAATTTTACACGGAATGTTTTTCAATTCTGCCCAAACAGCGTTGGCATATTGTTGTCCGCCAAGATCACTATGGTGAATATGATCTACGTAATACTCACTATGTTCTTCTGTGATCATGGATATTGTGGCTGTATCAATCACACGAATACCCATATATTCAGCCACATCTATTGCCATTTTCCTGTAATCATTTTGCGTATATCCGCCTTTTTTACTTGACCGTCCATAATATGCCCCTGTGGGTGGTATGTCCCTACCCGTTGTGTCGGTTAAAAAGACAACAACAGCATTCGGCGCATTATCCAAAACATTCTTGAACACTTGATAACACGCACCTGCAAATGTTCCTTCCTCATTATTGCCGCCATTGTTCCATTCTGGTGAAGCAAAGGTGTGCAGATATGGTATGGTGTCACCAACGTTTCCAAGTTTTACTGCACCTGCAAAGTCATTTACAAATCCCTCAATGGTGACAAGATCAGCAGTCGCAAGTTCCGCAGTGTGCTGTGCATAATACAGTATATGACCACCGGCCCTTGCACCACTCACACCCTTATTTGTCAAATTCATCCCAGATAACGCTTGCAGGTACGGTGTATACTTACCAGTACACCCACCATCCGGTGCGTGCGTGTTATTTGTATCGGTAAGAGATGTTCCAAGCGCCACCCAATTTTTGCCATCCCATTGATTGACGATACCGGTTGTTATCGGCGCCTCCGTGGAAGCAACCGTGGGCGCGTCTGTCGGTACTGCGGTTGGTGTCGTTGTCTGTGCCTCCGTAGGGGCAACTGTGGGTGCTTCTGTCGGCGCTTCTGTCGGTGCCATTGTCGGTGCCGTTGTCGGTGCCGTTGTGGGCGCCGTTGTTGGCGATTGCTCGTCGCCACACGCGACAAAAAACGTCAGTGCAAGGCTTAACGACAATGCCAAAAGCAAAACTTTCCATGCTGTTTTCATACTGTTTCCTCCAATGTATCATAAAAAATCTGTGATGCGGCGCAAAATAAAAAGGTGCGACAGTCAAGACTGCCGCACCGAAAAACGCCGTCCCGATTGTCGCCAAACAAACCTTATACGAAGGGTGCACACTCGCACGCACACGGTATAAATGGGACTGCATTTTTACCAAATAAAAATGTGTGCGCAAAAAAGGCATACCCGCCCCTTCTAAAAAAAGCGTATGCACCTTCGTCTATTAAGTTTGTTTGGCATCTTCATTATACACCCCGCCCTTTCATTTGTCAAGCAGAAAACAAAAAAACAAGGGAGGCTACTGCATAACAGTAGCCTCCCTAAAAAGCAACTTTTAACGAAAATGCTTCAATTCTTTATCGAGCAAATCGGTACGGCAAATAGAATACAATCTCGTTGCCATCTCCCCCGTCAACACGGCACCGCTTTTTGAAAGATAGTCAACGATATATTCGGGATTGAGATATTCTGCCGCGCCCGCCGACAACGTCGTTTCTATCACCAAATCATCCCCTTGACAGAAAACCGCCGCGCTTTTAATCGTGGGCGCAATATCCGTGTCCTTGTCACCGCTTTTCGTGCGCTTGCACACCACAATGGGCTTTTCGGAAAGGAGCGACGCGACGCGCGCGGCGGTTGTCTCGTCCCCTTCCCTCTCGATACGAATGACGTATGACGCATAGGCAATATCCGTAAATTTTCTTTCCTGCATATAGACCTCGGAAACCGAAAGTTCAGGCGGCAAATTACGGTTAAGTGCCGCCATGATATCCGCCTTGTCCATATCCCTGACAATGCGAAAATCCATCAGTTCATAAATACTCTCGCAACCGACAGACAACGGCGTTGAAAAGGAAATGCGCGGCTTCGGATTAAAGCCCTCGGTATACCAAATGGGAATTTGCGCGCGCACGATAGCGCGCGTAAACGTCCTTTGCAAATCAAGATGCGAAATATATTGTAGCGCCCCGACTTTGCGAAACGAAAGCCGCATGGCGTGCAACACGCCCCCGCTTTTTTCCTTTACTTGCACCATCTTGTTTTTCCTCCCAAGCACTGTGCGCCGCATCCGTTGCAATGCTCGGCACAACTCGGCGTGACGGTTTCCTTGTAGGCGCGCTCACATTCGCGGCGCAAAAACGCCTTGGTCACACCAATATCAATGACATCCCACGGCAAGCACTCGTCAAAACTGAAACGGCGATTGGCATAAAACGAGGGATCAATACCCGCTTCTTCAAAAATACGCATCCAACGCTCATAATTAAAATACTCATCCCACGCATCAAAGACGACGTCCTTTTCCGCCGCGAGCAAAAGCACCTTGCCGAGGCGTCTGTCACCACGGGCAAAAACCGCCTCTATTTGAGAAACGCACGCATCATGATAATGATAGCGAATACGCTTATCCGTCAACTGCGCTTTCAAATATTCCTGCTTTTTTGAAAGCGTTTCCATCGTGTCCTGTCCCTCCCATTGGAAGGGCGTAAAGGGCTTCGGAATAAAGCAAGAAACACTGACGGTCACGGAAACGCCTCGCGCGCGGTTGCGTTTTTCCTGTTGATAAAACTGCCGAACGACGCCCCCTGCAAGCGAGGCAATACCGTCCAAATCGGCATAGGTCTCGGTGGGCAAGCCCTGCATGAAGTAAAGCTTCACCGCATTTTTGCCCGCGCCAAAGGCAATGCCGACGGCACGCATCAGATCCGCCTCTGTGACGTTTTTATTGATCACGTCACGAAGGCGTTGCGTTCCCGCCTCGGGCGCAAAGGTAATACCGCCCGTGCGGACAGAGGTGATTTTATCCATCAACTGCTCGGTGAAACTGTCAACGCGCAATGAAGGCAAGGAAATACTGACGTGTGCATCGTCCGTCCACGAAAGCAACCTGTCGGTCAAATCGTCCAACTGCGAATAGTCACTGATACTGAGCGACATCAAAGAAATTTCGTCATACCCCGTGCTTTCAAACAGGCACTTCGCCTGTTTAGAAAGTACCTCGGGGCTCTTTTCACGCACGGGACGGTAGACCATGCCCGCCTGACAAAAACGGCAACCGCGAATGCAACCGCGATAAACTTTAAGCACCGTACGGTCATGCACCGTTTCAATATACGGCATGACGAAACTTTCGGGATAGAGCGCTTTGTCCATATCCTTGACGATGCGCTTGCGTACCTTTGCGGGCACGTCCCCGTATTTGGGCGTGCAGGCTTCAAGCGTACCGTCCTCTTTGTAACTGACATCATAAAGCGACGGCACGTAAAAGCCTTCAAGATGCGATGCCGCACGCAAAAACGCCTCTTTCGTATAACTGCCGTCCGCCTTCATATCCATATACAGGCGGCAAAGTTCGGGTAATGCCTCCTCACCTTCTCCTATGGAGAAAATATCGAAGAAATCCGCGAGAGGCTCCGCGTTATACGCGCAGGGGCCGCCGCCGAGAATAATCGGAGCATCCTCGCCGCGCTCGGCGGCAAGCAAGGGCAACCCTGCCAATTTGAGCATGTGCAATGCCGTCGTATAGCAGAGTTCATACTGCAAGGTGATGCCTATGATGTGAAAATCCGCGAGGGGCGTATGACTTTCGTGAGAGGTCAGCGGCATGCCGTTTGCGCGCATGGCGGCATCCATATCGGGCCACGGCGCATACACACGTTCGCACCATATCTCGGGCACCTTATTCAACACGTTGTAAAGAATACGCACGCCGAGATTGGACATGCCTATTTCGTAAACATCGGGAAAGCAGAAGGCGAAGCGCAGTTGAACGTCCTCGACGTTCTTCATCACGCTATGGAACTCACCGCCCGTATAGCGCCCGGGTTTACTGACCGATTTTAATATCGCAGAATTAAGACAATCATTCATTTTTATCTATGCCTTTTGATTTAGGACTCTCCGTTGAAAATGTTGAAATAAAGTAAATTATAGTTTCCGTTTGGTCACGATAGCCAAGGGGATTAGCGACAAGAACCAGTAGAGGACGGACAAAGGTCCCGACAGAAATGCCGCTTGCCCGAGGCTCATCAACAGTAGGACGAGCGCGGGTGCCACCGCCGCCGTTACGATTTTGATAATCCGTCCGATGGCAGTGACGCGCTTGACGTTGTCGCACAAAAGCAACAGTTTCAAGATGTCTTTCGTGCTACCCGACGTCACAAGACCGCTATACATACGCTCCTCGGCATAATCATGCAGTTGCTCGGGGCGCTTGTGGAGCATTTTGATGGGCAATTGTGAAAGCATGGGATGGACCTTCAAAAGTCTATCGTCCAAATTGGGATCAAAGGTACGAATGAGCATATGCATATGTCGGTATGCCAGACGCTTTGCATTGCGGCAGAACTTATCATTCGGCTCATAGCGCATGTAGAACTTTGCCATAAACGCGCCATCCACGGCCACATACATCAGACTGATTTTGCCTTCCGCTATGTATTTTTCGTCCTCTTCATCATAATAAGGCGCGATCCCGTTTTTCGCAAGATAGGCGGCGCGGCCGATGTGGACGTCGTGTCCGCCCGTCCGCACGTACAAGCCGTTCTTTTCGCTTGCGACAAGTTCGGTGTCCGCATAATCGTCAATGCCCTCTATGGCGGTACTGAAAAGTCCGTACAGGGGACCGCCGATAACGCCAAACGCCTTGGTCAGATAATAGAGAACCTGATGCACCTGCACGCCGTCGGGGAGTTTAATGCGGCAAATGCGCGTGTTTGCAGAGGTAAACGCCTCAACGTCCTCAAACACCATGACGTCTGCCATCGTATAGGCGTGGACGGCGCTCTCACCGATGAACGCGCATCCCTCGTCGGATGCCAAGCGCTCGGCACGGTAAAGGGGATAGCGGTGCGACACGTAAAAGGAGAAGGGGGCCGCCAAAAAAGAAACTGCGGCGGCGGCAAGCAATCCCATCGCAAAACTGCCGACGTAAATCAAGGAGGCCGTGAGCACGCCCACTATCAAAGCGGCGGCATTGATGGCAATGAGTAGCCATGTGTTCAGGCGGAAATCCTCCACGCGGCGATTGATTTGACGGAAATAACCGTCTACAAACTCTACCTTTTTCACGTGAATGGTCCGTGACGTTTCGGGGAACACGTGGTTTTTCAACACGCGGAATTCATCACCGCGCGCCGTCACGCGCGCCAGTTCCGCCGCGAGTTTATCCCCTGGGGCGGCAACGGCGGAAAACGTTGCGTATTCACCGCGCACGCGAATAAAATCTGCGGCCAACACGCCGATGGTCAACGAGGCACCTGCCGCCCCCATCAAGGGCGAAGCGCTTGCCTGCACCATAACGTCATCGTACAAAAAGCACGCCGCTAACATATACAAAGAAATCCATCCCGTGCTAATAATATACAGACATTCGGGGACGGGCTTTCTTTCGGCAAACGCCGAAAAACCTTCTCTTATTGCGGGGAAGGCCAAGGAAACGGCCGCCGCAAACAACAAAAGCGAAAGCAGGGGAACGACAAACGAGAAGTCCTCCAACGCAAAAAGCGAGAGGAGTGACACGCCAAAAATCGGCAATATTTCAGGTGTCAAAAGCAAAAGGAACAAAAGAACTGCCCCTGCCAAGCGCAGGGAAAGTCCGCGCATCTTGCGTTTATACCGCGCAAAAATACTGTCCGTTTGATCTTTGGATACAAATTCCTCAATATGCTTTCTGTCGTCCATGGCAGGAGACGTGTCCGCAATACGGAAAGCACTGTAATCCACGGAGGCCTGCGCGGCACCGCTTAACGTCTTTTTATCGTTTGTAGCCGACTCCCCGGTTTTTGCACTCGGGGCGGTGACAAACGAAAGTTCCTCCTCCTCTTCTTCGCTTTCATCACTTGCCGTTTCAATTTGATTGACCAGCACCGCGGTCGATTGAAACACCGCCGTTTTCGTGACGTTTTCAAGTTCAACTTGCTCGTCATTTTCGGGGGCGTTCATCTCATCGTAAGATGCGTCATCCTCCGCGTACGTCACTGCCTCGATCAGTTCTTCTTGTATCCGTGTGCTTTTGTGGAAATCAAGGGTGATTTTCCCCTGTCTTAAAACGGACACGTGATATTTTTTGGGTGCGCCAACTTCCTCGGGTGTGGGTGTCGGCTTTGCCAGATCGATCAGTTTTTCAAGCGCAATGCCATCAATAACATCCGTAAAAGAGGCGGTCGCCGTTTGCATTTCGGGCACCGTTTGACGAACGGTTTCTTCACTTTCGACGGCAATTTCCTCGGCGCTTTGTTCTTCAAAAACGTCTGCCTCTTCCAATGCGGTATCGTCCTTAACCGCAGGGGCACCCTCCAAAACAGAGGTTTCCTCGATGATTTCTTCCTCGATGGTGGCATCTTCTTCGGCAGTCACATCTTCTTCGGCGAAGGTATCTTCTTCGATGACTTCTTCGATGACTTCTTCTTCGATGACGGCATCTTCTTCGACGACTTCTTCCTCGATGGCGACTTCTTCGATGACGGCTTCGTCTTCGATGACTTCTTCCTCGATGACGGCATCCTCCTCGAAGGCATCCGCCTCTTCCCGTGCGGCATTGTCGTCAAGTGCGCCGTCACTCTCGCCTGAAAGGGACGTTGCTTGCACAAACGGCACCTCTGTGGTAGCGCCGAATTTTGTTTCGCCGGACGGCTCTTTCTTTTCCGAAGATGCGGTGTTGCTCTCGAAAATATCGATGCTTTCACGCAGGCGATTTAATAATTGTTCAATTTCCTGTGGATCGGCTCCGTGACCGTTTTGATTCGGCTCTGACATACGGATACCTCCTATAAGTACTTATCTTTAATAAACGGTTTTATTGATGATGTTGACGGGCAACCTCAAAGAGAAGGACGGCGGCGGCCGCCGAAACGTTCAAGGAATTGACTTGCCCAAACATAGGGATGGATACGACGGCATCGCAATTTTCAAGAACCAACCGAGAAATTCCCTCGCCCTCGCTACCAAGAACGATGGCGGTTCCTGTGGAAAAATCGGTCTGATAGTAGGGTGTGCCCTCCATATCGGCGGCGTATACCCACAAGCCCTTCTCCTTCAACTCCTTAATAGCGGCGGAGAGATTGGGAACACGCGCAATCGGTATATGCTCCAAAGCACCTGCCGAAGCCTTTGCCGCAACAGAAGTTAGCCCTGATGCGCGCCGCTTGGGAATCAACACGCCGTGCGCACCGGCACATTCGGCAGAACGAATGATGGCACCCAAATTGTGTGGGTCCTCAATGCCATCCGCAATCACGATGAAGGGCTTTTCATTGCGCTCCAAAGCAAGTGATAGCATATCGTCAATCGTCGCATAATTGCGCGCCGCCGCCGATGCGGCAATGCCTTGGTGACGTCCTTCCGCACACATAGCGTCCATCTTGCGGCGATCGATCTCCAAAAGGGGAATACGCCGTTCTAACGCCTCTGCCACCAAAACGGACAACGAGCCGTCACGCTCGCTCTTGGCAACGAAAATCTTGTCTATATCACGGCCGCTATGCAACAACTCTCGCACGGCATTTCTACCGAAAATCAATTGTTCATTATCTACCGCGGTTTCTTTTTCGGGCGCATTTTCAAAGGGTGCTCTCCTTTTCTTCGGCGAAGCCTCACGCCCCGTATGCGGTTTGTCCGCACTGTTTTTCTTGTATGTCATTCTTGTTTCTCCGTTATACACACGGTTATTTTTTCTATCGTTTTAGAAGTAAAGATATCTACAATACATTATAACACAAAATTCCCACTTTGTACAGTATTTTTATAAAAGAAACGCACTTTTGAGGTCAAAATAAGAAGAATTTTCGGTTATAAAGGTCGTAAAAGAGCAGAATTGCCAATTTCTATACCAAAGAAAAGAAAAAGCAGTCACGCCATTTGGTGTGACTGCTTTGTTCCGAAAGTAAATTATTGGCCTTTTCTTGCTGCGTAGCATTCGCTGCAGTATACTGCCTTGCCTTCGGTCGGATTGAAGGGCACTTTTGCCTCTTTGCCACAGTCGGCGCAGATAGCAGTGAACATCTCTCTTGCACCCTTGCTGGCATTCTTTCTGGCATCACGGCATGCTTTGCATCTCTGGGGCTCGTTCTGGAAGCCCTTCTCTGCATAGAATTCCTGCTCACCTGCGGTGAACACGAAATCATTGCCGCAATCCTTGCACTTCAATGTCTTGTCCTGATACATGGTTTCTTACCTCGCTTTGATAGGTTAATTTTTTGCCCTTAGACGGATTCCAACCGACGCCTTTGAAAACAACGCTCTCCCTTAAGCTACTGGGGCATATAAACATGATAATATTTACGGAGCTTTTTCTGCGACCGATAAATCGCATTTTGCACCGTTTTACGGCCAATACCCAAATCCTCCGCAATGTGCGACGAAGCATCACCGCCCAAATATCGCACGAACACCTGCCGTTCAAATGCCGAAAGTTGTGACGCAAGCACGTCATCCACCTTTTTTTGCTCCTCGGCGAACAGGCAGTTCAGAAGTGGGTCTGACAAAGATTCTTCTTCATCGTTCTCACCAATGGGTGACAAAGGCACCTGATGCATATCGCGGTGCATGGCGCGCCGTACAAAGGAAAAGAGCGCCCGACGAATACAAATCTTTGCATACAAGCCAAAGGTCACGGCGGATTGCGCCGTGTCATAAGCACATGATGCTCGATACAGGGCGTAACGCGCCTCCTGCATCAATTCATCGCGTACCAATGCTTCCGTATCAAACCGACTCACCAGTGAGATAAGCAGCGGCTCGTAAAGCCCGAGCAAACTTTCGTAAGCACTCTCGCTTCCATCACGAACTGCCAAAAGCAACTCACACTCGGTCATGTAGCACACTTCCCAACAAAAATCTGTATGTCACGGATTGATACCTTTATACAAAGAACCTGCGCTCATTATAACTTTTTTTCATCTCTTTGTCAATAGAAAACGAAGATTTTTTCGAAATACGTTAAAAATTAACAAAAAATTCACATTTGCAGAGCGCTATTTTTGTCGTATGTAGTCATTCCAAGAGATAATCTACGTCACCCGTTACGACGGTCATCAATCCCCGAAACATTCTTTCGGGCCTTTCGCGGAAGTTTGCACTGATGCGCTCCGCTTGCACGCGCGTAGGAACGGTCAACCCAAATGAAAAAAGTGTTCCTGCCGTTTCCACCACCCGACAAGCAACGTAGAACTTGCGATCGGCACGTTCGGAAATATCTACTTCCAAATGCGCGCCGCGCCGTTGCAGGGAGAGAACTCTTGCGGCGCTCCGACTGCTTATCTCGCGTATGGAATCCACAAGTTGATCGTGCAGTTCGGCGGACACCCGTCGCCCCGTATCCGAAATCATATAATACATCTTCCCTTCCACCTCGTCTGCCTCAATATGATGCAATTCGACGAGTTCGGAAAAGCACTCTGCAAAATCAAAGGAGCCGACGTAACCGTTTTCAAAAACGATATTGCTAATGCTTTCATCGTCCAAGGGATAATTGATTTGATCCAAAAGAAACAAAATAAAAATCTTTATGTCAACTTTACTTTGCAAAATGTTTTGTTTCATTGCGTTCTCCGTTCTGCCGTCTAAAAGCGACCGCCGTACTGTCTTTCAACGCGAGTAAAAGGCAAAGCGGAATCCTTCGCGCATCAAACCAAACGTCGAAGGATTCCGCCGTCATTTTTCAAAAAGGAAACCTACGGTTGCCCATCGGAAATTACTCCGCGTCGGATTCCTGCTTTTGCCACTTGGTCAGTTCCTTGTAATCCACCAAATCTGCTTTGATGAATGCGGGATAACCGTAGGCATTCGTTTTCACGTCTTCGAGGTTTTCATCAATCACATAAAAATCTTGGTTATATACCAACGGAATAATGGGCATGTCTTCAAGAAGCATCTTTTCTGCCTGATGGAGCAAGGATGCACGCTTTTGAGCATCCGTTTCCGCATATGCTTGATTGATCAATGCATCATAACTTTTGTTTACATAGCCGGACACGTGCGGCACGGGATTGTAACTATATTCCTTGTTGCCACCCACGTCCGTTTTGTCAAATCCATTGCCCGACATGGTGGAGGAGAAGCCGCACAACGGAACGAACGCATCGGTGGAGAGCATCTGATAATCTACCAAGATTACGTCTGCGTACAAGTCAATCGACGTTTCGGGCGAGGCTTCACCGGGCTCATTTTCCCCTGTTCCCAAATTGACTCCATTCAAGCGAATATCTGTCCATTGTGCATTGAAATTCTTTTGCAATACGGAATCCATGACGATAACGTCTTCGCCAACGATTCTCTGT
>JAZSOK010000131.1:0-12799 GCA_045536865.1 Eubacteriales bacterium
CCCCTGTCTTACCAAAAACGGTCTTTTGACCACCATTGCTTGGGGATTAAATGGGGAGGTCAATTATGCGTTGGAAGGCTCCGTTTTTGTATCGGGCGCGGCCGTACAATGGCTACGCGACGGACTGAAACTCATTGAAACCGCCAAAGAATCCGAAACTGTGGCAAAAGAGGTTACGGACAGTGACGGCGTATTCGTCGTTCCTGCCTTCACGGGACTGGGCGCGCCCTACTGGAATCCCGATGCACGCGGCGCTGTTCTCGGCTTGACACGCGCCACGAAAACGGCGCACCTCGTTCGTGCCACCTTGGAGTCCATGGCGTACCAAACCGCCGACGTCATTTCTCTTATGCAAAAGGAATCGGGATGCACGCTTCCCTGTCTGCGCGTGGATGGCGGTGCCGCACAAAACGAACTGTTGCTTGCCTTTCAGGCGGACCTTCTCGGCGTTCCGATTGAGCGCCCCGAAAACATAGAAAGTACCGCATTGGGTGCCGCCTTTTTGTCGGGGCTTGCCACAGGCTTTTACAAAAATCTTCATGAAATTGAGTCTGCCCGTCAAACGGGACGTTGCTTCCTACCCGAAAAGGATGAAGACTGGCGGCAAAAGCGCATGGAAGACTGGCGGCGTGCCGTACGGGCCGTTTTGACTTTTTCCGAAATTAGGTCATAAAATCACTTCAAATTGGCAATCATGAATGCAAAAGGAGTGGCGCAAAAGACGCCGAAGAAACAATGAAAAAGAAACTGCTTTTACAGTATGCCACACTCATCGCCCGTATGGGCGTCAACGTGCAAAAGGGGCAGGAGGTCGTTCTTTATGCAGAATTGGACCAACCCGAATTTGTCAAAATGCTCACCGAGGAATGCTACCGTGCAGGGGCTCGACGCGTTAGCGTTGAATGGAATTACCAACCTCTCACCAAACTTCACGTGCGCCACCAAAAAGTCTCGACGCTTGGAAAAATTGAAAAGTGGGAGGAAGAACGGCTCCGTCATTACGTGGATGTCATACCCTGCCGCATTTATCTCGTTAGCGAGGATCCCGACGGCTTGAAGGGCATCAACTTAAAAAAGTATACCCAATGTCAAAATTTGCGCCGTGCCGTTATCAAGCCCTATCGTGATGCTCTTGAAAACAAGGAACAGTGGTGCATTGCCGCCGTCCCCGGGCAAGCATGGGCAAAGAAGGTGTTCCCGTCCCTCTCAAAAAAGCAGGCGGTAGAAGCGCTATGGGAAGCCATCCTTTCTGCCGCGCGCGTCGTAGAAGGCGAAGATACGCTTGCCGCATGGAAAAAACACAACGACGATTTGGGAAGACGTTGCGCTTATCTGAACGACCTTTCTATCAAGCAGTTGATTTATAAGAGCGAAAACGGCACCGATTTGCGTGTCGGCATGATTCCGACCGCCGTTTTTCGCGGTGGCGCGGATGTGTCCTTGCAGGGTTACCGTTTCAACCCCAATATTCCGACAGAGGAATGCTTTATTAGCCCCATGCGCGGTGAGGCAGAGGGCATCGTCTACTCATCTTATCCGCTTTCTTATCAGGGGCAAGTCATCGACAACTTTTACCTCCGCTTTGAAAACGGGCGTGTGGTAGACTCTCATGCAGAAAAAAACGACGCACTCTTAAAAGAAATGCTTGCCACGGACGAGGGCGCGGCTTACCTCGGCGAATGTGCGCTCGTGCCCTACCATTCACCCATTCGAGAGTCAAATCTGCTTTTCTATGAAACGCTTTTTGACGAAAATGCCTCTTGCCACTTGGCGCTTGGCATGGGTTATGCGGATACCATTCGTGATTTTGAAAAATACACGTTGGAGGAATGCCGCAAAATGGGCATCAACGATTCTCTTATCCACGTGGATTTTATGATAGGAACGAAGGATTTATCTATTGATGCCCTGACAAACGACGGTCAAACCGTACCGATTTTCAGAAACGGCGACTGGGCGTTTTGAAAAGAAAAAACACCGATTATGCAACTTCTGCGTAATCGGTGTTTTTTGTATCCAAACGGCAACTCACTGCCAAAGTGTCAAATCGGGCGGTGTCAACGTCACGCTTCTGCTTTCAATGCGGCAGGTGCTTCTTCCCTTCACATCCACGTCCACGCCGTCAATCTTCAATTTTGCCGCATAGTCGTAGGTATACGAAACCAAATCGTTTGTGTTCTCATCGACCAAAAACGTCGCTTGAATATCCGTGTACTGCACGTCGCTATACGTCATGCCCGAGGATTGTAAAACGGCAGATAAAGTCGCGTACAGTTCATTGACCTTCGGAGAAGCGGACTCCCACGGTACGCTAAACGTTACGCGCACAAGACCGTCTTCGCGGTAAGCCTTGATATCCTGCACCTCGTCTTCCTCAAAAAAGCGAAACATATCCTGCACGGCAAAGGATTCTGCCGACAGAGGGGCTGTATATTTTCTGCCGTCCTCATCGAAGTATGCCTTGCCGTCCGCATAATAAACGGTGTAGGCCTCTTCTTCGTTACCACTCTTTAAGTTATAACTTCCCTGCAAAGTGGAAAGTTTCCCTGCCTCATCCCGCGTATAACTTATATCGGTGTTTTGCTCGGCGTGAACGTCATACTTTTTAAGCGAGGTGGGTTGATAAAAAATATCCGCCGACGTCTGACCAATGAGACGGCAAGAGGACATCTGCTCCGCCTTCTCTACGATATCGGAAAGCGTTGTATAGGAAAATGAAATTTCCTCACCCCCGCAAGACGGGAGGACAACCAAAAGGGCAAGTAACGCCGTAAGTGATGCAAAAATTCTTTTTTTCATTGTAGTCATTCCTTTTCTCGTGCCTTTGCCGCATTTGCAACGATTTTTATGCAACTGCTTTTTCAGTATAGCATAATTATGCCGTGCTGTCAAGGAAATTCGCTTTCAAAAACGCGCTCACTACTATCAACGCCGTCAAAAAAACAAAAAAGACTTGCAAAAGAAAAAACGAGCCGTGTAGGATACGTCTGTCACCGCCTCGCTTTTTCTTTCAATCCGTTTATTGAATAAAGAGGCAAGACACGGTTTAGTGCTTGTAAAAACCCTGCCCTTGCCCACCTCTATGCTTTTATTCTCCCCCAAGAACACCTGCAAATTCTTCCAAAGCGTGCAGCGATAGCGTGCCGACGTGTCGCCCCGCCTCCGCACCGTTTTTGAAAAGAATGAGCGTCGGTATGCTCTTCACTTGGCAGGTCTCTGCCAATTCGGGGGAGGCATCAACGTCAACCTTCGCCGTATGAAAATCGGGATGTGCCTTGACGAACGCCTCAAAAATCGGTGCCATTTGCCGACAAGGGCCGCACCACGTTGCAAAAAAATCCACCAAAAAGGTCTCGCCCGATGACATAGCCGCATCAAATTTTTTAAGATTCCAAAATTCCGCTTCCATTTTTCTCTCCCCTTCGGTTGTTTTTTATTGTTGAATATTCAAATATAACGCCTGTGCAATTCGCCCTCTTTTTTAATGCATTTTTTCTTGTCAAGATGGCATCATGTAGAAAATGCAAAAAAGCCGAAAAAAGTTTTCCACATCGTTTTTGAGAGTAATGTGGATAACCCGTCCGTTTTTTCCTGTTTTTGCGTCATATTTTGTCGATATCTTCGAAGGCAAACGCATTTGTCCACTTTTTCCACATTTTCAGTGTGCGAAACTCGCATTTTATGCTTTTAGGCAATTTGCACAAATTTGACTGTTTTTTTAGTCGTTTGCACCCTTTTCAAAGGGGTGTTTCGCCATCGATCACCGCGTTTTTAAATTGTTTTTTTTGCCGTTTTTCTTCAAAACGTTTCTTTGTTTTTTTGCTTGCCCGATTGCTTTTCCACGTGCCTTATACCCGTTTTCGGACGTTCTTTTTGAAGTGTTTTTTCGCTCACGCAAGGGGCGCTCGTTCTGCTTTTTCTGTTTTTTATACGATGTCTTTGAAAAAGACTTTCTTTCGGGCAAAACAAGACAGTCCCCATCCGTACCTATCAAATCTTCCCTTCCCGCAAGGCGCAAAGCCTCACGTACCAAGGGCGCATTTTCGGGGCGACCGTACTGTAAAAGCGCCCTCTGTAACTGCTTTTCGTGATAATCGCGGCACACACGGACGTGTTCGCCCGTCAATGGATGAATGCCCGTGCAATACATGACGGTGGAAACCGTTCCCGGTGTGGGATAAAAATCCTGCACCTGCTCTGGTGAATATCCCTCCCGTTTGAGCCACAACGCCATTTCTATGGCATCGTGAAGCGACGTACCGGGATGACTGGACATAAGATACGGCACCAAGTACTGTTCCTTACCAAACGCCTCGCACAATTGAAAGTATTTCCGCTTGAAGCGTTCATATACATGAATAGGTGCCTTTCCCATCAAACGCAAGGTTTCTTTTGCGCAATGCTCGGGCGCAACCTTTAACTGACCGCTGACGTGTCTTTCAACCAACTGCCGAAAGAAAGTGTCGTCGTCATCCGCCATCAAATAATCAAAGCGAATACCCGAGCGAATGAAGACGCGCTTGACCTTGGGAATGGCCTCTATTTTTTCAAGCATGGCGGCATACTCGGTATGGTCAACCTTCAAATGCCGACACGGTGTCGGTGTCAGGCACTTGCGCTCCTTGCACATGCCCTTTGTCAACTGTCGCTCACACGACGGCCCTCTGAAATTGGCGGTCGGTCCACCGACGTCGTGAATATAGCCCTTAAAATCGGGCATGGATGCGATCATGCGCGCCTCGCTTAACACACTCTCCTCGCTACGCGAACGTACCTCGCGCCCCTGATGGAAGGCAAGGGCGCAAAAATTACAAGCGCCAAAGCAACCGCGGTTGTGTGTAATTGAAAAGCGCACCTCTTGAATGGCGGGCACGCCGCCCATCTTCTCATAATCGGGGTGATACGTCCGCGCATAAGGCAATGCGTACACCTCGTCAAGTTCCTCGCGCGTAAGGGGCGGCATAGGCGGATTTTCCACCAACATTTTGTCATCATAATACTCTATGACGGCACGGCCGTTGACGGAATCCGTATTACGGTATTGCAAGGCAAAGGCGCGCGCATACGCCTCGCCCCCTGCCTTGATATCATTGTACTCTCCGCACTCCACACTCTCAAAATGGACGGGTTCGCCACGGCGGCAAAGATATACCGTGCCGCGCACGTCCCTGATTTTTCGCACGGGAATGCCACGGTCAAGCAGTTCGGCAATACGCAAAAGCGTCTTTTCGCCCATTCCGTAAGACAATAAATCCGCACGCGCATCAACGAGAATGCTCCGCCGTATTTTATTATCCCAATAATCGTAGTGTGCAAATCGGCGCAGGGATGCCTCCAACCCGCCGATAATAATGGGCACGTCACCGTATGCCTCTCGAATACGGTTGCAATAGACAATCGTCGCGCGGTCGGGGCGATAGCCCATTTTTCCCCCGGGCGAATAATAGTCATAACTTCTTTTCTTTTTGGATACAGTATAATGCGCCACCATAGAATCAATATTGCCCGCGCTCACGAGAAAGCCAAGACGCGGTCTGCCAAACCGACAAAAATCAACCTCGTTTCGATAATTCGGTTGGGAAAGCACGGCGACGCGATACCCTGCATGAGAAAGCACGCGCGTAATGATCGAAGCACCAAAAGAAGGGTGATCCACGTAGGCATCACCCGTCACATATATAAAATCGGGCGCATCCCAACCCAAAACCGTCATATCCGCATGCGTCGTCGGCAAAAAGGCAGTGCGCGCCACTTGGGCATTCATATGTTTATCCATAAACGTATGTTACGAGAAATAGTCTCGCCCTCGCTTCCTCTACAATCACTCGTCCGAAGAAACATCCAAAACGACCGCCATCAATTCATCGAGGCGTGCCGTTTGTCCCGTAAAAAACAACATGCCAAGTAATGCTTCTAACGCCGTTGCACGGCGATATTCGGAAATTGTCATGTGTTTTGGCCTTTGCAAATGCTTTGAATTATGCGCCCGACGCGCAACGTCCGCTTCTTTTTCGGTTAACAGTGGCAGGATGCGCTCATACGCCGCCGCCTGTGCGGCGGCATTCACGTAGGTCTGCCCCGCCGCATGAAGGTCTGCGGATTTGGTATGTCCCATAGCGGTCACCGCGCGACGAACGTATAAACTGTGTACGGCATCGCCAAGATAGGAAAGTGCCGCCGATGACGGCAGATCCGATGCGCGCATATCATCCATAGGAAAATTTCCTTTCAACTTCTTTTTACATAAGAGGCGCGATCAAGCGCAAAAATTGATTCCAAACGGTCCTGAAATAATTGGGGTTCTTTTGGGGCAACTCAACCATGGCGGATTCCTTGAATATTGCTTCAAAATCATCCCTTAAGGCAAGCGGTGCGCTACCTCCGCACACCAAAGCGCCGCATTCATAATGCAAAAACAGACTGCGGTAATCCAAATTGGCACTGCCAACACTGGCAAGTTCGCCGTCCACCAAGAACATTTTTCCGTGGTTGAAGCCGGGGGTATACTCGTATACGCGAACACCTGCCCGAATCAACTCCGCAAAATAGGTGCGTCCCGTCATTTTGACAAGTTTTTTATCCGCATGGTAAGGGACGACAATACGCACGTCAACACCACTCTTTGCCGCCAAAAGCAATGCTTCAAGCAGGGCTTCATCCGGCAGAAGATACGGTGTGCAAATATAAACGTGCTTGCGTGCATTTTGAATCATATAGAGATAGATGTTACGGCAAATAGGCTCTTTGTCAATCGGTGAATCGGCATAAGGAATGACGGTGCCGTCACACTCCTCCGTCGGATGGATGGCCTTTCCCTGCAAGGTGGGCAAATAGGGCTCCCACGGTTCTTCAATCGTGGCGGCACGGTCCCACAGTGCCAAGAAAATAGCCGCCCACTGCTCTGCAACCGCCCCTTCCATTCTAATGGCGGTATCCTTCCAATAACCAAACCGCCGACGGAGATTGACGTATTCATCGGCAATATTCAAGCCGCCCGTATGCGCGATACAGCCGTCTATCACCGCAATTTTTCGGTGGTCACGGTTGTTTTGAATGGCACTGATAAACGGGCGGAAGGGATTAAACACATGCACCTTAATGCCCATTTCTTCAAGTTCGCGGGCAAAATGACGCGGACGTAGCATAAAGCATCCCATGTCATCCATCATCAAGCGTACCTCAACGCCCTCCGCGGCCTTGCGTTGCAAAATTTCAAATATGCGTTGCCAAAGAACGCCGTCGTTAACAATAAAATATTCAAGGAAAATATACTTCTCTGCTTTCTCCAAATCGGAAATCAAAGAGGCAAACGCTTCTTCACCCGTTTTGAAGTAGGTGCTTTTCACAAAGCGAACAGGGCTATAACCGCGCAAACGGAGATAATGCGCCAAGCGCGCATAACGACCAAGTTCATCTTCACATAGGCTACTATCCAACTGGGCGGCGGTCTTTTTTTCTTTTTCTACGACGCTTTCATGGATGCGCCGCATTTTTTTCGTAGAAAGTTGTCCGCGAATTAAAAAATAGAAGGTGACGCCGAAAATGGGCAACGACAGAATGAAAAACACCCATAAAAGCTTAAAACCCGAACTATCATTGCGGCGGATAACGAACAGGGATAGCAAAATGCCAACCACCATGAAAGCAAAGTCAAGCCATACAAACAAACGAGCCCCACTCCAACTGAGAAAAAAGAAAAAAGCAAATTGCACGAAAAGCATGGCAAGAACGGCAAAACGGCGTCCGAACATTACAAGACGCCAGTTCTTTTTATCCTTGCCGAGTTGTGCAATTTTGATTTCTTGCGTTTGAAAATTCATCTTTTTTCCTCCGTGGACACCGTCGTAAAAACTCTTTACATATTAGTATAACACACCTATTCTCCGATGTCAAGACGACTTTGAACTACATTTTTCTTTCTTTTTTGTTTTTTTCATCTTTTTCTGTTTTTATTCCAAATTTGCATTTTTGTTTTTTGTTTTTGGGAATTATTCACAATTTTTTTATAATTTTTTTCAAAAAACTATTTATTTTTACTCTTTTATCTGCTATAATGTAAGTACAAGGGGGTGTCAGGGTAACACCCTTGCATACCTTTCCTTGAATATAGACAAAGGTGGTACAAAGTATGAAAATCTCCATCAGTGGCAAACAAATGACTGTGCGAAATAGCCTGCGTGAACTGCTTGAAATCAAACTGGCGAAATTTGACAAGTTCTTTGGCGAAGATGCCACGGCCCTTGTCACGTGCAGTTGCAAAAACGGCAAGCAGACGGTGGAGATCACCATCAATTACAACGGAACCATATTCCGCAGTGAAGAAGGAAGCACAACGTTTCGCAATGCAGTAGACAGGTCCATTGACTCCCTCGAACGCCAACTGCGTAAAAACAAGACGCGCTTGGCAAAGCGTATCCGTGGAGGCGCGTTCAACGATATGAGTGACTGGGAAGACGTGGAAGAAGAGCCCGAATTTCGCATTCGCATCAAATCCTTCCCCGCCAAGCCTATGGATGCAGAGGAAGCCATTTTACAAATGAACCTTTCAGGACACAACTTCTTCGCCTTTTTGGATTCGGAAAGCGGAACCTACGCCGTTGTCTATCGGCGCAAAGACGGTGACTACGGCCTTCTTCTTCCCACAACCGAAATCGAATAAAAAAACGGCGCGCTCGATGCAGAATGTCTGTATCGAGCGCGCCACCTTTCATTTAACCGTTAAAAAGACCGATTATTATTCTTCTCCTGTATCTTTTCTTTCTTCGTTTTCCTCTTGAATATCGCTTTCGGTCAGGGGCTCCTCGCCATTTTCAAGCATACTTACCGTATCGCTTTCCTTTTCATTTTCGGTATCGTTTTTCGCATCGTCATCTATCGTTTCTTCGGATAAAGGCACATCCTTTTTCCGCAACCGTTTGACACGGTAACGCACGATCAGCCACGCGCCGCCACCAAGCATGGCGGACGTCAAAAGAGCCATTGACAGTGCAATCAACAGTGTTTTTACCCATCCGTCGCCGTTTGTAACATCGGCCATAACCGCAAATGACGCACCGCCCCCAACGGTAAAATCAACGCTTTCCGTCGATGCGTCTTCGGGCGTAAAAACGGTGCCCTCTCCGTTTTCAACGCAAAGTAAGCAAAGACCTGCCTCATCCGACCATACCTTATCGAAATAAGCCCTGCCTTGCAAGAGCATGCCAAATCTTTCTATTGTTTCGTTCGTCGTTTTTCCATCGGGACTAGCAATTGACCGCACAATGCTCAATTGACAACTTCCTAACACTTGCTTATTTTGTGCCGCCGCCATCGTCTCTAACTCTTTCTGCACGTCTTCATTTGCGGCTTTGACAAAAACCGTAAATGATACCCTATTCTTTGCTAACGAAAGCAAAACCTCTTCTTCACCAAAGAGAAAAAGACACGCTTCCTTCAATTCCTCCTCTGCAAATGGGACGTACAAAACGTCCGAAGAAAAATCGACGGCGAAAGCATCCTTGACCGCATTCTTACGATAGGCCTCAAACAGTTCTGTACGCCTCTTTTTTAGGTGTTCCCTGTCTTCATCCGATAGGTCCTTTGCAGAAAGCAAAGCATCAATCGTTGCAAAGGCTTGATTGACACCTTCCTCCTTCCCCACAACGGCATCGTCAGGCAAAAGAAGTGTCGAAAGAACCGCTACGGGCTCCACGCTTGTGACCGTGATTTCAAAAGTGTTTCCCGACGCGTCCTTCGTGACAATGACGTGTTGCTTACCGTCCTTTGGCAAACGGAATACAAACGGTGAGCCTTTGCCGTCATAAAGTTCTTCTCCGTCCAAAAGGACCGATGACAGTCCCGTGTCCGTCACCGTTACCTGACGGGGCGAATAGTAAATTTCATCTGCCGTAATACCGCCAACCGTGGGCGCATCTCTATCTATGCGTTGTTTTTCAAATTGGGCGGTAAAACGCATATCCCCGTTTACCCGCGTTTCTTCGTTTAAGCCCGACCAACCGAGAAAAATATATCGAAAAATCTCGTCAGACTCCTTGGTCGGCGGTTGCGGCAAGGGTATTTCATCACCGTAATAGGCAGATAATTCCGCAAACAAACTTCCATCATCCAAATAAAAACGGCATTGATAGCGATTGGGGAGTTCCCTATACAAGGCGTCTGCCCGAAAGGATTGCCGTATTTGCAAAGGCAACGCATCCGCCGCCCCATCACCGTTTAAGTCCCATCCGTTGAAGTAAGCGGTGTACCCCTCGCGCGGTGTGTCGTTTGGAACGTGAGGCGCCTCGCAACTCTCCCCTATCGCCAAATACTGCACGCCGAGCAACTGTTCGCGCGCGTAAAAAGAACATGAAACCCATTCATCCCGAAAGAAAACCTTGGCATCTCCGCACCACGCGGCATCAAAGCCCTCCTCCGCGGCGGGGAGTTCTGCAAACAGACGGCCTGCGTCGCCCGTAAAAAAAGCATAATACCCCGCCGTTCGCAAACTGCTCGGTATCCTTAGCGCAACCAACATCGGGCAACGGTAAAACGCCCCCTCCCCCACGCGTTGGAGATTGTCGCCGAGTTCCACCGACTGTAAAGCACCGCACCCCTCAAAGGCGGAAGTACCGATTTCCAACACGCCGTCACCAATCGTCACGTGAGAAAGCGAAGGCAAGTTCATGCAAAGGGCATCGGGGATACGACTGACCTGCTCACCAAAGACAAACGAGGAAAGACCGACGCACCCTCGAAACGCGGGGGCGGCATGACTGCCCGCCACAAAGCAGGAGGTGGCATTAAAATCAACCTTTTGTAAGGCAGAATCATAAGCAAAGGCGTGATCGCCTATAAAACGCACGCGTTCGGGAATACAAATAGACGCAAGCGCAAGACAATAGGAAAACGCCTCATCACCGATGCGCTCCACAGAAGACGGTATCGTTATATCCGTCAATCTTTCCGCCGAAAGAAGAAGCCCTTTGGGCACCTCCAAAAGTCCGGACGGCAAGGTAAGGGACGTGAGAGAACGGCAAGAAGCAAAGGCATAATCCCCGATTGACCGAACACTGCTCGGCAAAATCATCCCGCACAGTCCGCTTCCCTGAAAGGCAGACTCCCCTACCGCGGACACGCCCACGGGCAAGGCACAAGCCTTCAAGGACGTGCATCCGTAAAAGGCATCCTTCGAAAGTGCAGTCAGCGTGCTTGGTAAAGACACTTTTTCAAGCGAAGTACAACCGCGAAAGCACGCCTCGGGTACCACCGTTATTCCGGATGGCAGTTGAATTTCCGTCAAGGCGGCGGCGCCGAAAAAGGCATATTCACCAAGCGTCACCAATGTTTGGGGCAGGACGACGCGCTTTAATTTTTCACATGACGCAAAGGCGTACGCGCCCACACTGCGGCAACCGTTTGGCAAAAGGATTTCGCATAACGCGCCACAGGAAAAAAACGCCCCTTCCTCAATATCCGTTAAATAAAGAGGGAGTTCCACACGCGCCAAGGCGGTACAACCACTAAAAGAACGTTCTCCGATACTTGATACGGATGCAGGCAAAATGACCTCCGTCACTCTTGAAAAGCCAATAAACGATCGCGCACCGATGGCGGTGATCCCGTCACCCACAATGATTTTGGTAATGCTTTCCCGCTTTGTATACCAAGGTGCTTGTCCTCCCTCCGAAACGTCCGTCATGTCGCCTTCACCCTCAATATACAACACGCCGCCCTCTGTGCGCCAAGAAACGTTACCGGAAGCCGCTTTTGACGACAGTGAAGTTGCCACATAAATCAGCATGAAAATGGCGACAATCATCAAGAGCAGTATCACCCCGTATATCACTTTTTTTGCCCGTCCCATAGTTGACCATCCTCTCTTTCTCTGCATTGTACGACATATCACGCTACATGGTAAAAAACAATGCTTCTATCCCATTATAGACCATACAAAAAGAAAAACATGGTGAATTTTGGAAAGAAGAACAAAAACATTTCGACAGACACACCGTATTTTGAATGAAAAACCTTGAAAAAACAAAAAAAGCCCCCCAAAGCGCCGCCATTTGACAGCGTTTTGGGGGACTTTCATTTTATTCAATTGAAAGAACAAAGTCGTAAAGAGGTTGCCCGCCATAGACAAGCGAAATTTCCGCATCGTTGCCGTAAAAAGAACGAACGAGTTCTTCTACGTGTTGAGCTTCGGTTTCGTTAACGTCCTCACCGTAGAAAATGGTGACGAAAGACGCCTCGCTTTTCTTTTGTAAAAGTTTTTCCAAGCACTTTTCACGATCATCGTCAACTGCCGTCATCTTACCGTTTAAAAGGCCGAGAACCTTTCCTTCATCAAACTTTTCGCCTTCAAAGGAAAATTCGCGCACGGCGTGCGTCAATTGCAGCGTTGTCACCGCCGAAACCGCGCTCTCCATTGCCTCAATATTAGCCTCGTAATCGGCACTTTCATCAAAGGCAAGCATCGCCGCAATACCGTCGGGAATCGAGCGCGTGTTGAAGACGTAAACCTTTTTATCGGAAACCTCTTGCGCGGCCTGCTCGGATACCATATAAATATTTTTATTGTTCGGCAAAACGAATACACATTCTGCGGGCGTACGGCGAATTGCCTGCAACATTTGATCCATACTGGGATTCATCGTTTGACCGCCAAGCACGATCTGGTCTGCACCGAGGTCCGAAAACACCTCGTGCAACCCCTCTCCCACGCAAACAGAAACAAAACCAAAGGTTTTTTCGGGGGCGGCGGACACTTCTTCCGTGCTTGCCGCACCTTCACCCTGTTCTGCCGCTTGTTGCGCCGCCT
>JAZSOK010000147.1:0-11139 GCA_045536865.1 Eubacteriales bacterium
CCTCAAACCCATCAACCCTTCCTACGCGGCGCGCCCCTATGGCTATATCTTGTTTGTCAATGTCTTTTTGATACTGCTTTTTGCCGCCACGCTTTTCATCGGCTTTTTCCAAAACCGCCGCACGTTTACAGGCTACGGGGGCATCCTCAAAAGCACGGGGTACGGTGTCGATTTTGTGGATAAATTCGGCATGCCTGCCTGTCTTATCAATTTTGCCATTTACGGCACGTGCTTTCTCCTCTTTTTGAATGTTGTCACACTGCTCCCCTCGTTCATTCCCGCCTTGCCCAAGGGCGCAGGCTTTACGGGTGCCACACTCGGCGTGGTGTTTGCCGCCTTGACCTTTTCCGCCGACGGACAGCAAATCCGTACGGTTGCCCCCATCGTCTGCGGATACGTTCTCCTTTTTCTCATTGTGATGGGCTTCTGCCTTGCCTTTGATTTGCCAATCCCTTGGACGCTCGGCTCGCAATCCTACATAAACGGCCTTGCCTTTGCGACAGGGCTATGCCCCTTTTCGGGAAAATACGGTTTTAAGATAGGCGTTCTTGCAGGATTTTTAAGCGCCATCATCTGCACCTCTACCTCGGCTATGCACGGCGGTTTCGTCCTCTATAACGGCGGTTTCAACGCAGGGCTTACCGCGCTCGTTCTTTTGCCCGTCCTCGACTTTTACGAGGTCCGCCCCAAATGCGAGGATGACACAGACTGAATTCCCCACCGTACAAAACAGTACGATATGATTTATCAAAGAAAATAAAAAAGAGAATTTCAATTTTTCGGTTGAAATTCTCTTTTCTTTTTATGGAGATTGCAGCGATTGATTGGAAGAAAGCGTGTTGACCGTTTTATCCGTTCTATCGGTTGCTCGCTTTCCAATCATCGCGCATTGGAAAAACGGCTTACAGATTATAGTATCTGTCAAACTCTGCGGGATGAGGAATTTTGGAAAGTTCGCGGCATTCCTCGCGCTTTGCTTTGATGAAGTTTTGGATGAGTTCCTTCGGGAACACGCCGCCCGCCGTCAGATAATCGTGATCTGCCTCCAATGCGTTCAACGCCTCGTCAAGCGATGCGGGCAAATGATGCAACTTTGCCTTTTCCTCGTCGCTCAAATGATAGAGGTTGACGTCGTAGGGGCCCCAACCGTTTTCGTGGGGATCGATTTTGTTCTGAATACCGTCAAGACCTGCCATCAAAATAGCGGCGTAGCAGAAATAGGGGTTGCAGGTAGCGTCGGGATTGCGAAGTTCAAAACGGCGCTTGTTGGGTGCCTTGGCATAGGCGGGGATGCGGATGACGGCGCTACGGTTAGAGGTAGCATAACCGACAGTCACAGGCGCCTCAAAGCCGGGAACCAAACGCTTGAAGGAGTTGGTGCTCGGGTTGGTGATGGCGCAAAGAGAGGCGATGTGCTTCAAAAGACCGCCCATGAAATAGTGTGCCTCACGGCTCAGATTTGCATAACCGTTGTCATCGGAGAAGACGGGCTCGCCGTTCTTCAAGAGGAGCATATGCACGTGCATGCCGCTTCCTGCCTCGCCATAAATCGGCTTGGGCATAAAGGTTGCGGTTTTCCCATGCTTCAAGGCTGTGTTATGGATGATGTACTTAATCATCATGGTCGCATCTGCCATCTTGGACATCGGGCCGAGTTGCGGCTCAATTTCAAACTGTCCGGATGCGGCAACCTCGGGGTGGTGATAGTTGATTTCAATGCCCGCGTCCTTCATGTGCAAGCACATTTCGCTACGGCACTCATAACCCTTATCAAAGGGCTAGGCAATGTGGTATGCCTTTTGCTTTTGCACAACGCATCCCTTGCCCTCAACGCCACTGTTCCAGTAAGACTGTTGGGTATCGACGGACACGCCGATACTGTTCGGGGAAACGTCCCATGCAACCTCGTCAAAGAGGTAAAACTCAAATTCAGGCAAAATCATCATGGTGTCGGCAATGCCCAAATCCTTCATGTACTGCTCTGCCGCCAAAACGATGTTGCGCGGATACTGCGCGAGGGGGCGGTTTTCGGGATTGCCGATAATCATGGCGTTACCCGTCATCGACAACGTTTTAATGTCGCAAAAAGGATCAATGACCGCGGTGTCCGGGTCGGGAATAAAGACCATGTCGCTCTTCTCAACAACGGCATAACCGTAGTTGGAGGCATCGAAGCCGATACCGCTCTTCATGGTATCCTCCGAAAAGTTCTCTGCGGGAATTGTCACGTGGCGGAACTGACCGTTGATGTCCACCATCTTAAAATCCACCATTTGTATGCCGTTTTCGCGAATGAGATTTAAAACGTCCTGTATGCTTTTTGCCATAAGAGTACACCTCACTGTTTATTTTATAAGTTTCATACGATTATATTATAGCAAATGCTTTGAATATAGTCAATAGCCTTTTTTATCTTGCACGGCATTTTTTTCGACGTTTGTCGCTTTCCTTTGTGATGTTTTTCCGATTGAATAAAAAGAAAGCAAAGTGTCAACCCTACTATTGCAAAAAACTTGCAAAAGAAAGGATTGTGACAATGAAGAAGGATGTCAAATGGTTTATCTACATCACTTGCCTTTTATTCTCCGTGTTGCTGATAACCGCGCTCCCCGTTTCGGGCGAGGAGGAACTGTACGACGACGTACTGCGCCTGCACATTTTGGCAAATTCGGACAGCGAAAGCGACCAAGCCCTCAAACTGACGGTGCGTGATAAAATTTTATCCGTATACGGCGATACCCTTGCCGCGTGCACCGAAAAAGAAGAAGCGGAAGAGCTGCTCTTGTCGTTAGGAGACGATATTCAAAAAACGGCAAAGGCATGCATTGAAGAGGCGGGCTACGATTACCCCGTCGCCGTATCCTTGCGCCGTGAGGATTATCCCACCCGTCATTACGAGAACGTGACGCTCCCCTCGGGCAACTATTGCTCCCTACGCATCACTATCGGTGAGGGTGCGGGTCAAAACTGGTGGTGCGTGCTATTTCCGCCCATGTGCGTGGGAAGTGCCATCGGCACGGAGGACACGTCCGTGCCCGTCGGTTTAAGCGAGGCAGAATACCGTCTCATTTCTGGTGGCGGACAATACCGCATCAAATTTAAGGTCTTGGAAATTGTGGAAAGTCTTTTTTCATAAGGGACGGCCACGCTACTGTAAAAAGCATATCACGTCAAAAGGACTTGGATTTTGCACGTTGCAAAATCCAAGTCCTTTGCTCTTTTCATGGATTTCCCTAATTGCTTTCAAGTTTCCCCTTAAATGCGTCCTTGAACGAAGGGCTTACTTATCTTCGCCGAAGGTCTCTGCCAAACGAAAGCCCGCCGTTTCCAAAACAGGGAGCGAGAAAACCAGTGCGTGCGCGGGGGAATCCACGCCCGCCTCCTGCATGATGCCCTTCATAATGGCATTTTTTTCCTCGGCACGCGAGACGATAAAAATCATTTCCTTTTCCTCGGCAATGGACAAGCCAAGAAAATGCACGCCCGCACCCCCTGCCGTTCCCTTGGCGCGGATAACGGTACCGCCACCTGCACCTGCGCGTCTGGCGGCATCCATAACCTCGTCGGTATGACCGTTTTCAACAATGGCGACAATCAACTCGTATGCATTCATTTTTTTCGTTTCCTCCCGTTCGGTGAGTGTTACATTCTGTCCCAAAAAGGTCGTCATCGCGGCGGCGCCGCCGATACTGGACAGGGGTATTGCCAAACCGACGCCGCGGTCGGGCAAATCAATTTTCATCTGCACGGTCAATCCCTCGACGATCCGATGCATCTGTTCTCCCGTCAAAACGGAAAACATGATGGTCTTTTCCGTTCGCTCTATGCCGAGCAAATCAAGTGTTTTGGAGCGCGCCGTTCCCGCACAGGGCGTACTGTAAATCGGCGCACCGCCCTCCTCACAGAAAAATTTGATAAACTCCTCCGCATAGGCGCGTTGGGTAATGGTCATAAACAAACAAACGTCTTTCATGCGGTCTCCTCCGTGTCGAATAATCTATCCATGTTGAAAAATCCCGTTAAAACTCGATAATTTCTTCCGTATCCGTGCTTTGGATTTCTTCGGATACACTGCGGCTCTTGACCTTGTATGCCACACCTAAAAGTTGCACGGTGATAAGCGGTGTCATTGCCACCATTGCCACCACGCCGAAGGCGTCCTGCACGGCATCCCCACCGACCGCTTGGCAAAGTCCAATAGCAAAGGGGAGCAAAAAGGTTGCCGTCATCGGCCCCGATGCCACACCGCCCGCGTCAAATGCAATGGACGTAAAAAGTGGCGGCACGAAGAATGCAAGCCCGAGCGCGAGTAAATAACCGGGCAACAGTAAATAAAGCAAAGGAATTTGGAACATCACGCGCAAAAACGAAAGTCCGACGGAAAGCGATACGCCGATTTCCAGAGCAAGCAAAAGCGTTTTGCCCGAAATGGCGGCAGAGGTTGCGTCCTCCACCTGCCGTGCAAGCACCTGCACCGCAGGCTCTGCACGCACAGTCACGTAACCGACGAGCATGCCAATTGGCACGACAAGCAACCTGTACCCGCCCCCAAGTGTCGAGCCGAGCAAGCGCCCCATGGACACAAAGCCGATATTGGCTCCCGTCAAAAAGAGCACCAATCCCACGTACGTATACCCCACGCCCACCGCAATCTTCAAAAGGCGGTGACGGTCAAGCGGTTGCACTGCCAACTGATAAAGGAAGAAAAAGACGGTGATGGGTGCCACGGCAATAAGCATTTCACCCATATAATGCGGAATTTCATGCAGAAAAATGTTGCCAAGGTCGCGCGAATCGGTGGCAACGAGCAAACTGCTCCCCGCCGACACAACGTCTCCGTCACCAATAATCAAACTGAGAATCATCACGGCGATGATGGGGCCAACGGAACTGAGTGACACCAAGCCGAAACTGTCACTTTGCGCGTTGCGGTCCGAACGAACGGCGGACATACCGACAC
Source organism: Eubacteriales bacterium (assembly GCA_045536865.1). Taxonomy (GTDB): domain Bacteria; phylum Bacillota; class Clostridia; order Oscillospirales; family CAG-272; genus UBA1740. The sequence continues at coordinate 4,961 of JAZSOK010000147.1, forward strand.
CGAGCGCCATCAAAAAGGGCACCGTCATCGGCCCCGTCGTCACTCCGCCCGAATCAAAGGCAACCGCCAAATATTGAGGGCGATGCACAAACAAAATCCCTGCCAATATAAAGACAAGCGCGTAAAAAACAATCAAAAGGTAACGGAGTTGCACGCCGAGGAAAATACGCAAAAGCGCGATAGTCAAAAAGATGCCCACACCCACGCCGACAAAACCAATCAACATAAGCGGATCGCAACTGGGCACCTGTGCGGCAAGCACCGCCAAGTCAGGCTCGGACACGGTAATCAAAACGCCAACGACGAAAAACACGGGAAGCACACGCCAAAGTTTGCGGCTTTTGGTAACGCGCGCACCGAGATATTCGCCCATTGGCTCCATGGCCGTTTCTGCGCCAAGCGTAAAAAGGCCCATGCCAAACACGAGCATAACGCCACCTATCAAAAAGGTGAGCAAAACGCTATTTGAAATCGGCACCACGAAAAGGCAAAGCACGAGCACGATGAGTGTCACGGGCAATACCGCCGAAACCGATTCTTTGATTTTAGCGAACAAGATGGTGTTATGACGCATCCAAGACTCCTTCCCAATAGTTCATCCACAGGCGGCACGGCCCGCAAAAAACTGCCCGAACAAAGCGCCGTCTCTATATCAACGAAAAAACGGCTCTACAAAAAGATTGTATCATACGGTAGAAAAAATGTCAAGAACCGGCCCCATCCGCAAGCACTTCCCTCTCACGTGTCAGTGACCGCATCCATTTTCCCCTTTTCAAGCGAATAAAGCAAATTATGGCCTTTGCAGGTTCATCTGATTTCATGAGGAAAAGGACGAGGGGCACGGGCAATTGCAACACAAACGCGCCAAAGGCGGCGGCGGGCAAGGCAAGCCCCCACAGGCAAATCATTTCGGTAATCAAGCAGAAGCGCGTGTCGCCGCCGCCGCGCAAAACACCGATAATGAGCGTAGTGGACACGGAAACGAAGAAGGTGATGAGCGCCACCGTCCGAATGAGATGTGACGCCAGGTGCATGGTGTTTGCTTCCAGTCCGTAAAGCATAAGGATGGGCTTTTCCAAAACCAAAATGAGCAGTCCGACGGCGATACCGACGAGCACGCTGACGATGCAAAACGTATCCGCGCGCCGATGCGCCTCCTCACGTCTGCCCTCGCCAATGGCCTTGCCGACCAATACCGCCGCCGTGTTGCCAAGGCCAAGTATGACCGCAATGGCAATTTGTTGGACCATGCTCGCAATGGTATTGGCGGCAACGGGATCGCCCGATGCATAAGTGATATGTCCGACGATGGCGGCTTGGATGCTCGTCGTCAACGCCCACATCACCTCGTTTAGTAAAACGGGCGTACCGTGTCGAAGAAGGTCGCGCGCCAACACCGAACGAAAAAGAAAGAGATGGCGGGAACGGAATGATAGCCGTTTGTCCAGTGCCATAATGTAAACGACCGTCACCAAAAATTCGACAAGCCGCGCCACCAATGTGGCAATGGCGGCGCCCCGAATACCGAGCGCAGGCGCGCCTAAATGACCGAAAATAAGCACCCAGTTCAAAAAGACGTTGGTCACAAAAGAGGCGGCATTCACCACAATGGAAATACGCACGAGCTCCACACTCCGCACCGCGCACAAAAGGGTGTTCCCAAAGCCGAAAAAGATATAAGCAAAGCCAATAATCCGTAAGTACTCTACTCCGTAAGCGCAAATGACGGGGTCGCTTGAATAAAGCCGCATAATTTGTTCGGGGAACAAAAGAACCGCCGCCGACATCAATGCCGATATCACGACCGCCACTTTCAAAATCATGGAAATAATGGTGCGGATGGCGTCACGGTTGCCGTTCCCCCAGTATTGCGCCGTCAAAACGGCTGCCCCGCTTGCAAGACCAAAGCAGGCGATAGACAAAATAAAGAACGGTTGATTGGCAAGGGATGATGCAGAAATCAAACTCCCGTTCACGTCCGCTTGTCCCAACATGATGGTGTCTACAATGGCGGTCAACTGTGTCATTAAATTTTGCAGGGCAATGGGTAGCCCGAGTGAAAGCACCGTGCGGTAAAACGACCTCTCCCGTATCAACTTCATCCTGTTATTCCTTCATTCCGTCTTTTTTGATTGTGTAAATCATAGCGCTCTCATTATAGCATACCTTTTCTCTATATGCAAGCATATCCCAAACCAAATTTGCCCCTACCCCTACCTTTTCTTTTTTGTTGCACCTTCGGCGCAAAAACACTATCGCACGATATATACAACAATGTACTCTCGGGAGAATGCTATCATGAAGGCGTGTCGTCTTATATGCCGCAAAAAAAAGGCAGAGAAAGCAAATGGGCGCGTCCGATAACGAAGGTTTTCACACCTATCTGTCGGCGCGCCCATTTGCTTTCTCTGTCTTTTTTTCTATTTCAATTCTCTACACGCGTTAGCGAAAATCCCGTCAAAATCACCTCATCCACCAAGATAGCAAGTAACATCTTCGATCTCAATAATATTGTCCCTTATTTGCTCTTTTACTACTTCTTTTACCTTATTACGTGAAGAAGTATTTTGTCAAAATCGTGGAACTCCACGAAATAATAATTCTATATTTTCCTATAATAATTGTGGAATTCCACAAAAATATAGGTAGGATATAGTTATGAAATTAAATGATGCTATTGTCACGCGCATAGAGGAAATTTGTAAGGAACAAGGTAGTAACGTATGTGATATTACTTTGCGCGGAGGAATGTCTCCTTCGGCAATTTATGATCTCCTCAAAGGCAGAACGAAATGCTCGAAGGTTATCACCATAAAGCGTTTTTGCGAAGGTGCAGGAATACCCTTATCCCAATTTTTCGACAAAGATTATTTTAACTATTCGGCTTTGTTCCTTTATAAAACCGCTATAACCTTTTTGGCTTACTTTTGAAAAACAAAGCGGCAAGAAATCCAAAAATCAACGCGGCATCTATGCCGACCGATGCCGCCGTCAATCCCCCCGATAAAATGCCGAGCAAGCCCTCCGTATGCACCGCCTCGCGCACGCCGCGTGCAATAGCACCGCCAAAACCGATAAGCGGCACCGATACGCCACATCCCGCAAAACGGTAAAGCGGCTCGTAAACGCCTATCGCCCCCAGTACAACGCCCACGCATACGTACATCACCAAAATGCGCGCAGGCGTGATGGCGGTCAGGTCAATCAAAATCTGCGCCAAGATGCAAAAAAGAGCACCCACGATAAATGCCCGTACGCATCCCAAAAGCATCTCCGTCATTCTTTTCCCCTCTCACGTTTATTTTTCCCACACAACGAGTGGAGCTACCCCGTAAATATTTTCCCCCTGCTGTACCGAAGACGGACTCATCAAAGCGCCCGTTGCCATGACCAATAAGCGCTTATACCTTCCCTCGCGCATGGCGTGGGTAAAATAAGACGCACACATGGCGGCAATACACCCGCACCCCGAAGCGCCCGCATGCACATCCTGTCTGCTCTTATTGTATAAAGACGCCCCACAGTCGAAGTGCTTTTGTCCTAAAAAAATGCCCACGTCTTCCGTAAGAGTTTGCAAAATGGCACTTCCCTCCAGGCCGAGGTCGCCCGTCACGATGGCATCGAAATCATCGGGTGTTTCCCCCGTTTCTCCAAAATAGGACACGAGCGAATCGCATGCGGCAGGCGCCATGGCGGCGCCCATATTTGTGGCATCCGCAATACCGCCGTCCACGATGCGCCCCGCCATACCTTTCGTAATTCTTGCGCCCACGCCCTCTTTTTCAAGAAGGAATGCACCCGCCGCCGTTGCCGTCCACTGGGCAGTAGGTGCGCGCTGTCCCCCGTATTCCAAGGGAAAACGAAACTGCCTTTCCGCCGCGCAGTTGTGCGATGACGTCAACACGCCGACACGCGCAGGGCCGCCCGATGCGTTCAAAAGCACGGATGCCAAAAGCATGCCTTCCACGGCGGTAGAGCAAGCACCGTACAACCCGATATAGGGAATGAAGAAACTTGATGCGCCCGAGGACGATGCCACGCACTGGTTTTGCAGATCGCCCGCCAAAAGCACGTCCACCTCCTCGTGGGAAATGCCGCGGCGTTTGAGCGCCAAATTCATGGCGATGCGCGCCATCTCCCCCTCTGCCAACTCCCACGTTTTCATGCCGAAGCGATCGGTGTCGTCATGATAATCAAAATACTGCCCAAACGGCCCTCTGTGCTCCTCGTAGCCCACCGCGGAAGAGGAGGCGGTAATGACGGCAGGCACGTCAAAGTGCAGTACGTGCGGCCTTTTATCTCCCGTTATCAAAACAACCACCTCACCACATAGTAAATCACGCCGTATAGAGTGCCCGTTAACGTTCCGTACAAAATGACGGGGCCTGCCACGGTGAAAATTTTTGCGCCAACTCCCAACACCCATCCTTCGCTTTTGGTGTCAATGGCGGGAGACGCGACGGCGTTAGCAAAGCCCGTCACGGGCACGAGCGTACCCGCCCCCGCAAAGCGCGCAATTCTATCGAAGATGCCCAACCCCGAAAGCAAGGCGGCAACAAAAATAAGCGTGACGGTCACGCCGATGCTTGCCATCTCATAGGGGATTTCAAAGAAACGGTAAAGATAAAAAAGCGATTGCCCAAAAGCGCAAATTGCGCCGCCGCTCACGCCCGCATTGACGGCGTTTTGCAATACGCGCGAGCGCGATGCCCGTTTTTTGACGTACGCCCCATAGCGTTCTCTATCCCGATATAACGGCATCTCCGCGCCTTCTTTTTTCTGCATATGCACCCCTCCTTTTTGGATATTTTGCGCCCCTTTTCCAAAAATATACGGCGCTTGGTCTGAAAGCCATCAAAAAAGAAGAGGGTGACCGTCTGTTCCTCTCCTTTTCAAAGAAATGCCTGTACAAGAGAAAAAAGGGATGCGAAACTGCCGTTTCGCATCCCTTTTTATGATAAACCGTTTCACGGATTTTGTGTGTCTTGGTCCGATTCCGCGCTATGTTTTTCTTGTCTTTCCTTTTTCTTGCGCTTGACGGTGTTCTTTGCCTTTTGATGCAAATCCCGTAAAAAGGCGAGTGTCTTTTCATCTTTTGGAAAGAACCACCGCATCAATGCCAATGCAATGGCAAAGGTGACAATCTTTTCAGGCGAGATAGGGAGCCACAAAAAAGCGAGATATGCCCCTGCCACCGCCGTCATCCAAGTAATGCCGAAATAAGCACCGATACCGAACAGAACGTACGACCACCCGTTCGTAATCATCCATGCCATACCCAAACAAAGAAGAAGGCGCGGATTTAAAAAGCACTGCAAAACTTTCTTCAATCTTCTTTTCATAAAAGCGGGTGCGGCACCGTTGAAGCGCGCTTCCTTTCGTAGATGATGGACAGTAGTACCGTCCTCTTTATAACCGTTTGCCTTGCAAGGCGTCTATTGTGAAGATAGGCGTTTGTGTCCGACGCACTTACAGTTCAAAATCCACGGAAACACTGCTTGCCATCACGGCGTGCATATGCTTTTTAACAACGTCCACGTGATAAGCGTCGTTTTGATACGCCTCCAATGCATCCATATCGTCAAGAAGCACCGACAAAATGACGTCGTAGGAGCGTGATGCATGCAATAAATCAACGCCGACCTCAATGCCCCGAAGCATGGGAACGTTTCCCTGCATGGAGAGTAGAACGTCCCTCGTCTGCTCGGCGCTCTCCCCGTCCTTCAATTTGAAACAAACAACGTGTTTAATCATTGCGTTTTCCTTTCATTTTCTGCTTCCATAATCTAAAAGCAAAGTGTTCTTAATGGCAGTGCCAAGAAGTCAGTTTTTATTTATTATATCACAAGTAAAAATGTTTGCTTGCAAGGACATTTTTACGCCGTGCATCAATGGCGCAGGTGTGCGATAGCACACATAGGGCGAAGCCCAAAGGCTTGCGATGCAAGGCTTTCTGCGTATATTATATCACAAACAGGGAGTTTTAGCAAGAGAGTACCGTTGGAAAATGGCAAAACTAAAAAAGAAAGCGTTGTCTGACAAAAGAGAAAAGGACACCAACTGGTGTCCTATGATTTTCCCGGAAGTTCGCCTGTGGCGAATACGAACCGGTTTCCGTTGCGCTTTGCACAACGGAACACGGGACGACAAGGGGGTGGCGCCTCCATAAAGAAAGCACC
>JAZSOK010000154.1:0-1779 GCA_045536865.1 Eubacteriales bacterium
GTACTTCTTGGCTTCCTCGTATGCCTTCTTCGAGAACTGACCGGAAATGACGTAATCGGCGCGCATGCTCTGACGGAGAAGGTTCATCGGCACGGCGGCAAACTGGGTGGAGGCACCGCCCTGCAAGAAGAGAACACGGTAGTTGTCGGGAATGTTCATCAACTTACGAAGTGCGGCCTCGGCGCCCTCAATAATCGGCTTATAGTCGGCGGAACGATGGCTCATCTCCATGACGGACATGCCCGAATCACCGTAGCAAAGCAATTCGGACTGTGCCTTTTCAAGCACCTCCAAAGGAAGCATGGACGAACCGGCGGAAAAATTGTATACGCGATTCATGGAACTGACCTGTGTATGCAAAACGCATACCCTTTCTTTCATTTCGTTTCTGTAAGCCACGATTTTGCAAGAAAAACAATCTCGCTTGCAGAAATGTTTTTTCATACATTGAATTATACACCATTTAGATGCATTCGTCAAGAGGAAACGACAGATTTCTGCTATATTATTTTTAAAAAATATTAAATTTTATAGAGTTTTCATAATTGCGCGAGCGCTTTTTTGCTCGGGTGAGGAAAAGGTGGGAAAAAATCAACCGAGGGCAACGTCCAACGTCAACATGAGCGCAAAGCCGAGCGCAACCCCGATCGTGCCAATATTACTGTGGTCACCTGCTTGGGATTCGGGAATCAATTCCTCCACGACGACGTATATCATGGCACCTGCCGCAAAGGCGAGAATGTAGGGGAGAATGGGGGTGATTAAGGACGTCAGTAAAATCGTCAGAATGGCGCCAAACGGCTCGACTACCCCCGAAAGCATGCCGTAAGAAAAGGCGCGCCGACGGGAAATGCCGCTACCGACAAGGGGCATGGAGATGACCGCACCCTCGGGGAAATTTTGAATGGCAATACCGATGGACAGAGCAAAGGCGCTTGCTATAAAAATAACAATATCACCGTTTGCAAGGCTTGCAAACACAACACCGACCGCCATGCCCTCGGGGAGATTGTGCAACGTGACGGCAAGCACCAACATGGCGGATTTGCCAAGCCCCGACTGACCGCCCTCGGCGGTGTTCGTCCTGACGTGGATGTGGGGGATGACGCTATCAAGCAAGAGAAGAAACGCAATGCCTGCCAAAAAACCGACGACGGCAGGAATGAAGGGGGCAACGCCCTCTGCCTCTGCCATGTCCATGGCAGGGATGAGCAAGGACCATACGGATGCCGCAATCATGACGCCCGAGGCAAAGCCGAGCAAGGCTTTTTGCAGGTGTGCGCTCATGTCTTTTTTTAGGAAAAACACTGTCGCTGCGCCAAGCGCAGTGCCTATTAAGGGAATGAAAATACCGATAAAGATTCGCAAGGTGTCAGTCATTGCTTTTACCGCCTTATCATTACTTGTTGTTGATGATAAAATTATACCATAGAATGCGAAAAAAAGCAAGAGATACCGCCAATTTATAAAACGGGCACAGATAGCGTTATCGCCGTCTGTGCCCGTTTTGGAAGATGGTGTTCGTCATTAAAACTTATTAAAGGTAGAGGAAAGGAAAGCGCGGGTGCGGTCGCTTTTTGGATTGTCGAAGATGTCTTCGGGCGTGCCCGCTTCTTCAATGACACCGTCCGCCATGAAAATGACACGGTCGGAAACGCGGCGCGCAAACTCCATTTCATGCGTGACGACGATCATGGTGCTATCTGCCGATTTCAGGTCACGAATGACGCGCAAGACCTCGCCCGTCAATTCGGGGTCAAGGGCGGATGTCGGCTCGTC
>JAZSOK010000169.1:0-5228 GCA_045536865.1 Eubacteriales bacterium
GTGGTCTTTCGTTTTATGTGTGCCTATGAGGAAACCGAAACGGGACAACCGCGCATGGCGTGTATGCAGAAACTATACGGTCAATACGCCGATCTTGTGGCTATCGGCACCATTGCCGACGTGATGCCCCTCACGGGGGAAAACAAATTGATTGTCAGTTTTGGGTTAAGGCTTATTGCGAGTACCGAGCGTCTTGGTCTTCGTGCCTTGATTGAGGCGGCTTCGGCGCGTTCTGACGAAATCGTGCCTTTCGAACAACTGGATACGAAAATCACTTCTTCGTATATCGGCTATACATTGGCACCGCGTATCAATGCCGCAGGCCGTATCGATACGGCAAGCATGGCGGTGGAACTCTTTTTGGCAGAAGATCACGAAAAGGCGTTGGTGGCAGCCAAGCGTCTTTGCGATGCGAATAGACGGCGTCAGGATGAGGAGAATAAAATCATCACCGAGGCGTACGAAAAAATTGAAGCCGAGCATGATTTTTCAAAGGATTTGGTTATTGTGCTTGATGCGGACCATTGGCACCAAGGGGTGATCGGGATCGTTGCCTCGCGCATTACCGAACGATATGGCCTGCCGTGCATCCTCATATCCTTCAAGGGACACATGGGGAGTGCGCCTGCCGCCGCCGACCAAGGAAAAGGCTCGGGACGTAGCGTGAAGGGCATGAATTTGGTTGATGCGCTTGCCGCTTGCAGTTCCCATCTTGTCAAATACGGCGGCCACGAGTTGGCGGCGGGGCTTTCCGTCACAAGAGAAGAACTTCCGCGCTTTCGTCAAGCCATCAACGACTATGCGCGCAAGGTGCTTTCCGACGGAATACCTGAGCCTGTTCTTTTGGCGGACTGTCGTCTGTCGGTTTCGGATATGAAACTGTCGCTTGTGGACGATATCCGCAAACTTGAACCTTTTGGTGCAGGGAACCCGATGCCTCTTTTTGTTACAGAGGGGCTAACGGTTTATGAATGCACGGGTGTGAGCCGCAACAAACACACAAAACTGGTGGTGGGGGACGGTCATTTTCGCATTACCGCGATGTATTTCTCTCACGCACCAGAGGAAATTGACGTCGCCATCGGTGATAGAGTGTCGCTTCTTTTCCAACTTGATGAAAACGAGTGGAACGGCAGAAAATCCGCGCAGTTGATTGTGCGAGATCTGCATAAGGATGCCGTTTGCGACGGTGACGCACGATTGGATGATTTACAAATTGAGCGTGCGCGCATGCGTTTTTTGGACGTTTGGCGCGGCGGCACCTATACGGAAGAAGAGAACATTTTGCCTTGCCGTGATAATTTTGCCGACGTGTATCGGTATATCGTTGCCACAGTTAGAGGTGGGAAAACGGCAATGTCCCACACGGAACTTTTACGGGGCTTGGCGAATACGGGACGCACGTCCATCGGCTATATTAAATTAAAGTTCATCATTCGCGTTTTTCAGGAGGTCAATTTGCTCGGCATTGAGGAAACGACACCCGAGCAATACAGTTTCCACGTTTCTTACGCGCAAAACAAGGTCGATCTTGAAAAATCGACAATTATGCGCCGTCTGCGTTCTCAGATGCGGTAGACGGAGGCAGGATAAAGACGGTTGCATCTGATTTTATAAGTTAAAAGAAAGGGCGGGCCTACCCGAAAAAAAGATGCGTACCGATTTACAAGAACTTCTCGATATGCTACGTGGCACGGGGAAAAAATACGATTACGAAAAGATAGAACGTGCCTATGATTATGCAGACGGCTTACACGCGGGACAATTCCGTTTAAGCGGTGAGCCATACATTTCGCACCCCTTGGCGGTTGCCAAAATTGTGGCATCCCTTGAACTGGATACCGATTCTGTCTGTGCCGCGCTTCTTCACGACACGGTCGAGGATTGTGCCGACCGTACCAATTTGGAGGAAATTCGCCGCCAGTTTGGTGAGGATGTTGCCCTCTTGGTAGACGGGTTGACGAAAATTCAGAATTTGCAGGTCGAGGATAAAGAGGAAGCACATATTGAGAACATTCGCAAGATGCTTCTTGCCATGTCGCGCGATATCCGTGTGATTTTTATCAAACTCTGTGACCGTATGCACAACATGCGTACCTTGGAGGCAAAAAAAGAGGAGCGCCGCCGCGATATCGCTCTTGAAACGATGTATGTGTACGCCCCTCTTGCCCATCGGCTTGGTATCCAAAAGATAAAGCAGGAACTTGAAACGTTGAGTTTGGCGCATTTGGACCCCATCGGCTATCACGAGGTTTCGGATGCGATTGATAAGCGATTTGGCGAAAATCGCACGCTCATTGAAAATGCGCGCAGTAAAATTGAAGAGCATTTGCGTGAATCGGGTATTCACGATTTCACGCTCGAAGGGCGCGTAAAGTCTGTTTACAGTCTTTATCGCAAGATGTATAACCAAAACAAGAGTTTTGATGAAATATACGATTTTTATGCATTGAGGATCATTGTAAATACGGAACTTGAATGTTATACCGTATTGGGTATCATTCACGAGATGTTCCGTTCCGTTCCGGGGCGCTTCAAGGATTATATTTCCACGCCAAAGCCCAATATGTACCGTTCCTTGCATACGACCGTTATCGGTCGTGACGGCATTCCGTTTGAGGTGCAGATTCGTACCTATGAAATGCACCACGTTGCAGAATACGGTATCGCCGCCCACTGGAAATATAAGAGTGGTGTTGAGGCACAGGAGGACATTGACCGCAAGTTAATGTGGATTTCCCAACTCCTTGATACCGACGACACAAAAGACCCCGACGAATTTATGCATACCTTCAAGACAGATATTTTCCATGATGAGATTTTTGTCTTTACCCCGAAGGGCGACGTTATCTCCTTGCCACAGGGATCAACGGTGATCGACTTCGCTTATGCCATCCATTCTGCGGTAGGAAACCGCATGACAGGTGCCAAAATCAACGGTGTGATCGTGCCTATCGACCGCACGCCTCAAAACGGTGAGATCGTAGAGATATTGACCTCCTCATCCTCCAAGGGACCTTCGCGCGACTGGTTGAAAATTGTCCGTACGGGTGAGGCACGCAATAAAATCAGACAATGGTTCAAAAAGGAAAAGCGTGTCGAAAACATTCAGGTCGGAAAGGCTGAGATTGAACGGGAGTTCAAGCGTTACGCAAGACCTTATACCGATCAACAACGTGCGCAAATCGTCACGAACGTGGCGCACAGAATCGGTATTGCCGAGGCAGAGGATTTATATAACACCATCGGCTTTGGCGGCTTGTCCGTTTCCCGTATCAGTGGAAAACTGCGTGACGAGTTTGACCGCGTGGTGCCCATGCCCGAGATTTCCAAGGAAACCGCCCTGTTTACAAAAATTCCTCTGTCTACCAAAGGACGTCAGTTGCGTAACGGCGGCATTATCGTGGACGGTGTTGACGGTTGTCTTGTCAAATTTGCCAAGTGTTGTAATCCCTTGCCGGGAGATAGCGTCGTTGCCTTTGTCACGCGCGGATACGGCATTTCCGTCCATAAGGCAGACTGCCCCAATGCCATGGCAGGCAAAAACAACGAGGAGCAGAAGGCGCGTTGGTTGGATGCTCACTGGGAGACGGGAGCGACGTCGGGTGACAAGGATGCGGTTTACGAGGCACTTTTACGCATTGTGACAAGGGATAGAATTGGTGTCATTGCCGATATTTCCCGTACGCTTGCCGATATGAAGGTGTCTATTATTCAAATCAATTCCCAAAACGACCAGAGTGGTGCAAGCATCATCAATTTGACAATCGCATGTAAGGACATGAACCATTGTCACGCGATTGAGGCCCGCTTGCGCGCCATTCCCGATGTGGAAGCCGTCAGTCGTGGCTTTTCATAATGAGTGATTGAAAAAGAAAAGGGCTTTTGCTCTTGAAAGGATAAAAAATGAAAGCGGTTATTCAAAGGGTAAATAAAGCCGTTGTGTATGCGGACGGTGAGTTCTCGGGGAAGTGCGAAAAAGGCCTTTTAATTCTCCTCGGTGTCAAAAACGGAGATACGGAGGAGGATGCGCTTTTGCTTGCCGAAAAAATTTCCAAACTTCGCATTTTTACCGATGAAAATGACAAGATGAATTTTTCTTTGCGTGATGTTTGCGGTGAGGCTCTCGTCGTATCCAATTTTACGTTGAGCGCGCGTTGCGAGCACGGTAACCGTCCCGAGTTTTTGGAGGCGGCACCGCCCGCGCTTGCCAAGGAACTGTATCTTCACTTTTTGGCGCTTCTTGAAGAGCGTATTACACACGTCGGGCACGGACAGTTCGGTGCCTCCATGTCTATCGATATGCAGGCAGACGGCCCCGTTACCATCATTTTGGACTCTCTTTCCTTACGTAAAAAGGGAGGCAAGAACCAATGATTTTGACCGTTGATGCCTCTGTCAATGTTTATTACGTGCAAACGCTTTGTCTGATTTTCTTTCCCGGCTCCAAATTCGGGCAAAACGAAAAGCGTTCCCCCGAAAATCCCGAGGTAATCGTGCATGCTCTGACCGATACGGCGGAAAAGGCCGAGGCAGAGGTCATTATGCTTTATCGCGGAAAGGAAAGCAAGGGATTTGGAAGCGCCGAAGCAGGCGAGCATTTCGATAACAAGAAAATGCTCCAAATTGCCGTGGGGCGAGCCATTTTTGAAGCGGGGAATAAATATTTCGGTTATCGACCGCCGTGGGGGATTTTGACGGGTGTTCGCTCCTCAAAAATCGCAACGGATCTGCTCCTTGACGGAAACGGCGTGCGTAATGCCAAGCAAATACTTCGTGATGAATATTTCGTTAATCCAAAGAAAGCACATTTGGCGGTGTCTGTTGCGACCAATGAATTGAAGTTGACAAGGCGCTTGCCCGACGATTTGTGCAGCGTGTATATTTCCATTCCTTTTTGCCCCTCTCGGTGTGCTTATTGCTCCTTTGTGTCTTATACCTCGGCGCGCCTTCTTTCGCTTGTGGACGACTATTTGCGTGTATTATATAAGGATATCCACAACGTCTTTGAGGTCATTCGGGAACAGGGGCTTCGCGTGGCAACCGTGTATATCGGCGGAGGAACGCCGACGGTATTAAATGAAAAGCAGTTAACGGCGCTTCTTTCTTGTGTCACGAGCGAGGTGGATCCATCGACGCTCATGGAATTTACGTTAGAGGCAGGACGTCCCGATACGATTACCGCCGAAAAACTCTCCATTGCCCGTGAATACGGCGTGACGCGTATC
>JAZSOK010000054.1:0-3132 GCA_045536865.1 Eubacteriales bacterium
GCAACGGCCACACCTTCTGCGGGACGTCTTCCCGCAGAAACACGGTGGTGGCGTTCGGTTTTTTATAGTCGCTGCCCAGTTTGGCAAACACCTTATTAAAGGAAACGCCGACCGACACCGTGATGCCCAGTTCCTGCTTGACCGTTTGACGAATGCTCTCGGCTATCGTCTCACCCGTACCGAACAGGCGTCGGCTTCCCGTAACGTCAAGCCATGATTCATCAATACCGAACGGCTCTACCAAATCGGTATACCGTTGATATATGCAATTCAAGGCGCGTGAAAAACGCGCATATTCCTCGTAATGAGGGGGAATGCAAATGAGTTGAGGGCATTTTTTACGTGCAGAAAAGACGGTTTCTGCCGTCTTGATGCCGTACCGTGCGGCGCTTTGATTTTTTGCAAGGACAATACCGTGGCGACTCGCCTCGTTTCCCGACACGACAACGGGCAACTCCTTTAATTCGGGGCGAAGGGTTAATTCTACGGATGCAAAAAAACTGTTCGCATCACAATGCAAAATGACACGGTCTTCCCGCTTGCTCACTTCCGTCATTTTTTCCCCTTTCAAACAATCGATGCGTTTCCTATAAATATTATACCCGTCCACTAAAAAAAAGTCAACCGAATTACAAGAAAAACAATTGACGGTTGGTTTTTTTTGTGGTATAATATACACAGAAAGCCTTGCATCGCAAGCCTTTGGGCTTCGCCCTACGTGTGCTTTCTCACACCTGTGCCATTGATGCACGGCGTAAAAATGTCCTTGCGAGCAAACATTTTTACTTGTGATATAATGAATGTGACGAAGAGCCCGTTTTTTTCGGGTGTTTTATACTTTATAAAAAGAGGTACTGTTATGAGTTCATCGGTTGTGACAAGATTTGCACCCAGTCCGACGGGATATATGCACATTGGCAATCTCCGCACCGCCCTTTATGCATTTTTGATTGCACGCCATCACGGCGGCCGTTTTATTTTACGCATTGAGGATACGGACCGCGAGCGCTTTGTAGACGGCGCAACGGACGTCATTTTCTCAACGCTTGCCGTGACGGGGCTTTCCTACGACGAGGGGCCAAACGTCGGCGGCAAAAACGGCCCGTATATTCAAAGCGAGCGCTTGCCTATTTATAAAAAGTATGCCGAGGAACTTGTCGAAAAGGGATATGCCTATTACTGCTTCTGCCCGAAGGAGCGTTTAGAGCAACTGCACGAGGAATCGACGGGCGGCGGCTACGACCGTCACTGTCGCAATCTCACACCCGAGGAGATCAAACGAAACTTGGATGTAGGCGTGTTTTACGTCATCCGTCAAAAAATGCCCCTTGACGGCAAAACATCTTATGTTGACTCCGTATTTGGTGAAATTACCACGGACAACGCCGAATTACAGGACCAAATTCTCATGAAGGCAGACGGTTACCCCACCTACAATTTCTGCCACGTCATCGACGACCATTTGATGGAGGTTTCGCACGTGGTGCGCGGTAGCGAATACTTGACGTCCACGCCAAAATACGCCCTCCTTTACGATGCTTTCGGTTGGGAGCGCCCCACCTACGTGCATCTACCCCTCCTCATGGGCAAAAACGAGGATGGCTCCGTTTCAAAATTGTCCAAGCGTCACGGCTCCGTCAGTTTCCAGGACCTGGTGGCACAGGGATATCTCCCCGAGGCCATTATCAACTATATCGCCCTGCTCGGTTGGTGCCCCCGTGCCTCCGAAACGGAATTTTTCACGATGGACGAGTTGATTGACGCCTTCACCATTGACGGCGTGAGCAAATCCCCCTCCGTCTTTGATTTTGAAAAACTCCTTTGGTTTAACGGAGAATATATAAGAAAACTTCCCTTTGAGCGTTTTGTCGAGCTTGTTCAACCTTATATTAAAGAGCCGCTTCCCGAAAATATCAATCGTGAAAAAATGCTATCACTTCTCCACTCTCGTCTTTCCGTTCTGAGTGAAGCAGAAGAAAAGATAGCCTTTCTCCGCCAAATCCCCGATTACGATGTGGCTCTCTTCCAAAACAAGAAGAATAAGGTCACGGAAGAGTCTGCATTGACTATTCTTTCCGAAGCACTTCCTGCCCTCTCCGCTTGCCAAAGTTTTGACAACGATACCCTCTTTGCCACCCTGCTCGCCCTTGCCGAAACACTCGGTTGCAAATCAGGTGCTATCATGTGGTGCGTACGCATTGCCGTTTCGGGTATGGCGGTCACGCCCGGCGGTGCAACGGAAATTATGGAGGTCCTTGGACGCAACGAGAGCCTCGCGCGCATCAAGCACGCACTCCTTTTGTTGCAAAATCACTAATTCGCCTCTTTTTTGACTTTATAAATTTTTTGTCGAAAAACCCCTATTTCACTGATAAAATGCTCCGTTTTGGAGCGTTTTATTTTTTTCGTAAAATCAATATATTGTGTTCAACTTTAACAAAAACACAATATCTTGTGTTTTTCTATTGACTTTTATTTCCTAATGTGTTATACTAATTTCGCTCTTATCATTACATTATAAAAACGGAGGATATATCATGTACACGGTTGTAAAACGCGACGGCACGGTTGTAGATTTTGACTTAGGAAAAATCCGCAGTGCCATTCAAAAGGCTTTTGAGGCAGAAAAGATTGATTTCCACCCGAGCGTCATTGATTTCTTGGCGCTCAAAGTTACCGCTGCCTTTGAATCAAAGATTAAAAACGGTCAAATTGCCGTTGAAGATATTCAGGACTGTGTGGAACAGGTCTTGGTGCAGGGTGGCTATGCGGACGTGGCAAAGGCCTATATCTTGTACCGTAAGCAACACGAAAAGATCCGTGCGACAAAAAGCACCTTCCTCGATTACAAATCCTTGGTTGACAGTTATTTGAAAGCATCCGACTGGCGCGTTAAGGAGAACTCCACCGTCACCTACTCTGTCGGCGGTCTGATCCTGAGCAATTCCCGCGCCATCACCGCCAACTACTGGCTCCACGAGATCTACGATGAGGAGATCGCCGAGGCCCACCGCAGCGCGGCCATGCACCTGCACGACCTGTCCATGCTGACGGGCTACTGCGCAGGCTGGAGCCTGAAGCAGCTGATCCAGGAGGGCTTGGGCGGCATCCGCGGCAAGATCACCTCCGCCC
>JAZSOK010000072.1:0-4104 GCA_045536865.1 Eubacteriales bacterium
CGAGAGCCGAAATTCCCGAACAGTACAAATGGGATTTTTCAGATATTTACAGATCAAAAGAGGACTGGGAAAAAGCGCTTGCCGCGTGCGAAAAGAAAATTGCCGACATCCCCTCGTATGCAAACGATATGACCGCATCAAGTGCCAAACTCAAAGAGGCGTTGGATGCCATTTTTGAAACGGCAGAGGAGGTCGGGCGCGCCTATATTTACGCCTCGCTTCACAAAGAGGCGGACAACGGCTGCCCCGAATATCAGGAGATGGAAGGGCGCGCCATGACACTGTATATCTCCTTTGACACGGCGACGGCATTTTTGCGCCCTGCCCTGCTCAAAGCAGACGAGGCAAAGTTGCGCTCTTTTCTTTGTGAGGATGCGCTTGCCCTCTACCGTTTTACCGTTGAGGATATTTTGCGCGGTAAGGCGCACATTTTAGACGAAGCGCGCGAGGCGCTTCTCTCCCGCCTGAGCGATGCCGCCCAATCCCCGAAAAACGCTTTCTCCATGCTTGAAAGCGTGGATATGTCCTTCCCATGCATGAAGGATGAAAACGGCGAGGACGTCCAAATTTCCCATGCTCTTTTCGGCGTTTTGCGCGAAAGCCGCGACCGCCGTGTGCGTGAGGAGTCCTTTCGGTTATACTTCGGGGAATTTAAGCGTTATATCAACACCTTTGCCGCCATGTATAGCGGCTCTGTCAAATTTAATTCTTTCTACGCCGAAACGCGCGGTTACCCCTCCGCCTGTGAAGCCTCCCTTGACGGAGGCAACGTGCCGCCCTCCGTCTACGACAGTCTGATTGATGCCGTGCGCGGCGGTCTTCCCACCATGCGCCGCTATCTTTCCCTGCGCCGCCGTGTTTTGGGGCTTGACGAACTGCACATGTACGACCTCTATTGCCCGATGGTGGAAGACGTGGAGTTCAAAATCACCTACGAAGAAAGCCGCGCCATTCTGAAAGAGGCGCTCGCACCGCTTGGCAAGCGTTATCTTGCACTCCTGGACGAGGCATACGACAACCGTTGGATGGACGTCTACGAGAGTAAGGGAAAAACGACGGGCGCGTTTTCGTGCGGCATCTACGGCACGCACCCCTACGTGCTCTTAAACTACACGAACGGCCTAAACGACCTGTTTACTGTGGCGCATGAACTCGGGCACGCCATGCATTCTTATTTATCAAACGAAAAGCAACCGTACGTCAACCACGGTTATCGCATCATGGTGGCGGAGGTTGCCTCCACCGTCAACGAGGTGCTTTTGACGCGCTATTTAATAAAAAAGGAAACCGAGCCGAAGCGGCGCGCATATATCCTCAATCATTTCCTTGAAGGCTTCCGCACCATCGTCTTCCGCCAAACCCTGTTTGCCGAATTTGAAAAGCGCGCCCACGCCATGTACGAGGCAGGCACGCCGCTAACGGCAAAAAGTTTGTCCGAACTTTACCGTACACTGAACGAAGCCTATTACGAGGGTGTCGTCACGGATGATTTGCAAAGTGTCGAATGGGCGCGCATCCCCCACTTTTACAACGCCTTTTACGTCTACCAGTATGCGACGGGCTTTTCCTCCGCCGTCGCCATCGCAGATGCCATTTGCAAAACGGGTGATGCCACCGATTATCTGACCTTCCTCACCCTTGGCGGTAGCGATTATCCGCTAAACGAATTAAAGGTGGCGGGCGTTGACCTCACAAAGCCCGATGCAGTCAAAAACGCCCTCCAAGTCTTCCTTGACACACTCACCGAACTGGAAGACTTGCTTCTCAACAAATAATTCTTTAATCAAAAGGTCGGCGGAGAAATCCGCCGACCTTTTGTTTTCTCTCTTTGCGCCAACTTTCGCCTCTCTTTGCCTTATCTCTTTTCCGCAATGAAAAAGTAGGGAGAGGTTGGTGAGTTGACAACGCGGAAGGTGGACACGCCGATTTCGTGGCGGTCAAGGGTTTTGAAATACTCACCGAGCATATCGCCTTCAAGTTTCCCTTCCTCGTGGCCGGGATAAACGGCAACGAGCAAGATGCCGTCCGAGGCAAGGAGTGAAATGGCCGCCTCCACCGCAGGCATGGTGGTCTTTCGCATCGTGGTGATATGCTTTTTTCCGCTTCTCGGTAAATAGCCGAGATTGAACATCCCTGCCTTGATAGGCTCGTTGACAAATTCGCGCACGCGGTCGTGCGAGGCGCAAATCAACTCATAATTGTGCGGCGCGCCTACCGTCTCCAAGTGAAGACGGGTGGAGGCGAGCGCCTCCTCTTGAATATCAAAAGCGAATACGCGCCCCGTCTCCCCGACGGTTTTGGAGAGAAACGCCGTGTCGCCACCGTTGCCCATGGTAAAATCAACGGCGGTATCCCCTGCCTTCAAGTGCGCCAAAATAAAACTCTTTTGTAATGTTAAAAGGTCAACCATGACTTATTCTCCTTTGCCGCCCGTTTAGGTGCCGTCCTTTTTCCCAACGGGAGAAACAGAGAGGCGCGGCTCTACGAAAGCGGTATAATTCGTATGATAAATAACGTAGCCGGGGCGTGCGCCGACGGGCTTTTTGATAAACTTCACGCGCGTATAATCAACGGGCACGGGTGTTCCCTTCTTTTCACGCGCACGAGAGTAGTAAGCGGCAAGTTCCGCCGCCTCCGTATAATCTGCGGCAGGCGGTTCTTCACCGTCACAAACCAATATGACGTGGGAGCCGGGAATGCCCTTGACGTGAAACCAAAGGTCGCCCTTTCCTGCCGTCTTAAAGGTCAGTTGCTCGTTTTGCAAATTGTTGCGCCCACAAAGCAGCGTATAGCCGCCCGACGTCCGAAAGGTAAGCGGTTGGAGTTTGCTCTGCTTGCTCGGGTGATAATTTTTCATGCGCGACGCATAGCCTGCGCGATACAGTTCCTCGCGAATTTCGCCAAGTTCCGCCTCCGTTTCGGCATGGTCAAGAAAGGCACGCACGTCAAAAAGGTAGCGAAGTTCCTCCTCACCTGCCGCAATCTCGCGCGTCAAGTTCTCCTTGGCGCGTTTTGCCTTCGTATATTTTTTATAAAGGCGTTGGGCGTTGGCGGCAGGGGTGAGACGCTCGTCAAGTGTCAACGTCACCTCGCGCACGGGATCACTTGAATAATCGGTGGCGACAAGTGTTTTGGCCCCGCGGCTCAAACGATAAATATTGGCAGTGATCAAATCGCCCTGTATACGGTACTCCTCTGCCGCATCGGCATCGGCAAGTTCACTTCTTTGCGCTTCAAGTTTACGGAGCAGGCGCGATTCGGCATTGGCAAGCAAGCGAATGAGGTCGGCGGCGCGGCTACGCATGCGCTCTGCCCGTTCGCGCTCACCGAAATAAGCATCCAAGAGCGAGGCAAAATCGGCATGGTCACGCAATTTTTTAGAAAGCGAAGGACAAGTCGGACGGAAGAAGAAATAATCGACGGGCAATTCGTCATCCCCCAAAAGCACGGTCGGGTGATAGTCGTTTGTCAAAAGCAGTTCGCGAAACGAAAGAAATGCCGACCATGCGGTGTCGGTGTCCGCCTCAAAAAGCGCACTGTCCGCATCGCCCGCGGCGCGATAGGCAAGTTCGCGCGCCGTGTTTGTTGAAAAGCCGCAAAAACTTGCCGAAAACCATTTATATAACGGCATATCGGACGGCGCTTCCGTAAACGCCTGCCGAAACGCGTTTTCATCCACCGTCAAGGGATCGTGTTTATCCTGTGGGGGCGGCAATTCATAGGTCATGCCTGCCAGTACCTGCCGCTTGCGACTGGTGGAAAAATCGACGGGGCGCAAAACACCAAGTATTTTTTTGTTCCCGTCAAGCAACATCAGATTACTGCATTTGCCCATCAACTCGACCATCAACACGCGCTCTGCCTCAAAGCCCATTTCATCGCGCGCAGAAAAACGAAGGCACGCCACGCGCTCAAATCCCACGCTCTCGGCAGAAAGCAGGCGCGCACCGCCGAGATGCTTGCGGAGAAGCATGCAAAACATGGGTGCCACCTGGGGATTTTTCTTGCCGATATGGCTAATAGACATGCGCGGCGCATGAGAGCCGACCTGCATACAAAGGCGATAGGTCTCACGTCCGCTATGCAAAAAAAAATCTATTTCTT
>JAZSOK010000091.1:0-3039 GCA_045536865.1 Eubacteriales bacterium
CCTGTATCGCCCATAAACACACGGGCAGGATGGAAATTGTAGAGGAGAAAGCCGAGCGTTGCGCCAATCATACAACCGCCAATGACAGACACGGGAAGCGCCGTCATGCCGATTTTCGCTGCATAGAGGGAAAAGGCACCGCCGATCACCAAGGCAACGGACGAGGCAAGGCCGTCGATGCCGTCTGTCAAATTCGCACAGTTGACGACACCGAGCAAGAGGAGCATGGCAAAGAAGTAGTATGCGTAGCCCAAATCAAACCGTATATCGGTAAAAGGAACGTGTAAGACGGTTTGGATGGCACCGACCAAGCGTAAAAGATAGAGATAGGCGGCGGCAAAAAGCGCTTGCAAAAGAATTTTTTGCAAAGGCGAAAGACCTTCGTTTTGCTTTTTCTTGATTTTTGCTCTATCGTCAATAATGCCGACGAGCGCATTGCCTACGGCGAAAAGAAGGGAGAGAAGCAGGGGGTAGGAGAAAGAAAAACCATACTTGTAGCACATAAGGGCAAAGAGCAGGCCTGCCGTACACGTGATGGCAATGAGAAATGAAAGTCCGCCCATGGAGGGGGTGCCTTCCTTGCTTTTGTGCCAACGGGGGCCGATTTCCAAAATCGTTTGCCCTGCAAATTTTTTGAGCCACGGAATCATCTTGCGCGTGAGAATTGCGGTTATCAAAAAGGTGAGCAAAAATGCCGCTATAAAGTAAAAAGTCATGCTTCTATCTCCCATGCGGTCAACGAATACCGCTTTCTTTTCTGTCGTTTTTTTGTGTGTTTTCCCACTTGAATGCCGAGTGGATTATGCTTCTAAAAATGCGTTCAAGACGTTTTCCGCACGCATACTGCGCGAGGCTTTGACGAGAAATACGTCATTTTCCTTCAAAATTGATTGCAGGATACGGACGGCCTTGTCAATATCATTTTTTTCGCAGGTGAAAATGCGTTTTTCATCCATGCCTGCCGTTTGCGCGCCCTTTGCAATGTCGAGGGCGGCATCGCCATAGGCAATCAAGAAGTCAACGCCGTATTCCGCCGTCATCTGACCGACTGTTTCGTGAAGGGCGGCGGATTGTGCGCCCAACTCCTTCATATCGCCGAGCAAAGCGACGGCACGCCCACCCTTGTCTTCTTTTTGCAAGGAAAGAATTTTCAGTGCGGCACGCATGGACTCGGGCGCCGCGTTATAACAGTCGTCAATGACAGTAATGCCTTTTTTATTTATGATGCGTTGATGCATGCGCTCGGGATTGCAAAGGGATAAACCGTTTTGCAGTTCCTCTGTGTTCATGCCAAAGTAATCGCCGACGGCGAGGGCAAAGAGTGCCGCCGAAACGGTATGTCTGCCGGGTATGCAGAGCCGACAGTTACGCAGAGTGCGTGAGGTTAAGCGCGCATCAAACACCGAACTGTCGGCATATTCAACGATGTTTGTGGCGATGACGTCACTATCACTGTTTGCATTTAGGGAAATATACTCCGGGTGCAGAGGATGTGATGCGTATGTGCGAAGAATTTTGTCGTCCCCATGCAAGAGAAGGAGAGCGTTTTGTGACATGCCTGCCGTAATTTCCATTTTTGCGCGGCCGATGTTCTCGCGTGAGCCGAGTCTCTCCAAGTGTGAAGAGCCGACGTTTGTGATGATGGCCGCATCGGGCTTGGCAATTCTTGATAAATATTCGATTTCGCCCCTGTCCGACATGCCCATCTCCGTAATGAGTATTTCGGTGTCGGCGGGCATGGATAAGACGGTCAAGGGAAGTCCAAGTTGGTTGTTCAAGTTGCCGCTTGTGGCGTGGACGCGGTATTTGGCAGATAAAACGGCGGCAAGAAGTTCTTTGGTGGTGGTTTTTCCGACGCTTCCCGTCACGGCGACGGTTTTGTGCGGAATTTTCTTTGCATAGTAGACGGAAAGGGCGGCAAGAGCGCGCGTGGCGTCCTGTACTTTCAGTAAAGCACCTTTACAGTCATCGGGGAGAGGGCCGCAACCGAGCGCGACGGCGGCACCCTTTGCAAAGACGTCCGAAAGAAACAAATTGGCATCAAACCGTTCTCCGCGCAGAGCAATAAAGAGATCCCCATCCAAAACCTCCCGTGAATCGGTCGTGATGCTTGTAATGACGGTAGACAAAAGGCCGTTACACACATTGCCGTTTGTCACCAAGGTGGCGGCGGTGGCAGACCGTATATCTTCTATTGTCAAAGGAATTGAGAGGGTTATTCTCATTTTCTGCCTCCTTATTAAGTATGCCCCAATGGGGAGTTATTTC
Organism: Eubacteriales bacterium; assembly: GCA_045536865.1. Lineage (GTDB taxonomy): Bacteria > Bacillota > Clostridia > Oscillospirales > CAG-272 > UBA1740. The sequence goes on from JAZSOK010000091.1 coordinate 2,269, forward strand.
GTGCGGCGAGTGCCGCTTCTACAATTCTTTTTTCATCAAAGGGACGGGGGCCGCTTTTGACTATCTCATAACTTTCGTGCCCCTTGCCTATCAAAAGAACAATGTCGCCCTTTTTTGCATGCTCGATGGCATAAAAGATGGCGTGCTCACGGTTGACGATGACGCGGCGTTTTGCCTTGTTCGGCATACCGCGCAAAATGTCTTGAATGATGGCAGTAGGGCTTTCCGTGCGTGGGTTGTCCGACGTCACAATGGAAAAATCGGCGAGCGTTTCTGCCACCGTGCCCATGGGGGCGCGTTTGCTTTTGTCTCTGTCGCCGCCGCACCCGAAAAGCAAAATAATGCGTTCGTTTGGCAGGCGAAACTGCCGTACCGTATCTAAAAGGCGGCGCATGGCGGCCTCGGTGTGTGCATAATCAATAAAAACGGAAAAATCGGCGTCAGGCGCGGTCAATCGCTCTAACCGCCCCGGTATGTGTGAAAAATCGGCGAGTGCAGATGCTGCGTCTTTTGCCGATATGCCGAGCGAAAGCGCGGCGGTCGTGGCGAGATATGCGTTTTCTGCATTATACATACCTGCCAGTTTGGTTTGAAAAGCGTGCAGTTTGTTTTCAAAGACGAGTGTGAATGAAGAACCGTGAGAACCGCAAAGTTCAATGCCGTCAACGATGGAAAGTTTTGGTTTCGTGCATGCATCTGCGCCCTTTTGCCGTCTTTTTTCTTTTAGGCGGTCAAGGACGTCAAGACAAGTCGGATCGTAGCCATGTCGTT
>JAZSOK010000156.1:0-14013 GCA_045536865.1 Eubacteriales bacterium
ACTCAAAGAATACGGCATTACTGCCACCTTTTTTATGGTGGGTGTGAATATTGCGCGGTATCCCGACGTTGCGCGTGCCGTTGCCGAGGGCGGTCACGCCATCGGCAATCACACGTACACGCATCCGCCCGTCAAGGAACGGGGGGATGAGGAAATGCGGGCAGAAATTTTGCGTGCGGAAAAGGAAATTGAAGATATTGTCGGGAAGAAGCCAACGGTGTTTCGCCCACCAGAAGGGACGTGTCCCAATCGTATTAGCAGTTTGGCAGGGAGGCTTGGATACTCGGTCATTTTGTGGACGGTCGATACGCGAGATTGGGCGGCAACACCACCCGAAAAAATTGTTTCAAACGTCATGGGTCATGTGAAAAGCGGCGACATTCTCTTGTTCCACGATTACGTCAGTTATAAAAATACGACGATAGATGCACTGAAAATACTTTTGCCAATGCTCATTCGTGAGGGGTATCAGTTTGTGACAGTCCCCGAACTTTTGATGGAGGAAGAACGGTATTTTGAAAGTCAAGCCGTATCGTAGTTTTATTTCTTCGGCAGGACACTTCCAAGGACGATGGGCTTTGTGTTTACAGGATTTTTTTGAAAGGAAAGGGCACTTTGTAAAACGGCGGCGGCCTCATCGGCTGCGCCTTCCTTTCCTACATACATGATGGCAACGGTTTCGCCACACGTGACGTAATCTCCCGTCTTTTTTCTGACAAGGATGCCTGCACCATGATCCACCGCATCCTCTTTTTTTGTGCGCCCTGCACCCAAAAGCAGTGCCGCACGGCCAAAGGCTTCGGTATCCATTTGGGAGATGAAGCCTTCTTTTTCAGACAAAACGGGAATGGGTGTGCCGAGGACGAAGGACGAGGGGTTGTCGATATAGGTAACGTCGCCGCCTTGTGCCTCCACCATGCGACGAAATGCGCGGAAAGCACTTCCGTCCGATAACTTTTCCACAGCAAGGTGACGGCAGTTCTCCAAGGTGTCTTTTTTGGCAAGATAAAGCATGGATGCGGCAAGTTCCGTGCATAATGTACGGAGATCGTCATCGCCTTGGTTGTGTAAAAGTTCGATGGCTTCGATCACCTCTATTGCATTACCGATGGCGTGGCCGAGAGGTTTATCCATGTCGGAAAGAACCGCCATCACCTGTCGCCCTGCGCGCGTGCCGATGTCTACCATCGCCTCTGCCAACATAAGCCCCTGTTCATAGGTTTTATTAAAACTGCCGCTACCTATCTTGACGTCAAGAACGATGCCGTCGGCACCGGAGGCGAGTTTTTTGCTCATAATACTGGAAGCGATAAGGGGGAGGCTTTCAATGGTGGCGGTGACGTCACGAAGTGCGTATAACTTTTTATCGGCAGGGGCAAGGTGTCCACTCTGACCGACAACGGAGAGCCCGTTTTCAGACACCAAGCGGAAGAATTCCTCACTTGAAATTGACGTTTGAAAACCAGGGATGGATTCCAGTTTATCAATAGTTCCGCCCGTGTGCCCAAGACCGCGACCACTCATTTTTGCAACGGGCACGCCGCAGGCGGCAACAATTGGCGCAACAATGAGGGTTGTTTTATCGCCAACGCCGCCCGAGGAATGCTTGTCAATCTTGCACCCCGGGATGGCGGATAAATCCGTCATGTCGCCCGAATGTGCCATCGTCATCGTTAGGGCGGTCGTTTCCTCGGCGGTCATCCCTTGAAAATATATAGCCATGCAGAGCGCCGATGCTTGCTCGTCGGGAATGTCTCCTTTTGTGTAACCGTCAACGAAAAAAGAAATTTCCTCTTTTGTTAAAGGGTAACCGTCTCTTTTCTTTTTGATAATATCATACATTCTTATAAATTATCACCTCCAAAAGCAAAGGGAAGCAACTCACCAAGCGTCGTTTTTTGGTAACTTTCGCCGTCGCCTGACATGAAAATAGGGAAGTCTTTTTTGCAAAATTCGGACAATACTTGTCGGCAGATTCCGCACGGGGCGCAAATAGGTGCCGACGTGCTTCCTTTTTTTCTGCCGACTATGGCTAACGCGACAAAATCGGTGCGACCTTCCGAAAGTGCCTTAAAAAGTGCCGTGCGTTCTGCACAAACGGTTGCCCCGAAGGAGGCGTTTTCAATATTGCATCCTGTGAAAACCGTTCCGTCTGCCGTCATGAGCGCGGCACCCACGGCAAAGTGGGAATAGGGGGCGTAAGCGCGCTTTCTCGCCTGGTCGGCCATGGAAAGCAGTACTTTATTTGCATCATTTTTATTCATGGATTTCTCCTCCGTTAGCATAGTTCTTCTTGTAAGAATTATATAAAAATTTTTATTTCTTGTCAATAGACCTTGAAGTGAATGCATGCACGTCAATGTTTTTTTCTCAATTTCTTGACATAAAGGCAAAAAGAGTGTATAATATTTGAGTATATTTTTAATGGTTATTTTAGGGGATTTTTCTATTATTAAGAGGTAGAACTGAGGGCTTTTACGTATGAATTTCAGCCGCGAATATCTTGGAGAAGGAATATACTTAAATTTTGCCAATACGGACAGATTTAAGACAGATAATTTAACGTTATATTTCATTTTACCGCTTAAAAAGGAAAATTTAGCGGTATACAGTCTTTTGCCCGAGGTTTTGCGTATGGGGTGCCGCGCCTATCCCTCACCGCGCGTGCTTGCCTGCCGTTTGCAAGAGATGTATGACACGTCTTTGTCCGTTTGCCAATATCACATGGGAGATCATAAGGTGCTTTCATTTTCCGTAGATATGCTCGCCGCACCCTATTTGCCCGATAAACAGAGCCTTCTTGCAGACGTGTCCGCCTTTCTTTTTGAACTTCTTTGCCGTCCTTTACAGGTGGACGGTGGTTTTTCTGACGATTACGTTTCCTTACGAAAAACCGCCTTGGCGGATGCAGTTCGTTCACTGGTAAATAAAAAATCTGCGTATGCGCTTTCCCGTTGTCGCGCCCACATGTGCGAAGGGGAACTTGCCGCCGATTTGCCATACGGTAAAGAAGAAGATATTCTTTCCGTGCGTGACGAAGCGCTTATTTCGGCATATGAGGATTTGTTCCGCATAGCGCGTATTGAATGCTATTTTGAGGGGCAGGCATCGAACGTTCGGGTCAAAGAAGCCTTACAATTTCTTCTCCGTGCAAGAAAAGAATATCATGCACCAATAACAACTGCGGCTATAAGCGGCAAAAAAACCAAAATTACTTTGCCGAACCGTGTGACGGAAAAGATGAGTGCCAAACAGGGTCGTTTGGTGCTTGGATTGACGTATCCCACCGTTCACTCTTCGGCAGATGACGCGGCTTTTGCCGTCATGTTGGAGGTTTTGGCGTATTCGCCCGTTTCAAAACTGTTTATGCGCGTGCGAGAGGCAAGAGGTCTTTGCTATTCCTGCTCGGCATCGCACGATCCTTTCAGAGGTCAAGTTTTTCTTATCGCAGGGATAGACAATGATAGATGTGCCGAGGCGGAGCGCGCCATGATGGCACAGGTACGGCAAATTGGAAGAGGCCGTTTTTCCTCATCGGAATTTGAGGCGGCAAAGATCGGTATTTGCAGTACGTTAAAAAGTTTAGAGGACACCCCCGACAGTTTGGAACTTCGTATGCTTCGGCGGCATTTACTCGGTTTGTCTGAAAAGGAGGGCGATGCTTCCGACTTGACAGGACAGTTGGCGGCTATCGAGGCCGTTTCCAAAAAAGAGGTGGCACGCGCTGCGCGCTCCCTTTCTTTGCATACCGTTTATTTTTTACATGCAACAGGAGATTGTTTGGAGGAGGAAGGCGATGACTAACGTTTCTTTTTCCGAAAATCGCGCCATAGGAGAAGGGTGTTACAGGTTTACCCATAAAAGCGGACTGACCGTTTATTTGGTACCCAAACCCTTTATCACCGATTACGCCGTGTTATCTGTGAATTTCGGCTCCATGCATCGCACTTTTTCTATACAAGGGAAAAGTTATACGGCACCTTCGGGTGTTGCCCATTTTCTCGAACATCAATTGTTCACCATGCCAGACGGCAAGGATGCCTTTGAAATGTTCGCCGCGCTTGGTGCAAATGCTAACGCCTACACGACGTATTCACGCACTTCTTATCTTTTCAGTTGCACCGCACATTTTAGTGAATCGTTGGAAATCCTTTTACGCATGGTCACAACGCCCGTCTTTTCGGAGGCTGGGATGCGTCGTGAGCGCGAAATTATTCGCCAGGAAATCCGCGCAGGAGAGGACCAAGCCCCCTCACGTCTTTATCGTAGCGTGATGAGCAGTCTTTTTGAAAAGCATGCGGTACGGGAGGCCATTTGCGGCACGGAGGAATCTATTGCCGAGATTACACCCGATTGGCTTTATCTTTGCCACAAAAGTTTTTATACGCCTGAGCGCATGGTTCTGTCGCTTTCGGGGAAGATGACAATAGAAGAGGTCAGTGCTATTTTGGATAAGGTTTTTGCCGAAAAAACGGAAAGGGAGGCTCTTTGCGTGACACCCCCCGACGCGGATCGTTTTCCCGTTTCCCGTGCAAAGGAAGAATGGCGCATGGCGGTGGCAAAGCCCGTTTTGGAAATCGGTATTAAGGATAGGGCGTTCCCCGTGGATGAGGAGCGTATGTCCATTCGGCATATTTTGGCGGACATGACGCTCAATGCCTTTTTCGGGCAAGAAAGCCTTCTTTTTGAATCCTTGCAAAAAAGGGGACTATTACACGACGGGTTCAGTGCGGATTACGCGGATGAGGTTGGTTGTGCATATGCCTTGATTGCCGCCGAAACCGCCTCCCCCGAGATTGTGATCGATGAGGTAAAAAGGACGTTGACAGATGGGTGCCAAAACCCACCGAGCCAAGACGTTTTTGAACGGTTAAAGCGTTGTGCATATGCGGATTACGTGCGCCTGTTTGACAGTACGGAGGAGATTGCGGAAGAAATACTCGATGACTATTTTACGGGTGTACCGCTTCTTTGCGTCGGTGATAGCATTCTCCGTATTACCTATGAGGAATGGGTGTCGTTTATCCGCGAGGTCTTTTTGGTAGAGAACTGCACGGTGTCCATCGTTTACCCGCTTGACGCGTCGGACGAAAAAATAAACCTTGATAAACATACGAAAGGAAAACTACTCATATGACAACTGTATCTTTTCCGGGACTTGGCATCGGTGAATTCACCATGTCCAAAATTGCCCTTCGTTTTGGAAACGTAAAGGTGGCATGGTACGGACTGATCATTGTAACGGGTATCATTTTAACGGTTTTGTACGTCATGTGGCGTGCAAAAAGACAAAACATTTCACCTGATACCATTCTTGATTTGGCATTGGCGTTGGTCATGTCGGGCGTCGTCGGCGCGCGGCTTTACTACGTCCTAACGTCCCTCGACCATTACGACAGTTTTTGGGACGTCTTTAAGATTTGGGAAGGCGGTCTTGGTATTTACGGCGGAATTATTGCAGGTGCCGTTGCCTTGCTCGTCATGGCGAAAATCAAAAAACTCAACTTCTTACAGTTGGCAGACATCATCGCCCCTGCCGTTTTCATTGGACAGGCCATTGGCAGATGGGGAAATTTTGTCAACGGAGAGGCGTTCGGCTCTGAAACGACGTTGCCGTGGCGTATGGGAATTGGTAGTGGTGAGGGTGCGATTTTTGTACATCCGACCTTCCTTTACGAATCTCTTTGGACACTATCGGGCTTTATTCTTCTTCATTTTCTTTTCCGTCATCGCCGTTATAACGGTCAAATCATGCTTGGCACGTTTGGATGGTACGGTTTTGGACGGATGTTTATTGAACTTTTGAGAACGGATAGCCTCTATATCTGCTCGTATCACGCGTGGTTCACGAAAATTTCTGTTCTTGTCGGCTTTTTCTTCTTTGCCTTATCTGCTACATTGCTTATCTACTTTGCAATCAAGGGCAAAAAAGACGATACTTTGCTTGATATTTCTAAAAAATAACGGATGATATACGGAGGAAAACACATGGCTATTTTAATTGACGGCAAGGCGGTATCCCTTGCTCATCGCACGCGCATTGCCGAGGAAGTAAAGGCTTTTAAGGAAAAGACGGGCGTAACCCCCGGTCTTGCCGTAATTATTGTTGGTGACGATCCCGCATCGGCGGTGTATGTACGCAATAAGCATAAGGCTTGCACGGAGGCGGGCATGTACTCCGAGGTGTGCCGCATGGAGGCATCTACAACGGAGGAGGTATTGCTTGCGGTCATTGCACGCATGAATGAGGATGAGCGTCTTCACGGTATTCTTGTCCAACTTCCTTTGCCGCGCCATATTGATGAGAAAAAAATCATCAATGCCATCCGTCCCACCAAGGACGTTGATGCTTTTCATCCCGAAAACGTCGGGCATATTATGATTGGGGATTACCGCTTTTTGCCTTGCACGCCCGCAGGCGTCATGGCACTTTTAGATGCCTACAACATTGATATCGAAGGCAAGGAATGCGTTGTCATCGGCAGAAGTAACATCGTGGGTAAGCCGCAAGCGCTCTTGCTTCTTGAACGAAACGGCACGGTGACAGTCTGCCATTCTCGGACAAAAAACCTGGCAGAAGTGACACGGCGTGCAGATATTTTGGTGGCGGCAGTCGGGAAGGCGCGTTTTGTAACGGAGGATATGGTGAAGGAAGGCGCCGTCGTCATTGACGTTGGCATCAACCGCTCTGCGGACGGAAAATTGGTGGGTGACGTTGCTTTTGACCGTGTCGCACCGCACGCATATGCCATCACACCCGTACCCGGTGGCGTTGGTCCTATGACGATTACCATGCTTTTGGAAAACACCTTGACTGCGGCAAAAATGACAAAAGAGTAAGAAACATTTAAAAATTGTTTTTTCATAAAAAAAGACTGACGAAAATTTTCGTCAGTCTTTTTTGTAGTCTGTCAACTGGGTTACGAGGCGGAAACATCAATGCTTTCCGCATGCTCAAAGCCTGTCAACGCCGTGCCGATAACGGTTGCAAAACGGGAATATGAGGGGATGATAAAATTCACACCGAACATATCGGACAAGCGAGGGAAGATTTCCTCCGCGTAACGAACACAACTCAATTGCCCCGTCAGGACAATGTCCTTGCATTGATAACTCCGTGCCGCGAACAAGGACACCATAGCCACGGTTTCAAAAACCATATTGATAATGCCGAGTGCAATGTCTGATTTGGATGCAATGTCGCTAATGCGGCCGAAGTTTGCGGCGGTGATATCGGCACCAAGACCTGTATCGCGGCGTGGGTCGGTAATATCGCCTACGCGCAAATCTACCTTTGATAAGTCACCCTGATCCGCTAAATCCTGCAAATGGTCGATGACCTCAATGTTTAAGAGTTTTTTGGAAAGTCCCATAATGGTACCGCCGCCGACGCCTGTACCGCCGAGATAAGTCGGCTTTTTGCCCTTTTCTGCATAGACAACGGCAGTTCCCGTGCCCATACTGACAACGACCGCGCGGTCGAGCGAGGAAATATACAAGCCGCCGCGTCCCGTACTGTCAAACTCCTTTACATAACGGCAGGGCAAAGAGTAAATACTGTCGTTGATATAAGAAGCGCCGACACCCGTCATAAAAATGCGCTCCACGTCGGGCAAAGCAAGGGCGTTTTCCGAGGTGAATTTTCCAAAAGCCCCGTACACCGAGGTGACGGGATCGGTAGCGCGCACAAATTGCGGGGGCAATAATTTGCCGCTTTCTTTGTTGAAGCCGACGATTTTCGTGATGCTTCCTCCCACGTCAATACCGATGATGACACTCATTGAAGAAATCCTTTCTTTCAAATTGCGTGATGATATGTGAATTAAGTCTATTTTTCACGTAGACAAGTTTTATGCGACTTATCTTTTCTTTCTCTCATTATATCACATGTTGAGGGGAAATGCAATCATTTACCGAAAAAAGTTGATTTGTTGCCTTCTTTTAATTGTTGGTAAAATATTGTAAAAGCGGCGAGGGATAAAAATTCTCTTTTTGATGCATACTTATTTTGTCCTATAAAGGATGTACGGTGTCACCCCTGCTGACATCCGTAAAATTTTTAGGGCAGGGAGAAAGTATGAACCATGGAACAGAATAACTTCCGTCAGAGCCAGAACCAGCAGAACCAGAATCAGAATCAGAACCAGAACCAAAATCAGAACCAGAGCCAAAATCAGCAGAATCAGAAAAATCAGAACCAGCAGAGCTAGAGTCAGCAGAATCAGAGCAACCACTAAGTACTGATAAAACATGAACTGTTAAACGAAGATTGTCGTTTTTCGAAAATCCCCGTTTTTTATTCGTGTATTTGCATGTGAAAAAGTTCTTTTTTAGGATAGTATATCTTTCCCTCGTGCGACAAGGTGTCGTTAGTTTCCTTCATGTCTTTTTGCGTGCTGATCCCATCAAAAACAATGTCGGTGCGTGGGGGGAAAAAGCCTGACCATGAAGGGGATAAAAGTTCCGTCTTCATGTTTTGGACGACGACAACGTCGGAAGATAAGAGCAAATGCACAATGGCGCGGTCGGGCAAAGGCGTTAGTCTGTTGGCAGAAAGACACGTTATCTTTGTGTCGTACACGTCAAGCATGGCAATAGAACTATCATCATTTTGTGCATTGAGATATTGGCTTTTTGAGAAGGTGACGTCATCATTTATGGATAATGGTTCGTCCTGATGATAAAAGTGACAGGAAATATCCATATCGCGACAGTGTTCTTCGATTTTCTTTGCGATGCTTTCGTCCTCAACTTGCTTTGTTATCGGGATGTAAATCCGTTTTATCTGATAATTGGAAGAAACGGAGCGCAAGCGATAAAGGAGTTTTGTATCATAATTTGTGACAACGTAGTTGTCGATGATAAACGTTTCTGCTTGGTCGGTAATAGCGTGGGTTGCACCCGTAAAAGCAGATTGGCCGTTAGATATATCAATGAGCGTAAGATCGTTTTCAATACGGACGGCAAGTGAAGCCGATGAGGTTTTCGGTTGATACATAAGAAGCGTTTCGTCGTGGTTACGGTTGTATTGCAGGGTGAAAAAGACAGTTGAAAAGACGAAAAATCCTAAAACGAGCGCACCCGTTACAAGAGGGATGCGTTTAGGCAAAAGAACGACGATGAGGATGAGAATAACCAAGAGAATAACGGCACCGAGAAAGAGAGGGTCCTTCGCGTACAAATAAGCAAAAGTTGGCTTTGACAACCAATGAATGAGTGAACACATAAACGACGCGGTGAGTTCAAGTAGCCAAGTGAACGGCGATAAAAAGAAAAGCAGAGGAAAGAGCGCGGCACCGTAAAGGAGAATTTGAACGAAAGGCGTGCAGAGAAGCGTTGCAATGGGGGATAGAGGCGATAACGCGCCGTAAAGAAAGATGATGATGGGGAGTGTGGCAATGACGGCACCAAAACTGATCAAAAGAGAAAGATACACGTAAGAAAGAAGGGTGCGGCAAAGAATGAGAAAACTGCAAAACAGGCGATAAGCAAGGGAATAATGGTTTTTGGAAAGGGTTTCTTGCAGTTTCGTTCGTAAGGGCGTATGGTCCTCTTGCATTCTCCGTTCAACGACAATAAGAATGCCTGCCGTAGCGGTGACGGATAGCCAGTATGATGCAGAAAAAATACAAAGCGGCACGAAAAGACACATAACGTACGCCACAAATGCCAAAGCGGTCACCGAATCATACTGCCCGCGTCTGAAAAAGGCAAAGATCACGACCAGTTGCATAATACCTGCGCGCACGGCAGAGGCGGCGAAGCCAACAAGCCAAAGGTAAAAGACAAGGGCGAAGCATGAGATAAGCAGACGGATATTGCGCGGGACAAACAGACGGCGTAAAAGCAGTTCTAAAAAACAGATGAGCAAGGTGACGTTTAAGCCACTGACGGCGGAAAGATGGGAGAGTCCCAATCGGCGGAAGTCTAACGCGGTCCGCGGTGAAAAATCATCTGTATCTCCCAAAAGAAATGCAGACAAAAATGAAGCCGTTTCGTGATTGACGTTGTCTTTATATAACTGTTTTAGTTCATGCTCGACTTCGTTCTTTGAAGTATTACTTGCGTTTTTGGTGGATAAGGATTCATAGGAGAGTATGGAAACGTAATCCGAGGTGAAGAAGCATCCCTCGGAAAGCAGAAAAGAGCCGTAGTCCGCCTCGGTTGCAGGCGTAAGACGCGTGCGGCAGACAAAGACATCACCGATGCAGTATTCTCCTTTTGTAAAAAGTGAAAGTTGTGCCGAAAAGTCGGTTTTCTTTTTCACCTTTTCGCCGTTTTCGTAAAACGTAACGTCCTTTATATCCACACGACAGACGGTGGCGTTTTCCGATTTCGAAATAATACCTTCAATTTGACAGGTATATACGGCACTTTCTTTCGGTGTCTTGGTCAAAACGGTATCTATTTGAAAGTAAGTTAATAGAAGTGGCAGAAAACAGAGAAGACAGGTGAGCGCCAGACGGCGTAGGCGCCGTGGGTACTGTGGGATTGCGTGCCTCTTTAATAAGACAAACGAGAGGATGAAGAAGAAAACGGCAAGGGAAAACAAAATGATAGCAAGGATAGGCTTGATGAAGGCGGGGAGCACAATCGAGAGGGCAAAGAAGAGCAAGCCAAGACATAAAGAAAGACAGAGAGGGCGTCTGTAAAAGAAGCTTTTTTGCGGCTTTTCCAACATGGTGACAACCTCTCTCTGTCTTTATTGATTTGTCCTTTGAAAATACGGTACGGGAAGTGGGACTTACGATTGTTTATCGGGCGTGTTTTCCGCACGGAGCATGTCAAAATATGCTTTTGCATTTTGCTCAAATTTGCTCGTGCCAAAAGTAAAGTACGTTTGGTCCTTCAAGTCGTTTGGCAAATATTGTTGCTTGACGTAATGATTTTTATAATCGTGCGGATAAAGATACCCTTGAAACTTCGGGGACTGCAAATGCTTGGGAATAAGGTTGCCTGCACCGCGCCGTACGTCCTCTTCCGCACGGTGATAGGCGAGATATGCGGCGTTCGATTTGGGGGCAGTTGCCAATACAGCCGCTGCATGGGCAAGAGGAATGACGGCCTCGGGAAGCCCAAGTTGCTTGGCGGCTTCAACGCAGGAATGGACAATGAGGGGTGCCATCGGATACGCCATGCCCACGTCTTCGGAGGCGATCACAAGCAAACGGCGGCAAGCGGAAAGGAGGTCGCCGCCTGAAAGTAATTTTGCAAGGTAAAACATGGCGGCATCGGGATCTGAGCCGCGAATGGATTTTTGCAGGCAGGACAGTAAATCGTAATGAACGTCGCCTGCGCGGTCAAAAGCGCCTGCATAGGAGGGAAGAAGTTCTTTTAATAATTCAGGAGTGATGGCATCTTCTGAGGCAAAAAAGGCGTTTTCCAATATACCAAGACTGCGACGAACGTCGCCCCCACCTGCTTCGGCAATCTTTTTCACAACCTCATCGGATGCAGTTACCGTGCGATTTGTTTCAGAGGAAAGAAGACATAAACCTTTTTTGATGGTCGGTATGCAATCGTCAGGGGTGACGGGGTGAAATTCAAAGACGGCAGAGCGCGATATGAGGGCGCTATGCAAAACGTAGTACGGATTTTCCGTTGTCGATGCAATGAGCGTGACACGGCCGCTTTCCAGACATTCCAAAAGGGATTGTTGTTGTTTGCGGTTGAAATATTGAATTTCATCAAGGTAGAGAAGAACGCCCTCCGTGCCAAAAAGTTGGGAGGATTCTTGAATCACCGCTTTCACGTCGGAAAGGGTGCAACTCGTGGCATTCAAACGATGAAAAGGAAGCCCCGATTCTTTGGATATAATCACTGCGGCGGTCGTTTTTCCAGTACCGGGAGGACCGCAAAAAATCATATTGGGGAAACGGTTGTTTTCAATCAAGCGGCGCAGAATACCGCGCGGACCAAAGAGATGGGCTTGTCCGACCATGTCGTCAAGTGAACTTGGACGCATGCGGTCTGCTAATGGTTGATAAGGCATAAATGCTCCTTTCAGATATGTGCGGCTCTTTTTGTAAAAATCTTTATCGGTTTACGAAAGCGTGCTTTGGTGGGACTCAAAAAGACGGTTGACTTCTTTTAATAGCAGTTTGTTTTTGTCTGCCTCCAAATAAGTATCGTTTTTGATAATTTCCTTGGCGGCAGAGAAAGCGTCATGCATAAGACTGCTATCATCGCAAAGACCAATGAAATGGAGAGGAATGTCACCGCTTTGCCGCAATAGACCGCTTGAAGCAGAGGCAAAGAAGTCACCGGGACCTCGCTTGGCGAGGTCGGCCTCGGCGATTTTATAGCCGTCACGCTCACGGCAGAGCGTGCGAAGGCGCTCTTCGGCGGTGCCACCCTTCATGTCGGATAGAAGGATGCAGTAGGACTGTCTTTGACCGCGCCCCACGCGTCCGCGCAGTTGATGAAGTTGCGACAGTCCGAAGCGCTCCGCGTTTTCGATAATCATGAGGCAGGCATTCGGGACGTTGACACCCACTTCGATAACGGTGGTGGACACGAGAATATCAATCTCGCCCGCAGCAAAACTTTGCATGACGGAATCGCGCTCGGCGCTTTTCATTTTGCCGTGTAGGAAAGCAACGCGCCGAGTGGGAAAGACGTTGTTTGCAAGTTCGTCTGCATAGGACACCGCCGCCTTCAAGGGGGGCATGGATGAGATTTTTTTCTTCGTAGGATCGGTCATCGTACCGAGGGCATCGTCTTCTTCATCAATCGAGGGACAAACGATATAGACCTGCCCGCCCGCCGCCACGTTTTTCTCAATAAATCCGTTGAGACGCTCACGGTAACTTGAATCAACCAAAAAGGTCTCAACAGGGGAGCGCCCCGGGGGGATCTCGTCAATGTGCGAAACGTCCAAGTCGCCGTACATGGCAAGCGCGAGCGTTCGGGGAATGGGCGTGGCGCTCATAACAAGGAGGTGCGACGCGGAATTTTTTTCGCGCAGTGTCGCTCTTTGCATGATGCCAAAGCGATGTTGCTCGTCCGTAACGGTGAGTAACAGACGGGGTAATACGACCTGCTCATTTAAGACGGCATGCGTGCCGATTAAAATATCTATGGCGTCTTTGTCGTCAAAATCAAGGGATAACGCGCGATAAACCGCATCTTTTTCTCTTTTTTTCATCGAGCCTGTCAAGAGTGCGGTACGAATGCCGAGCGATGAAAAAAGAGGCGACAGATCGTCAAAATGTTGACGGGCAAGAATTTCCGTCGGCACCATCATGACAGATTGAAAACCGTTTTTGGCAACCAAATACATGGCGGCGGCGGCCGCAACGGTTTTTCCGCTCCCGACGTCCCCGATAAGGATGCGTGTCATTGCTTTAACCGTGTTTTTCGTTTGAGTGCCATCGCCGATGATATCACGTTTAAAATCATTGACGGCGCGCTCTTGCGCCATGGTCAAGCGATAGGGGAGCGCGTTCAAAAAGGGGAATAAATCGCCATCGGCAAGCGCGGGGAGTGCGTATTCTTTTTCGGACTGTCGCAAACGCGCAAGCCCGATTGCAAAACAGAAAAGTTCGGTAAAAACCATGCGGCGAAGCGCTTCGGAAAGCCCCTCTTCGCTTTTGGGGAAGTGAATTTCGCACAGTGCATTTGATAGTGTCTGCAAATGATAACGCCGCCGAACATCTTCGGGGAGTGGATCCTCCAAATGCGGTAAAACTATGGAAAGGGCGCCTCTTATCGAAGCAATGAGCGTTTTTTCGGGAATACCGTCAAGGGCGCGGTATATAGGAACGATGGCAGGGAGAACGTCCCCCTCCTTATAAGGCTCAAATTTAGGTGCAATTAACTGAAAGCGCCCTCTTTTGACCTCGCTTAAACGGCCGTAAAAGCGGTACGTTTCGCCAACGGAAAAGACGTCGCGCAAATAGGGCATGTTGAAAAAGACGACCTCAACACTTCCCGAATCATCAAAGGCGCGGAACTTCAAAATATACATGTTTTTTCTAATGCGTACGCCGTGAGAGGACAAGTCGGAGGCCA
>JAZSOK010000067.1:0-6482 GCA_045536865.1 Eubacteriales bacterium
CTACGATCCGACTTCTCGGGAACGTATTCTTCATCCTCGGCGGCAGTTGAGAGCATATAAATATCTCTGAATTGATAATCCTTCGGGTACATGGAATTCATGCGGTCAAGGAGCGTTTTCATCTGCCCTGCCATCTCGTAATAATAAATCGGCGTTGCAAAAACGACGACCTCTGCGTTAAGCACCTTTTCTGCAATATCTATGGCATCGTCACTGATGACACAACGCCCCGTCTTTTGACAAGCAAGACACCCCTTGCAAAATGCAATTTGCTTTCCGCACAGGGAAACGTATTCGACGTCATGTCCTGCCGCCTTGGCGCCTTCTACAAATTGACGTGCAAGACTGTCCGAATTGCTCTTTGCCCGAAGGCTTGTTGAAATAACGACTACCTTTTTACTCATGTTTTTCCCTCCATGATGCACGATTGATATTAAAATTTTATTGCAAGGTCTATCTTCGCACAAACTGCTTAATCATTTTCGCTTTCCAAGTGCCAACCGTAGTCGCCGTGGTATATCATCTGTTTTGTCATACCGCCGTCAATACAAACGTTTTCACCCGTAATAAAGCCTGCCATATCCGAACAAAGATACAGTACCATATTGGCGATGTCGGGCGGGGCGCCAACGCGCCCTGCCGGTTGTTGTATGGCATCGGCACCACGGTAAACGGTATAATCATTATCGATCCAACCGGGCGATATAGAATTGACGCGCACCTTCCCCGAAAAACTGACGGACAGTGCGTGGGTAAGCGCGGAAATGCCGCCCTTTGCCGCCGTATAACTTTCGGTTTCGGGTTGGCTCATGCGGTCGCGCGAGGAGGAGATATTCACAATGGCGGCGCCGTCCGCAAAGTGAGGGGCAAACAGTTTTGATAGATAGAAGGGCGCCGTCACCCCTACCTTTAATGCGTATTCAAAATCCTCGTAACTGCCGTTTGCAATTCCGCACATCTTGGGCGCGGCATTATTGATGAGATAATCCACGTGTCCGTGCTCCGAGATGATCTTTTCTGCAAAGCGTTCGAGGGTTTTCTTATCCGCAAGATCGCCAACGAAATAATCGTTGTCGAGGAGGTCAATGATGCAGACTTTCGCGCCTGCCTCCTTAAATTTCTCGCAAATACACTTACCGATGCCTTGTGCGCCACCCGTCACCACGACGATTTTATTTTTGAAATTGAAGATGTCCACCTCTATCTATGCTCCTTTCTCTTGTTACCAAGATCGTACACACGGTCTTTGCCCATTACCGACAACTGGGATTTACGTTTTCCGCGGCTTTACCAATTCACCGATCATAGCGCCCAAAATAATACAAACCGCGCCAATCGTTTGCATGACGGTCATTTTTTCAGAAAGCAAAAGCGTGGCAAAAACCACCGCCGACAACAGTTCTAAATAACCGCAAATCGCCACCGTTTGAACGGGCAATTTTGATAGCGGAGAAAAATACAAATAACAACCTATGCCCGTATTGACAACACCAAGGATTAAAATCCAAGGCCAAGCATGTAGCGGTACATGAATGGCAACCCCTTGCTTTATCAAAACGAACACGGCAACCGAAAGAAAACTCACGATAAGTTGTATGACGGCGTTTTCCATTCCGCCGATGTTTTTTGCTTGCTTGTTCAGTGTGACCATGAAAAAATACGTGACTGCCGACATTGCGCCGCAGAATAATCCCCACGTATTTCCATTGCCGTCAAATACGTTGCCGTTTACAAGAAAAACGCCGACAAGGACGACTGTAAATCCTAACAGTTTTGGGGCAGTTAGTTTTTCGCGGAATAAAAGCGGTGACAGTATCATCACAATGACAGGGCCGCAATAGTAAAGCAAGGAGGATAAACTGACACCAATTTGTTGATATGCCTCATACAAAAACATCCAACTCGTTCCCATTGCAACACCTGACAGGAAAATGAAAAGCGCATCTTTCTTGTGTTCTTTGATATGAAATTTTCCTTGACCGAGAAGGAACAAGAGGAGGAGTAGCGCACTGCCGATCAGTGTTCGTAAAAATACGATCTCATAACTGTTTAGCGGTATATGACTTGCGACCACTCCGTTTAGTCCAAATAAAAGTAATGCAGATATGTACTTGATCAATGCTTTATAATTCATTGCGGTATAGCCTTTTCAAACATTTATTTTGAGGTCTTTTACAAAACGCTCACGCATAGTAGCCCATTTCATCAATGGTCGTCTGTAACGTTTCCCATTCTTCCATATAGGCGTCAAGTTCGGTGCGGAGCAAATCAATTTGACTTGCTATGTCACCTAATTTTTGATAATCCGAGGCAATCTCGGGATTGTCATACTCCTTTGAAAGCACCGTGATTTTCCCTTCGGTTTCCTCTATCAATTCCTCGACCTTGGCAAAGCGGTTCAGCGTTTTTCGCTTTTGGGCTTCAAGGCGCTTTTTTTCTTTATAATCGCGTCCTCTTTCCTCACTCGCCGCCTCCTCCTTTTGCACGGGTGCTACTTCCCTTTTGGCGGCAAGGAAATTGTCATAATTTCCGTCGTATTCCATCACACCGTCGGGGGTGAGATACAATATCTTATCCGCAAGTTTGTTGATAAAATATCGGTCGTGGGAAACCATCAACATGGTACCGTCATAATCGGAAAGCGCCGTTTCAAGCGCCTCTCGCGAGGAGATGTCGAGATGGTTTGTCGGCTCGTCCATGATGAGAAAATTCACCTGTTTGAGGAGGAGTTTTGTCAGTTCCACGCGCGCAAGTTCTCCGCCCGAAAGCGATTTTATATCCTTGAACACATCCTCGCCACAGAACAAAAATATCGCCAGTGCGCTCCTGATTTCCGTCTGCGTGAGGTTAGGATACTCGTCCCAAACCTCATCAATGACCGTCTTTTCACGGCTCAAATTTTCTTTGAGTTGGTCGTAGTAGCCCACGTGGATATTCTCACCGATCTTATATTCACCACAACTTTGCCGATAGATATCCATAATGATTTTGATAAGCGTTGTTTTACCGCATCCGTTCGGCCCGAGCAAAAAGACCTTTTCACCCTTTTTGATACGCATATTCACAGAGGAAAACAGACGATTTTCCCCAAACGTCATGCCGAGATTTTCGGCGATGAGGACGTTTTGTGCGCCGCCTGCACACGCCTTGAACTTAAAGCGAATGGAGGCAGGGTCCTTTTCGGGCACGACAAGACTGTCTTCAAGCCTTTCAATGGCTTTGAGCATATTGTCCACGGTGTGCGTCTTTTTGTTTTTCTTCTTTTTCCAGACCTTTTGCTTTTCAACCGTCTCTTCAAGACGGTGAATTTCCCGCGTCGTTCGGGTATAACTGCGTTCCTCCGTGAGTTTTTCGATTTCACGCTGTGCAATATAGGCACTGTAATTGCCGTTATACGTACGAAAGTGCTTGTTTTCAAGCACGAAGGTTTTATTCGTCACCTTGTCAAGGAAAAATCTATCGTGGGAGATGACGATAAATGCGCCCTTATAATTTGAAAGAAAATTTTCAAGCCATTCAACCGAATCAATATCAAGATGGTTTGTCGGCTCGTCAAGCAATAATAGATTGGTGTCGGATAATAGAATTTTGCAAAGTGCAACGCGGGTTTTCTGACCACCAGAGAAGGTGTTAAGCGGTCTTGAAAAGTCCTCCTCTGAAAAACCCAAGCCAATCAACGCGCTTCTGATTTTGGATTGATAATAGGTGCCGTCAAGGGCAAGAAAACGCTCGTTTAACGCACCTTGGCGAGCGATAAGCGCAGAGAGGTCGCCTTTTTTTCCCTCGATATCAAGGCGAATTTTTGCAAGTTCTTCCTCAATTTGGATGACCTCGGAAAAGACGGTCAACATTTCTTCCATCATCGTCTTGGTGCCGTCGGAGATGGCGTACTGTTCAAGGTAGCCTATCTTGGTTTCCTTGCTCTTAAAAATATCACCGCTATCGTAATCCATCGCGTCGGCAATCATTTTGAATAAGGTGGATTTTCCTGCGCCGTTTACGCCGACAAAACCTATCTTATCATTTTCGAACACACTGAAAGAAACGTTGTCAAAAAGCGTTTCGCCCGCAAATGATTTTATTAAATTGTTTCCACTCAGCAGTGTCATGTTTCGCCGTTCTCCTTTGCCATCACAATAGCCGCCCAAGATAAACTTTACTACACATTCATTATAGCACGAATTTTTGAAAAATTCAATATTTGTCGAATGCTTCTTTATAGAATTTACGTATCAGAAAGTTTTTGCCGCATTTCCACGCAAGCCGTTTTGTGCGACAAAAAAAGAGGGAGGCTTTCTCAAACCTTCCCTCTTTTTGGTGCTCCTGCGGAGATTCGAACTCCGGACACCTTGATTAAAAGTCAAGTGCTCTACCGTCTGAGCTACAGGGGCGCTTTCGCGTACTTGTATATATTAGCACACTTTTTTCGTTTTGTCAAGATGTTTTTTATGTTTCTTTCGATTTATTTTTAATTTTTCCTTGACGGGGTGGCGGCAAACGGTGACTTTCAACCTTTCTTTTTTATAAAAGTACTTTTCTTTTTTTGTGTGATGTGATATACTGATAAAGGAAACGGTATCTCTACCCCATCCTTTGATTTAGTCATATAGGAGCATTGTCATGGAAGCACCGACCATTCTTTTTGAAGATAGCGACGTCCTCATTGCAGAAAAAAACATAGGAGAACTTTCCGAGGTCGCAGAAAGTGAAAAAAATCTGCCACACAGGCTTTTTTCTACCCTTGGACTGACGGCTTTGCCCCATCCCGTTCACCGATTGGACCGTGAGGTTGGCGGTGCGCTTTTGTTAGCAAAAAACGCAAAGGCAATGGCGGCATGCTCGCAACTTGCCGCAAACGGGCAAATTGACAAAACGTATTATGCAGTCGTCCCCTTTGCACTTGACAAGGCGGAGGGCACGTGGCAGGACCTTCTTTTCCACGACAAAAACCGAAACAAAACGTTCGTTGTTAAAAGAGTGCGGCGCGGTGTCAAGGAGGCACGTTTAAGTTACCGTACCGTTGCCACAACCGTACGTGACGAAACGTCCTTCGCCCTCGTTTCGGTCACGCCGCACACAGGGCGCACCCATCAGATCCGCGTGCAGTTTGCATCGCGCGGTTATCCCCTCTACGGCGATAGAAAATACGGTGCGGCCAAAGCAAGCGCCGATAGTACCCTCGGGCTTTTCTGCCACACTTTATCCTTTCCGCACCCAAGAAGCGGTAAGCGCGTCACGGCAACCGCACCGCTACCAAAGGTCTTTCCTTTTTCTCTTTTTGAAAATTTATCGTTGACGTAAAAAGCGCGGCGTTAGCAAATCGCCGCGCTTTTTTACCGACTTGTTTTCGGTCATGTCAAAATCGTTTATTGATAGGAAAAACTTGGCACATCGTCAACGACGGTGGTGCCGAAACGGGAAAGCGTATAAACGGTATGAATGCCGTTCATGGTCACTTGCAGTTCAATGAGCCGACTGTCTTTTACGTAAATTTTGACGATATCTGCCCTTTCGCTCGGGTTCTCTGCGCTCAATGAAAAGGAGGTTGCCACATAGCATTTTTCCGCTTCATCGTAAAAGAAATCGTCATACGCACCGATGAAGTAGACAAGTGTTTCTTGCAAACGGTAATCCTCTATCCTGCTGATATCCCTTTCTTGTCCTACCCAAACACCGTTATTCTTGTAGATTTCATACCACTTATCATTTTTATGTATGAAATAACCCGTTCGGCTTTTTGCGCCACTCACGATATGCTTATATATCGCTTCGGGGGTGATGCGCCAAAAAACCTCCCCGTGAATATTTCCCGAGGTTTGTGTAACGTGTATCGTGCAATGGTTTAGATACGTCCCTGTGAAAAGCGTATCCCATTTGCTTTCATCGACAAACAAAATGCCCTCTCCTGCACCGCAAATGCACGCGCCCGATGAAAAATCGTGCGCCTCCCTTTCGATGACCTCATCCACGTGCGCGCATGTAGCGGCATACCAATGGTGCGTACGGTCATAACTCCACTCATCGGAAAATGAATGCCCCGTTGCCGCCAGGACCTCCGTTTTCATCTCCCCGCACTGCGTGCAGGATTTTCGTTTCATCCCCACTTCCATACATGAGGGTGCCACACGCACAACGCCTTCGTCCCACGTATGCACGCATTCGCTTTGGCAAGCGCTCAACAAAAGAGAAAGCACAGAAAGCAAAGAGAGTGCAAGCAACAATGCAATCGGTCTTTTCATGATAATCTCCATTCTGTTGCCCAAAATAGTTATAAGAACTTCCCTAATTATTTTACTATATAAAAAGAAAAAAATCAAGAGTATCCCGCTTAATTTGAAAGACGTCTTGCTTGCACGGCGCTATCCGTCGTGGGTGATGGCGATTATATGACGAAAGCGGCCAAAACGATCCGCGTTTTGCACGAGGCAAATGAATTCAACAAATTTATTTCTACTTTTTTTGAAAAAAGGGCTTGACATTTG
>JAZSOK010000173.1:0-17521 GCA_045536865.1 Eubacteriales bacterium
CAAGGAGTTGATCATTTGGTTTGTCTTCCTAAGACCGCTTGGCCTCCGACTTCGTGTCCTTTGAAATGGTTGTTTCTTTTGTTTCGGCAGTTGACATACAATGACCTCTTTTCATTTGATGTCAAAAGTATGCCCTTCTATTCGTTTTTTATGCAGATATCTTTATTTTACAAAGCGAAGAAGCAAACTGTGCGGCATGGCGCACAGCAAGCGAAACGCTTTCATCGTAAAGGTGGGAACGTACACTTCCTTCCCTTTTTCTGCCGCCAAGACGGTGCCTTGACAAACCTTTTGGCAATCTGCCATAATCAATTTTTTATACAATTTGATTTGTCCTGTTTTTTCAGCAATGTCAAAAAACTCTGTTTCAACGGGTCCGGGGCAAACGGCAGTCACCACAATACCGCGTGCGGAAAGTTCACGCGCAAGCGCACGGGAAAAACTGAGCACATACGATTTTGTCGCCGCGTAGACGGCAAAACCGGGTTGCGGTAAAAAGGCGGCGGCGCTTGCAAAATTGACAATGTGCGCGCCCTTTTCCATGAATGGCAATGCCTTCGCACACAGAGCGGTCAAAGCACGGCAGTTGACGTCGAGCATCGAAAGTTGTGCATCTGCGGGGATGGTACTGACCTGCCCGAGATTGCCGAAGCCTGCCGCATTGACAAGCCAGGTAATATCGGCATGCTCCTCGCGGATGGCCTCTATAATGGTGTCAACGGCATCGGCCTTTGCCAAATCAAGGGCAAAGCATCGCGGTGTTGCATGAACGGAAATTTCCGCCGCCAAATCGCGCAAGCGGTTTTCACGCCGCGCAACCAACCATATTTCCTCTACTTCAAAGCGGCGCGCCAGAATAGATGCGGTTTCTTTACCGATACCGCTTGAAGCGCCTGTGATGATTGCAATTTTTGCCATAATCAAATTTCCTTTACTTTGTTGTCGTCAAATTATTCGGAACGCAGGGCAACCACGGGGTCCTTACGGGAGGCGATCATGGCGGGGAAAAGACCGGCAACCATGGTCAACACCACACTGACGAGAATCAGGAAAACTGCATACCCGGGGGCAAGATATGCCAAATTTGAAACGCCGCCAATATTCTCAATGATGATATTGATAGGAATAAGCAAGAGGAGCGATACAAGAATGCCGAGAGCGCCCGACGTTAAGCCGACAAGAGCCGTTTCCGCATTAAATACGTTGGCAACGTCACGGCGGGAAGCACCGATGCTACGCAAAACGCCGATTTCCTTCGTGCGTTCAAGCACGGAGATATAGGTGATAATACCAATCATAATCGAGGAAACGACAAGAGAGATGGCAACAAAGGCGACAAGCACCCACGTGATGGCGTCAATAATCAAGGTAACGGAGGAGAAAAGGAGTTCCATGGTATCGGAATACGCAATGACGTCCGCTTCCCTGTTTGCCGCGCGGCAACTTTCGTTATAGTCTTCAATGAATTCCTTGATGACTTGCTTATTATGGAAATCGCGCGGAATAAAGGAAATGGAACTCGGCGTTTCCATATCAATGCCACCTGCCATATCATAGGCGGCAAGGTAATCGTGCGTGGTGTAGGAGTCAAAGAAGAACTTTTGTTCTGCTTTGTTCAAAGTCGAAAAATATTCGCGGGCATTCGGCTCTACGATCTTATCGGGGGAAACGGCGGAGAGTCGCCCGATATCATTATGAAAAGAAGTGCCCGTAAAGACGTTGACCGTAGGATTGTTCTTTTGTTGAAGAACAATTTCGGCATTCTTGCTCTTTTCCAAAAGCAAGTTCGTCAAATCGGTGGTATAGGCAAAGGGTGCGTTTAGCGATGCAACGGTTGCCTCCCCATTGGCACGGATAACGCCCACCACCTTCAAGGAAATGCCCTCTTCCTCACTGCTTGCAAGGAATTGACTGGGCAGGTAGTTTTCCGCGTGGCGCACGTCATGCCAAACGGTGTTGCCGTCAACCGTACCGCCCTTTACAAAGAAGTTATGCTCGGGCATCAAGGTAAGTTCCATGTTCAAGAAATCCGAAAAATCGTACGTCCCCATATCAATGGGTTGGTGGTTTGTCGGGTTCTGCATGGCAAAGAAAACCTCGGTGATATCACGAAGTCCCAATGCATAAACTGCATACTGAGATAACACGTTATTTTCGCCAAGTACCAATACGATTTCATTGGCGCTCGTGGGATAATGCCCTTTAACGAGGTCGTATTGCGAGGTAATCAAATCGGGGTTTTCAAGATAGACCATTTCTTGAAACAGATTAGCCCCTGTCAGTTGCCCCATAAGGGACGCCGTGTCGGAGGTAATAAAACTGGAAAGGACGTTGTCGGGACTTATCTGCACAACACTGTCATACGGCAACTTGGATTCTGCCTTCTTTGCAAGTTCCTCGTCCGTATATTTACGGAAAACGTCAAAGTTCGTTTGATAAGAATAAAGGACCGTTCCCAAATCCACTGTGTCGGCGTTGTCAATGAGGTATTTACGGAAATCCTTTAAGTTGTTCGGTCGCTTATTCTGCGAAGCGAGCATCATGCGGAACATGGAATCATCGATATAAACCTTGCCCTCTTCGACGGTGTGCTGATCGTTCCGTTCATCCGCCAAGGCGGCTAAAAAGGCGTCGGTATCGGTTGTTTCCTTGTTGATGACCAAGGGATAGGACGAGAGAGTGTCTTGCTCAACGGAGGTGATATAGGCACTCATGCCACTGGAAATTGCCAAAATCAAGGCGATACCAATGATACCGATACTACCTGCAAAGGCGGTCAAAATGGTACGCGCCTTTTTGGTCATCAAATTGCGAAAACTGAGAGAAAGTGCGGTACGGAAGGCCATGGACGGTGCTTTCTTCTTTTTCTTTTCTACCGACTTCACCGTAGCCTTGGCGTCCTCCTCGGCATCCTTTACGTCGTAGGGATTTGTATCGCCGACAATGCGACCGTCCAACAGACGAATAATACGTGTGGAATAGGTTTCTGCCAATTCGGGATTGTGCGTAACCATGACAACCAGGCGGTCATGTGCTATTTCCTTCAAGAGTTCCATGATCTGTACGCTTGTTTCCGTATCAAGCGCACCTGTCGGCTCGTCTGCCAAAAGAATTTCGGGATTATTGACAAGGGCGCGGGCGATAGCAACGCGTTGCATCTGACCGCCCGACATTTGGTTCGGCTTCTTTTTCAGTTGATCGCCAAGTCCCACGCGACGAAGAACTTCAACGGCGCGGCGGCGGCGCTCATGACGGGAAACGCCCGAAATGGTCAATGCCAATTCAACGTTTGCAAGCACGCTTTGGTGCGGTATCAAATTGTAACTTTGAAAAACAAATCCGACAGAGTGATTGCGATATGTGTCCCAATCGCGTGCGGAATAGGCATAGGTATGCCGTCCGTTGATAATTAAATCACCGTTACTGTAACAGTCAAGACCGCCAAGAATATTCAAAAGCGTTGTTTTACCGCATCCGGACGGCCCTAAAACCGAGACAAATTCGTTTTTACGAAAGGCAACGGATACGTCGTTTAACGCATGAACAGACTCTGCACCCGTTACGTATGTCTTGGAAATGTTTTTTAATATCAGCATGACAAACTCCTTGTTAATAGTAAACTGAAAACAAATAATTCAATTACCATATATTGTAAAACAATCATGCCGCCGTGTCAAGCCATGGCGGCAAAAAAACACAGAAAAATCACCTTACCCGTGCAGTTTACGCACAACTGTCTTTCAAAAAAAGTCAAACATACGTAAGGTTTGCAAAAAACCGACTTTTTTTCACGAAGTACAGCCAACTTACACCTTTTTAGCGCGACTGCCCTCCATGAAATAGGTTGCTTCCATATCCGCGACGAAGAGCGCCGTGGCAAGCGGAAACATTTCAAGTGCATTTCCCACGTTACGCGGATCGTCTGTCGTAGAAAAGCCCATGTGATAGCGAATGGCAAATGCCTCGTCTCTTGTCAATTTCATAAAGCCCGATATGATGTAAACAGATTTTTCCCCGTGTCCGTACGGCATTTTATCATCAAATTCAAAATAGGGGACGGACGTCCATTTTCCGTTTTCATCTTTTACGTTACGCATAGAGGTTTTATAGCAATTGACCTTGCAAAGGTCGTGAAGAAGCGCCGCAATGGCAATGGTTTCCTCGGAATATGAAAGATGATATTCGTTTTGCACGCGAGGACGGGAAAGATAGTCAACAAGTGCGTCATAGACGTACAGACTATGCTCGACAAGCCCACCCTCAACTGCGCTATGATAACGGGCACTGGCAGGCGCGCGGAAAAAGTCACTGAGGGCTTCGTTTGACAAATAATCAAGCAGTTTATCTGCCCCCTCGCGCTTGATTTTGCTTGTATAAATTTCAATAAAACGTTCCTTGTTTGTCATGGTGTCAGTTCACGGCTCAAAAAAGTGAAAGCCGCGCCTTTCCTATCATTTTTATTACCTAATTATATCACTTTTTTCCTTCCAAAGTCAATAGTTGTTCTGATTTTTAATAAGCATCTCTTCTCTGCCATAAAATAAACCTAAAAGAATGCGGTTATTTGTTTTTTCTCGTCTTGACATCATGTGTAAAAGATGCTATACTTATATCATGATGAACAGAAAATATTCGCACATTTTATTTGACCTTGACGGCACAATTGTCGATTCCTCAAAGGGAGTCACGAACTCGGTAGCCTACGCCCTTAAAAAATTCGGCATCATTGAAGGGGATAAAAAGAAGTTGCTTAAATTTTTGGGGCCACCGCTTTATGATAGTTTTCGTGCGTACTACGATATGTCCCACGACCAAGCCAATGAGGCAGTAGTTGCCTACCGAGAATACTATCGTGACAGGGGAATTCACGAGCATGTGTTATATCCCGACATTGCAAATCTTTTGGACACGCTAAAAAAAGAGGGCTTTACCGTTTGGCTTGCCACATCCAAACCCACCGATTTTGCACGTGTCATTTTAGAAGAGCAAGGGCTACTGCCCTATTTCTCGTTTTTAGCGGGTGCGACGTTTGACGGTTCGCGAAACAATAAAGAAAGCGTTTTGCGTTACGCCTTGGACGAGGGCGGCTTTAACGATACGTCACGCATGCTAATGGTGGGGGATCGTTTTCATGACATCGTCGGCGCACAGGCCGTCGGTATGGACGTTGCCGCCGTTCTCTTTGGCTTTGGTTCCCGTGAAGAATTTTTGGAATATAAGGCAGATTATATTGTTGAAACAGCGATGGATCTATTGCCTATTTGCCGACAAGCATAACTACATTAAATTTAAGGCGGTGCGTCTTATCTTGATGCACCGCCTTAATTTTATGGATAAAACGAAAAAAGCGGCGACAAACTCGAAAACGAATTTGTCGCCGCTTTTTATTATTTCTTTATTTCAATTTCCGTGTGCTTGCAATTTTTCAAAAGACGGTGGATGCGCTTGGAGTGATCCAAAAGTCCGCTAATCGTCTGGTCGTGGTTGAGCGTGTCAATGATGTATGCAACATATTTGCACATATTTACCTCGCGGTACCACTCTCTTTGCAAAAGTTCAGGTGTGCGATAGACGAGGTTTGTGGTGAAAATCTTGGTGAAGACGCCATCGGCATACGCTTTGTCAATGGTTTCAAGACCGTTGCAGAAAAGACCGAACGTCGCAAAAACGAAAATGCGGCGCGCGCCCTTCTCCTTTAATTGGAGAGCAACGTCAATGATAGACTCACCGGAGGAGATCATATCGTCAACGATGATCACGTCCTTGTTTGTCAGGTCACGACCGAGGTATTCATGCGCCTCAATGGGGTTTTTGCCATCAACGATGATGGAATAATTGCGGCGCTTATAGAACATGCCGAGATCCACGCCGAGCATCGAGGAAT
Source organism: Eubacteriales bacterium (assembly GCA_045536865.1). Lineage (GTDB taxonomy): Bacteria > Bacillota > Clostridia > Oscillospirales > CAG-272 > UBA1740. Next base: position 5,885 of record JAZSOK010000173.1, read on the forward strand.
AGTACATACATTTGGACATGCCGCCCTCATCGGGAGAAACGATCATGATCTCGTCCTTATCAAAGGAGATATCGGGATACGTCTTGACCAACGCCTTGATCATTTGATAACTGGAACGAACGTTGTCAAAGCCGTTCAAGGGGATGGCATTTTGCACACGGGCATCGTGCGCGTCAAAGGTGATGAAGTTGGAAACGCCCATAGACATCAGTTCTTGCAGAGCAAGAGCGCAGTCTAAGGACTCACGCGAAGAACGCTTATGTTGGCGTCCCTCATAAAGCATGGGCATCACAACGGAAATACGGCGCGCCTTGCCGCCAATAGCACCAATCACTCTTTTGAGATCTTGAAAATGATCGTCAGGACTCATGGGAACGGTTTGACCGTACATCTTGTAAGTCACGCCGTGATTAAACACGTCGCTGATAATATAAACGTCGTGACCGCGAAGGGATTGATGAAGAAGACCTTTTGCCTCTCCACTACCAAAGCGAGGGCAGGTGGCCTCTACCAAAAACGTTCCGTCACTGTCATGACGGCGCCATTCCTTTAAGTAATTGTCCACCTCGGTAACAAACTCCTCGCAACCGCGCATGCCGATGACACTGAGTTCTCCGTACAATGAATCCTTCATGCTCTTTTCTCCATCCTCTTTTTTATTATTCGGCGCTCAAAAAAATGCACACTAATATTATAGCGATTTTATACGTTCTTGTCAAGTAGAATTCTTCACAAAAGAATACTTATTTCAACAGAAACATCGGGCAAAGTGACCACATTCGACACATTTCGCACAAAAAAACGGCTATTGTCATATACTGTCAGTATCACGATAAAAGGAGAAGAAGGAGATACGATGACATGAATACAAGTGAAAGTAGAAACGAAGACGTGCGTGAAAGCGGCGCCTTGACGGTACAAACACTCACGGCAGGCGGCGCACTTCCCTTGGTGGGGGCGGTGGTAACAATCTCCGATGCAGGTGACGGCAATCTTTCAGAGGACATTATACTCATATCGGGCGACGGTGGTCTGACCGCACGGCAAAGCCTGCCGACACCCCCAAAAAGTCTATCACAAACACCGAGTGTTATTCCGCCGTATGCGGTGTACGATATTCTCGTTACGCACCCGAATTACTATCCCTTCAACGCCAAAAACGTCCCCATCTTTTCAGGTGTCAACTCCTTTCAGACAGTCAAAATGATTCCCCTTGCCCCATACGACCGTGAGAATACCGTACCCATCTTACCCGTTGAGATAGTAGAACGGGAAAACAGTTTATTACTTGACGACGGCACGCAAAACGGCGACGGAGAAAACGATTAAAGGAGATAAAGATATGCCCGAACAACCGATTATTCCCGAAAATATTGTTGTCCATTTAGGGCCTGCCAATCAAGCGGCACCGAACGTGACGATTCCCTTTCCCGACTACATAAAAAACGTGGCTTCAAGTGAGATCTACCCCACTTGGCCGGAGGCCGCTATCCGTGCAAATATTTACGCCGAAATTTCATTTGCACTCAATCGCATTTTTACCGAATTTTACAGAAGTCAAGGATACCCTTTTGATATTACAAATTCAACCGCAACGGATCAATCGTTTGTCTATGAGCGCGATATTTTTGATAACATTTCTCAAATTGTCGATGATATTTTTGACAGTTACGTACGGCGGCAGGGGTTCGTAGAGCCGCTTTTGACCGCCTACTGCGACGGCATTCGTGTCCGTTGTGACGGGCTTTCCCAATGGGGGAGCGTTGACCTTGCCGAGGCGGGTGCTGGGCCGTACGATATTTTGACGGACTATTACGGTGACGACATTGATATTGTGAGCAACGTTCCCGTTCAAAACTTTGAAGAAAGCGTTCCGTCAATTCCCTTGCGTTTCGGGCTTTCAAGCCCCGACGTACAGGATATTCAAGTGCGCCTCAACCGTATATCCACCAATTTTCCGAGCATTCCCAAAATATATCCAACGGACGGATTTTTCGGCACGGATACGGAGGAAGCGGTGCGCGCCTTTCAAAGGACCTTTAATTTAACCGTTGACGGTGTTGTCGGACGGGCGACATGGTATCGTATACTTTATATTTACACGGCAGTCAAGCGGTTGGCACAGTTAAATTCAGAGGGGCTTTTACCTTCGGAAATTTCACAGTTTCCCGAGGAACTGTCGCTTGGCTCTCGGGTGGGCGGTGTGCGCGCCGTGCAATATTATCTTGACTACGTGGGACAATTCGTGCCTGCATTACCGCGCGTAACGGTTGACGGCATATACGGTACGAACACGGAAAACGCCGTGCGCTTGTTCCAAGAAACCTATGGCTTACCTATAACAGGTGTCGTTGACGAAAGTACGTGGGATAGACTTTACAACGTCTATTTAGGTTTTGTTTCTTCCATTCCGCTTGAATTTCGTGAAAATGAAATTATTCCTTTCCCGGGGCAAACGTTAGCGAACGGCTCCGAGGGTGAGGACGTTGCCATTTTACAGGAATATCTGAACGCCATTGCCAACACGTATACGGATATTCCAACAGTTACCGTTGACGGCGCTTTCGGTGATCGGACGGAAGAGGCCGTTCTTGCCTTTCAAAACCGTTTTGGCACCCAAGGCGTTAGCGGCGTTGTCGGTCCTATTCTTTGGCAACAAATCACAGACGTTTACGAGGATATTACGACAGGCAACCGTGTTGCAAACGGACAGTTCCCCGGAAACACGGTGCAATAAGACAAGAGAGGAAACATGATATGTATGATCTGAACGATCGGACGGCCGCCACGCGCATGGTACAGACCTTTCTTTTGGAATTATCCTATGCCGACGACACGCCGATTCCTCATTTGGTGGTGGATGGCGTTTACGGTGAACGCACGAGGCGCGCGATACGCATCTTTCAAAATATGAAAGGACTACCTGCGACGGGACGCACGGATTTTCTAACGTGGACGGCACTTTACGAGGCGTATTTGGCCGCAAGAAAGAAAAACGGTGAGGACGATTTCTTTTCCCATTTTGAATTTTCAAGAACTCTTGAAGATTTTACGTGACCTTAATAATCATTTTTTATTAAAAACAAAAAAGCGAGAAATATTTCAATTTCGTGAGATATTCAGAGAAAAAGCGGGCATAATCCTTTCAAATCGGTTATGCCTGCTTTTAGTTTGTCTTTTTAGACTTTGACTTTCTTTGACCTTTAATGTATAATGTAGGTGTAAAAGAAGAAAGACGGAAAGGATGGTATATTTCTGTGCTGATATCCGATCAAATTGCCAGATTGATAGAAACCTTGATTGAAGAAAGCGGCGGAACCATCGACCTAAAAAGAAACGACATGGCGGAGCAACTTGGTTGTGCGCCAAGCCAAATCAACTACGTGATTACCTCCCGTTTTACCCCCGAGCGCGGTTACATCATAGAGAGCAGGCGTGGCGGCGGCGGATACATCCGCATTGTACGAAAGGCGCTACACAAGAACGAATACCTCGCCGAACTTCTTGACCTGATCGGCGACCGCTTGGACGAGGGGGCGTGTCTTGAACTTCTTCGTCGTTTATCCCTTGCCGAATGCATAACAAAACGAGAACTGCACGTAATAGGCGCGCTTCTCTCCCCTGCCGCCTTCTCCTCCCTCCAAACACGTGAAATGAAGGAAACGGTACGTGCAGACATGGCTCGACGTCTTTTACTCTCCTTAATGGAATAAAATACTCTATAAAACATTGCCACCCCATTTGGCTGAAAGGAAGTACACATGAAAATTTTATGTCAAAAATGTCAGAAAAAGCCTGCCGTTTTTTATTACGAGCAGACGATCAACGGAAGCAAATCCGAATGCGCCCTTTGCGCCGAATGTGCTGCCGAGTGGAAAAAAAGCAATCATAAGGAAGATGATTCCCTGTTTTTCAAAAAAGAGGCCTCACCCTTTTCGGGCATCGACGCACTGTTCGGCTCTTTATTTGCGCCGTCGATAGCCACGGGCAGAAAAAGCAAGAGTTGTCCTTTATGCCTGGCGACAACAGGGGATTTGCGCCGCACGGGCAAGGTCGGGTGTGCCGAATGCTATCGGGTTTTTGCAGAAGAACTGCAACCGACGCTTCGCTCAATTCATGGCACGCAAACGCACACGGGACGTGAGCCCGCATCGCATCAAAGTGAGAACAAGAAGAAAAAAGAACTGGAAGAACTAAAAGCAAAATTAAACGAGGCGATTGCCGCCCAAGAATTTGAAGAAGCGGCACGATTGCGCGACAAAATCAAAGACCTTGAAAAGAAAGCGTGAGGAGGACTTGAAGATGTATTGGTATCATGAAGGTGCAAAGGAAAAGGATGTCATTGTCAGTAGTCGCGTCCGCTTGGCGCGCAATCTTCGTGACTATCCCTTTGCCAATCGATTGTCCACTGAAAAAGCACAAAAAATCATTGCCGACGTAAAATCTCTGTATACATCCGATAAAGATGAGATAAAGAATGCAGACTATTCACTGTTAGACATGAGCGACGTCTCCCAAACGGAGGCAAGTTCCCTTTGCGAACGCCATTATATCAGTCGAGAATTTGCGACGTCGGGCGCGCCGCGCCTCCTTGTTCGTTCCGACAAGAAAAGCATTGCCATTATGGTTTGCGAAGAAGATCATTTCCGCATCCAATCCATCAAAAACGGATTGGCATTAGAGGAAGCGTTTGAAGCCGCCATGAACGAGGAAGCCCTCCTTGACGAGCATTTTCATTTCGCTTTTGACGAGAAACTGGGATACCTCACGCATTGTCCCACCAATCTCGGTACTGCCATGCGTATTTCCGTTATGATGCACTTGCCTCTCTTAACCTTGACAAAGCGCATGGATGCTTTGAATTTACAATTACAAAAAATCGGTCTTGTGATTCGCGGCATGTACGGTGAAGGCTCAAAGGCAGACGGGGCTTTATATCAAATCTCCAACCAAGTGACACTTGGTATCACGGAGGAAGAAACACTTTCGAAGGTCAAAGAGATCGTCACACAAATCGCCGAGCAAGAGCGCGCACTTCGCAGTTCACTGACAGGTGAAAATTTGGAAAGAATAATGGACCAAGCGCAACGCGCCGAGGGGATTCTCCGTTCGGCAAGGTTGATTTCCTCTGCCGAGTTTCTCTCCCTGTATACTGCCGCCCGTCTTGGCGTGACTATTGGCAACACCGTTTCTCTGTCAGCGGAACTTTTAGACGAACTCTTATTTGAAGTGATGCCCGCCACAATGGCGCTGTCGGGCTATTCTGCCGAAGATACGGGACTGAGTAAAGAAATGCTCCGCGACAAAAACCGTGCCGTTTTAATTCAAAAGAAAATTGCCGCTTCCGTGCGTAGTACGCAGAAAAAAACAACCACTTCAAGAAAAAAGGCTTCTGCCACGGAATAAGCGTGATTTTTGCAAAGATATAGTATAAGAAAGGTAGGTCCTTCATATGGCAAATCGTTTTACAGAAAAAGCGCAAAACGCATTAAACTATGCCCTTACCGTAGCCGGTGACATGGGGCATACCTATATAGGAAGTGAGCACGTTCTTCTGGGGCTCATTTTTCAGGCAGACTCCATTGCGGCGCAAGTGCTTGCATCACACGGCGTGACAAGTGAAAAAGCCCAAAATGCAGTCGCCGAATTTGCAGGTCTTGGTAGCAAAACCAAGGTCTCCCCTGCCGACATGACGCCGCGCACCAAAACCATTATTGAAAAATCGGCGCGCGAATCGCAAGCCTTGGGCGCTAATTATATCGGTACGGAGCATTTGCTTTTGGCCATTTTAAGCGAGCCTGACTGCGTGGCGGTTCGTCTTTTGCAGTCCTTTGGCATTCCCACAAACGAATTGCGTACGGATATCGAGGCAGTTTTAGACAAAGGCAATACGCACGAGGAAGGACGTGGGGGTAATGGAAAAAAAGCAGAACAACCGACTCTCTCTGCCACCCCGACGCTTGCAAGTTACGGTCGTGATCTGACTGCCCTTGCTAAAAAAGGAAAAATCGATCCCATCATTGGGCGCGACAATGAAACGTCACGTGTCATTCAGATTTTATCACGGCGCACAAAAAACAACCCTTGCTTGATCGGTGAGCCTGGGGTTGGTAAAACGGCGGTGGTAGAAGGTTTGGCACAACGCATTGCCGACGGAAACGTTCCCGAGATCTTGCGCGACAAGATGATTGTCACGCTTGATATCTCCTCTATGATCGCGGGTGCAAAATACCGCGGTGAATTTGAAGAGCGATTAAAGGGTGTTATGGAAGAGGTTTCCAAAAAGCCGTCTATCATCCTCTTTATTGACGAAATACACACCATCGTTGGCGCAGGTGCGGCAGAAGGTGCCGTTGATGCGGCAAATATATTGAAGCCTGCCCTTGCGCGCGGAGAGATGCAACTGATTGGCGCCACGACCATTGAAGAATACCGTAAACACATTGAAAAGGACAGTGCCCTTGAACGCCGTTTCCAATCGGTCATGGTCGGTGAGCCGACACCCGAGGAAGCCTGCCAAATTCTTTTCGGTTTGCGTGACAAGTATGAAGCGCATCACAAGTTGAAAATTTCAGACGAAGCCATTGACGCCGCCGTTAAACTTTCCTGCCGTTATATCAACGACCGCTTTTTACCCGACAAGGCGATTGATTTAATTGACGAGGCCGCTTCCAAACTTCGCATCACGCAAAGCACTTCCCCCACAGATTTACAGGAAATGGAAAACAAATTAAAGGAAATCGAGCGCAACAAGGAGGAGGCGGTGCAAGGTCAGGATTTTGAAGGTGCCGCCAGATTGCGCGATGAAGGAAAAAAACTCCGCGAAGAATACGAAAAGCAACGTGAGGCATGGAACAAGAGCCATTCGGAGAACGCCTTGACCGTCAGTGCGGAGGACGTTGCCGACGTTGTCACGTCGTGGACGGGTATTCCCGTCAAACGACTGGCAGAAGAAGAAAGCCAAAAACTTTCCAATCTCGATAACATCTTAAAATCAAGAGTCATTGGTCAGGATGAAGCGGTGACGGCGGTCGCCCGTGCCATTAAGCGCGGCAGAATGGGTCTGAAAGACCCGAAGCGCCCCATCGGCTCCTTTATCTTTCTCGGACCGACTGGTGTCGGAAAAACCGAGTTGACAAAGGTGCTTGCCGACGTTATGTTTGGTAGCGAAAATGCAATGATACGCGTGGACATGTCGGAATACATGGAAAAACACAGCGTTTCCAAACTCATTGGCTCGCCGCCCGGCTACGTGGGATTTGAGGAGGGCGGTCACCTAACCGAGCAAATCAGACGCAAGCCCTACTCCGTCGTCCTTTTTGATGAAATTGAAAAGGCACACCCCGACGTCTTCAATATTTTACTCCAAATTCTCGAAGACGGTATTCTCACGGATTCGCAGGGACGTCGCGTAGATTTCAAAAACACGGTCATTATCATGACGTCTAACGTTGGTGCAGGCAGTATTGTTGAACCAAAGCGTCTTGGCTTTACGGCTTCAAGTGTGGATGATGCCGACAAAAAGAGCCGTGAGGCGGTTATGAGTGCCTTAAAGGAAACCTTCCGTCCCGAATTTTTGAACCGTTTAGACGAGATTATCGTTTTTGGAAAATTGTCGGATAAAGACATCCATCAAATCGCTTCGCTCATGCTCAACTCCGTCAAAGAACGAACGGATGCCATCGGTATTCATCTTGAAATTGATGATTCCGTATGTGATTTGGTTGCAAAGGAAGGATTTGACCAGATATACGGTGCAAGACCGCTTCGCCGTGCCATTGTCCATTTGGTGGAAGATGCACTTTCAGGCGCGATGCTTGAAGGCACCGTCAAGGTCGGTGATGCCGTTCTTGCAACGGTTTCGGACAAAAACGTTATTTTCAAAAAGATTGATGCCTCAAAATAAAAAACGGCGAGGGGACTGCCCAAAAGGCAGTTCCCTCGTTTTTTAGAAAATTATTTTTGTAAGCGCTCTTTTAGTAAGGTATAACGCATGACGTGGCGATTGTTTTCAACCATTTGTTCTGCAATCCCCTCGTCCCCTACCAAGATAACCATTTCCTTTGCGCGTGTAATGGCGGTATAAAAAAGATTTCTCGTTCGCAGAGGCTCGGGGCAATCATAAAGCGGAAGGACGATGACGGGATATTCGGAGCCTTGGCTTTTATGAACGGAAATGGCGTACGCAAGATCAATATCTTCAAGCATTGCAAATTCATAAATCGCCAATCGGTCGTCAAAGAAGATGGATATCTGCTTGTCCGCCTCATTGATTTGCGTAATGATACCGATATCTCCGTTGAAAACACCCGTTCCCTGCACGCCGTTCTTTTCCCACGAAACATCATAGTTGTTTCGGGTCTGCATGACCTTATCGCCCTCACGAAAGACCATTCCATGAGCGCGGATTTCGCGTTTTTTGCGTGAAGGGGGATTTAAGCAAGATTGAAGCATGACGTTTAATGCTTCCGTGCCTGCACGTCCCTTTCTTGACGGTGTAATGACTTGGATTTTTTCACGAATATCCTCACCGTAGGCGCGCGGCAAGCGCGTGTTTATCAATTGACTGATGGTCGAAACAATTTGAGAATAGGGGCGGTTTAAGTAGAAAAAATCACGATCGGTCACGTGGAGTTCGGGAAAACTGCCGCCATTGACACGGTGTGCATTTGTGATAATCAAACTTTCGCTCGCCTGGCGAAAAATCTCCGTCAGACACACAACGTTAAAGCGGTTGCTTTCAATGAGATCACAAAGCACGTTGCCCGCCCCCACGGAGGGGAGTTGATCGGCATCACCGATGAATACAAAGCGCATTCCTCGGCGCGTGGCACGCAAAAGCGCATCCATTAGCGGTAAATCAATCATAGACGCCTCATCAACGATGATGACGTCCTGTGAAAGGGGATTTTCTTCGTTACGCCTGAAAATAGGCTCGGTGGTTTCCGTACGCTGCATTTCAAGCATACGGTGTAGTGTCTGCGCCTCCTCTCCCGTTGCCTCGGACATTTTTTTAGCGGCGCGCCCCGTTGGTGCGACCAAAGCCATACGAAGACCGAGAGATTTATAAACGGAAACCATTGCCTTAATAAGTGTCGTTTTTCCCGTGCCGGGGCCACCTGTGACAATCAAAACACCGCCCGTCAAGGACTCCATAATGGCACGGCGTTGTAAGGTGGCATAAATAAGACCGCTTCTTTGCTCTGCATGCTCAACCAATCGTTCAATATCTTCCGTCGAAAAGGATGCCACGCAACGATCAAGTTCAAGCAAGCGCTTCGCCACAAACTTTTCCTTTTTGTCCATTGAGCGAGAAAAGACAAACTGTTCGCCTTCGCTTTTATGAAGCACAAGCTGTCCGTCTGCCAAAGCCGCATCCAAAGCCGCGACGATTGCCGCCTGTGGCGCGTCAAGCGCTTCCTCTGCCGCCAAGAGCAACTTATCGACAGGTAGACACGCGTGACCGTTTGCGCGCGCGTTATAATCCAAAATGTACGTCAAACCGCTTTGTAAGCGCATTTCGGCAATAGGATCGCCACCGAGCGCCGTCGCAAGTGCGTCTGCGGCAAGAAAGGAAACGCCGAATATCTCGTCACAAAGTATATAGGGATTTTCGACGATTTTATCGACGGCACGGCCCCCCCAACGCTTGTATGCACGCATGGATATTAACGGTGAGATGTGGTCGGGGGCAAGCATCATAATTTTGCGAAGCGCATCCTGTTCACAAAAACTTTTGTGAATATCTGCCGCTTTTTTGGGGGAAATACCGCTAATATCACTCAACCATTCGGGGTGATTTTCAATCACGTCAAAGGTGCTTTCTCCATAGCGCGCAACAAGTCTTGCCGCCGTTTTCTTACCTATGCCTTTGATACTGCCGGAGGAAAGATACCGTAAAATTGCGGCGGTTGTGTGCGGCATGATTTTTTCATACCGTAACACGAGAAGTTGCCTGCCGTATTCGGGGTGCATCGTCCACGTACCCGACAGTGTGGCATCCTCCCCTTCCGTCACAAAGGGCATTGTTCCGACGGCGGGAACAAGCGTTCCGTCTTCGGAAAGAAGTGCCACAACGGCATAACAGGTATCTTCGTTATAATACGTAACTTCTTCAATGGTGCCCGAATAAGAAACGTCACCATGGTTATTGGTATCAAGAGCGTTGTCCATTTCTTATTCGCACATCCTTTCTTTTAGATTTCGTCAATCCATTTTTTTATAGAGAAGAACGCCTTCCTCGCGCAGCAAATTATACAGTTTCAGACTGACGTTCCCCTCTATCAAAACGACGGGGAAAGCATCGGTATCGCGCAAAGATGAGGCAGATAATTGTGCCGCATGCCAAGCGGAGAGAAGTTCGTATTCATCGCGATAGTCCTCTGCACGAAGGGCGACGGTATAACGGTGTCCTACGAGGATACCGAGTAGTTTACAAAAAAGAAAATAAAGGCCTATCACTGCTAAAAGGCAAATAATGACTGCTATCCAATCGATATTCATAACGCCCCCATCCGTTTCCGCGCATCAAAACTTTTCAATCGACACGGAATCTCCTATAAACAGGATATGCAGAAGGGGGCGTTTTTGTGACAAACGAATTTAAGCGCGAAGCGCGTCCACCAAGTCGGTCTTTTCCCAAGGTGCCGAAAGATCCTCGCGGCCCATATGACCGTATGCGGCAAAGTCCGCATAAATCGGGCGGCGGAGGTCGAAACGGCGAATGATGGCGGCAGGGCGCAGATCCACGAGATTTGCAACACGGTCGGCAATTTCCTCATCGGAAAACTTCCCTGTTCCAAAGGTATCAACCATCAAAGAAACGGGACGAGCCACACCGATAGCATAGGCAATTTGTACCTCACAACGCTTTGCCAAGCCTGCCTTCACGATATTCTTTGCCAAATAGCGTGCGGCATAGGATGCGGAACGGTCAACCTTCGTCGGGTCCTTACCCGAAAAGGCACCGCCGCCATGACGGGAATAGCCACCGTATGTATCGACGATAATTTTTCTGCCCGTCAAGCCCGTATCGCCCTGCGGTCCACCGACAACAAAACGGCCCGTGGGATTGACGTAAATCTTCGTTTCTCCGTCCAAAAGGTGGGACGGCACCGTTTTCTCGATAACCTCGCGGATGATGTCCGCGCGAATGGTGTCGAGGGTAACGTCGTCACTGTGTTGTGTCGAAACAACAACGGTATCAACGCGTGCGGGGGTGCCGTCACGATATTCCACGGTGACCTGCGTTTTTCCGTCGGGGCGTAGATACGTCAACGTTTTATTCTTTCTCACTTCCGTCAAACGAAGTGCCAACTTGTGTGCAAGGGATATGGGAAGCGGCATGAGTTCGGGCGTTTCGTCACAGGCATAACCGAACATGAGGCCTTGGTCGCCTGCGCCCGTATCCAAATCGTCCGTCATTTCGCCCGCCTTTGCCTCGGCACAGCGGTCAACACCCAAGGCAATATCGGGTGATTGCTCGTGAATGGAGGTAAGCACGGCGCAGGTATGGCAGTCAAAACCGTATTTAGCGCGGTTGTAGCCGATGTCTTCAACGGTTTTTCTGACGATTTCGGGAATGTCCGCATAGGCATCTACAATAATTTCACAAGTCGGAGGCCAAGCGGTCTTAGG
>JAZSOK010000097.1:0-2182 GCA_045536865.1 Eubacteriales bacterium
TCCGATTCACCCGCACCTGTACTGAAAGGATGCCAAGAGGCGCTTCACAACTTGTTCCTCGAAAACCAATTTGCCTTCCGCAACGATCATTTAAGACAGTTCATTGATCTTGGCACCCCCACGGTAGAATTGCTTGCCCAGTTGAAGGAACGGGAACACCCGAGTTTTATCTGTGGCGACCGCGTTCATCCACTTGATGTGGGACACGACGTGTTGGCGCGCCTGTTCCTTAACGCGCAAGGTGCCGATATCGCGCCTCCGACCGCAGACGACATCATTGCCGGCACTGCTCTTATGCCGCCTCTTTCCCCCGAAAACGCCCTTCGCTACGAAACAGAAGCCTTTATCAGTCCCGTCACCTTCCTTGAATACAACGTGTCTTGGGGACAGGAAAACATGACCTCGGAAGAACGGTGCGACTATTGGCGCGCGCATGCCGAGGACCTTCGGAAACTCAGTGACTGGCATTGCCAGATGGCGCAGGAATATCCGATAAAAAAGGCGCAGGAATCAGACAAATTGGCAGAACTGTTCCGCCAAACGGATGCCATGTATCCGTCGTAAGTCTTTTGCAAAAAATACATAAAAATGCAAGTTGAAAGGATGTATGATGATGGCAGAACATTTGTTTCAAAAAGATGCTCGCGTTTGTTTTTTAGGCGATAGCATCACCGCAAACGGTCTTTTTATTGCCAAAATCTTTGACTATTATCGCACGCACTATCCCGAGCGCCGTGTTAAAATGTTTAACGTCGGCGTTCCCGGTGATTCGGCCGCCGGTTGTGTAAAATGGAACCGTCACAAAATCATGATTGAACGTTTCCGCCCGACAGAAGTTGTCGTCATGTTTGGCATGAATGACGTTGGCCGTCATCTCTATGACGACGATCTTCGCGGCACACACGAAGCCTTGTTGGAAGCCGTGCAACGCGGCGTGCGTCACACGGTACATATGATGACCATCGTGCGCGATTTGCTCAATGCGGGATTGCCCGTAACGCTTTGCTCCTCAACCCCTTTCGATGAAATATCCGATTCGCCCGCAACCTTACTGAAAGGATGCAACGAGGCAATTTACAATTTGTTCCTCGAAAACCAATTTGCCTTCCGAAACGATAACTTAAAGCAGATCATTGATTTTAATACCCCCATGGTAGAATTGCTTACCCAGTTGAAGGAACGGGGACACGGGAGTTTTATCGGCGACGACCGCGTTCATCCCCGTGACGTAGGCCACGACGTATTGGCGCGCCTGTTCCTTGCCGCGCAAGGTGCCGATATCGCGCCTCTGACCGCAGACGAAATCGTTGCCGGCACTGCCCTTATGCCGCCTCTTTCCCCCGAAAATGCCCTTCGTCATAAAACAGAGGACTTCCTCCGCACCCTCTCCTTCCTTGATTACGTTGCAGTTTGGGGACAGGAAAATATGACCTTGGAAGAAAAATGCGACTATTGGCGCACGCATGCCGAGGAGTTTGGAAAGTACGGTGAATTCCACATGAGAATAGCGACGGAATATCCGATAAAAAAGATGCAGGAAGCAGATAAATTGGCAGAACTGTTCCGTCAAACAGATGCCATGTATCCGTCGTAAGTCTTTTGCAAAAAATACATAAAATTGCAAGTTGAAAGGATGTATTATAATGGCAGAACATTTGTTTCAAAAAGATGCTCGCGTTTGTTTTTTAGGCGATAGCATCACCGCAAACGGTCTTTTCGTCGCCAAAATCTTTGACTATTATCGAACGCACTATCCCGAGCGCCGTGTCAAATTCTTCAATGCCGGCGCGGCCGGTGGTGCGGCCGAAGGCTGCGTGCGGACGAACCGTCATAAAATCATGCTCGAACGCTTCCGCCCGACCGATGTTGTTGTCATATTTGGTATGAACGATGTCGGCCGTCATCTCTATGATGAAAAAATTCGGGGCACACACGAAGCCCTTTTAGGAGCCGTGCACTGCGGCGTGCGCCACATGGTACATATGACGACCATCGTGCACGATCTGCTTGACGCGGGGGTTTCTGTAACGCTTTGCTCCTCCCCTCCTTTCGATGAAATATCCGATTCACCCGCACCTGTACTGAAAGGATGCCAAGAGGCGCTTCACAACTTGTTCCTCGAAAACCAATTTGCCTTCCGCAACGATCATTTAAGACAGTTCATTGATCTTGGCACCCCCAC
>JAZSOK010000022.1:0-13515 GCA_045536865.1 Eubacteriales bacterium
AGAAAGGTCAGTGCGCGGTACACCCATTCGCTAAAATTGGCATCAAACCCAAAAAGCAGGGCAAAAAGCGGCGGCAATAGCATAAGCGCGAGCGCACTTATGCAAACGGTGGGGGTATAAATTCTTGAAAATTTTGAAATAAAATTCTCGGATTTAGACTTTCGACTGCTTGCATTTTCCACGAGGTCAAGAATTTTTGATACGGTAGAATTGCCGAATTCCTTTGTTGTCTTCACCGTGAGCATGCCGTTCAAATTAACGCAACCGCTAATCACCTCGTCACCTTCGCTCGCCTCGCGCGGTATGCTTTCCCCCGTTAAGGCCGCCGTGTTCAGCGTAGACGTACCGCGGATAACCGTACCGTCAAGCGGAATTTTTTCACCCGGTTGAATAACGATGAGGGTTCCAACGGGTACGGTTTCAGGCGACACCCTTACAAGGCGCCCGTCTTCGTCAACGTTTGCATAATCGGGGCGAATGTCCATCAATGCACCAATGCTTTTCCTGCTTTTTCCGACGGCATAACCTTGAAACCACTCGCCTATTTGATAAAAAAGCATCACGGCAACAGCCTCGTTATAATCTCCCGTTTTCTTATAAACGGCAAGCACGATCGCGCCAATCGTTGCCACCGCCATCAAGAAGTTTTCATTAAAAACTCTTCCGTTTTTGATCCCCTTCGCCGCTTTGATAAGGATATCATAGCCGATGATGAGATAAGTCAAAAGGAAGAGCATCGCCCTCAAAACGTCCGTTGACGGAACAAGATTACAAACGACGAGCAAACAGGCAGACAAAACGATACGTACGAGGTTTTTCCTCTGTTTTTTTGTCATCGTACGCACCAAATTAAAGTTCGATGCTAAAATCGGGCTCTACCTTTTTGCAAGCCTTCAAAATCGCTTTCATCACCGCGCTTTCGTCGGCACCTTCACAAAATTCCACAGTCATCTTTTGTGCAAAAAAGTTGATGTTTGCCGTAGAAACGCCCGTAACCTTTGCCGCTTCCTTTTCGCACAAATTGGCGCAGTTGGCGCAATCCACTTCAATTTCGTATGTTTTCTTCATCTTATATTCCTCCATAAAATAGCACTCGATTAAAGAAGTACTTAATCGTTATTTAGAGTATACTATACCCTGCCCCACATGTCAACAAAATAGCGCCCTTTCTTTCTTTTAGGATTATTTTTATTTCCGTTTGGAGCATTTTAACAATTAAACACTTGTTAAATTGAAAAAGATATGTTATACTGAAAGAAGAAAGGGGCGATGAAGTCATGGCAATCAAACAGTTACCGCATCAACACGGAAATCAAAAGGTTGAAAAAACGCTCGGCATCGAACTTGAAAACCACGGAAAATTTCAACTTGCCGCCAACATTTTTAAACAACTTGGGGATAGCAACAGGTTACGTATTTATTGGCTACTCTGCCACTCCGAGGAATGCGTTATGAACATTTCCGCTTTGGTGGAGATGACAAGCCCTGCCGTTTGTCACCATCTGCGTACTTTGAAAGAAAGCGGTCTTATTGTCAGTCGCAGAGTGGGCAAAGAGGTCTATTACCGTGCGGCCGAAAAAGAAGAAAACAGACATCTTGATCGGGCGATGGAAAAAATCATGGCGGTTTCCTGCCCAAGCCAAGCACACACAGGCGATGACTGTTGCAAAATAAAAGAAGGGGCGCCGCACCGACAGGATGAGATTGCGCGCATGGAAAGTTTGCATCATTATCTCACAAACAACCTCGACAAACGCATCACCATCGAGGATTTGGCAAAAAAGTACCACATGAACACAACGACACTCAAAACGCTTTTCAAGAGCATATACGGCACGTCCATCGCCACGCACATAAAAAAGCACCGCTTGGAAAAGGCCGCCACCCTCCTATTAAAAACGGAAGCGAGCATCAACGATATTGCGCTTTCCGTCGGCTACGAAAACCACGGAAAATTCACGGCGGCATTTAAGGCGATGTTCCTCGTGTCCCCAAAAGAATATCGAAAAAGACATCTTTTACATTGACAAACCCGTTATAAAATTAACGTCCGTTTGATTTTCCAAAAATGCGCAAAACAAACAATCTCCCCCCACCGTCGCATATAACTGCGTGGCAGGGGGAGATATCTTTTTTTGTCAAGTGAAAGAAAACGCTATTTCTTATTTAAGAAGGATTGCCGAGATCGGAGAATGCTTCTTTTAATTCGGCAAATTTGGCTTGCATTGTCGGGTTGTTCCTCGTCAACTTTTTGACGGACAAATCCTGCGCCTTGTCATTGGCAAGACGCAACTGTCGCTCCGAGCCGAGAAGCCCTTCCTTTACCTTTTGCAAATGGTCAATCGTCTTGTCAATCTCGTCTATCGCATTTTGGAATTTTTCGCTCGCAAGACGGAAATTGTTACTGAATTTGCTCTGAAAGTCAAGCAGACTGTTTTCAAAGTTCGTTACGTCCACATGTTGGCTTTTGACGAGTTGCAATTCCTTCTTATACTTTAACGCGCCCATAGCGGCATTGCGTAAAAGCGTAATGATGGGAATGAAAAACTGCGGACGGATGACGTACATTTTTTCATATTTATAGGACACGTCAACGATGCCGTTGTTATAAAACTCGTTGTCCGCTTCAAGCAAAGAAACAAGAACGGCGTATTCGCATTTTTTCTCTCTTCTGTCCTTGTCCAGTTCCTTGAAGAAGTCCTCGTTTTTATGCTTTGTCGCGGTTGTATCCATCTCGTTTTTCATTTCAAACATAATCGAGATGAATTCCGTTCCTTCCTCATCGGCTTCCCTGAAAATAAAATCGCCTTTACTGCCCGTTTTGGCATCGTTATCCTTTTCAAAGTACGCCGTGGGGAATGCCGTCATACGAATTTGGTTGAACTGCATCGCGCAGTGTTGCTCCAAACTTTCGCCTATCATTTTTGTTGATTGGCGCATCTTGTAGTTTTTGTGATACTCAATTTCCTCGTCCTTGGTTTTCAGTTCGCGCGCGTAGCGCTCCTGCTCCGATTTTGACTTCAATTCATATTCGGCGTCTTTTCTTTCAAGCGTTGCTTGCAGTTCGGCAATGCGTTTTTCCTTTTCGGAAACCTCTTGCTCCTTCTCGCGCACTGCCACCGTGACGGCAAGTTTTGTCTGCACCTCGCCGTTTTCAAGTTTGTTTTGCAGTTCTTTTATTTGTTGCTCCTTGGCTTCTATTTCGATATCCTTTTGTCTGATTTCTTCCTTTTTCTTCTGTTCGTATTCAAGTTGCTTGATTTTGGCTTCATTCTCGTTTTTCTCGATAAGGGCCGCTTCACGCGCCTTTAACGCCTTATCAAACTCCAAATCACGCACCTGACGTGCAATATGGGCATATCCGTTTTCATCAACTTGGAATACCTCTTTGCAATTCGGGCACTTAATCTCGTTCATATCTCTATCCTCAATATCAAAATTCGACCGTGGGCTTTTCCCTTTTTACTTAAAAAAGGTGTGTATTACTTCTTTTCTTCTGCTAAATACGCCTTGATTTCGGAAAGCATTTCCGTTTGCTTTTGAACGTTTTCGTAGAACTGCGCTTCCCGAAGACGGAGTGCCTCTTGCTCTGCCTTTTCCTTTTCTGCCTTGGCCTTGTCCTCCGCGTCCTTTTTCGCCTTTTCTTCCTTTTCTTTTTCAATTCTTTCTTCGTTGAGCGTCGCATCCAACGCCTTAAAGAGTTGGGTAAGCACCCTTAACAAGATAAAAAGCGTAAGGGCAATCAACACAAAATTGATGATGGCGTTGATAAAAGCGCCCCAGTCAATATAAATACTCTGCGCCAAATCAGGCGTTCCGTCCTCTGCATTGACGCGCTTTAAGAACGTGTAAATTTCGCTTAAAGAATCTTCCTTCAAGAAAAATGCCAAAAGATAATTGATAAAGGGCTTCAAGATATTGTTACTGAGTGCCGTGATAATGGCGGTGAATGCACTACCGACAATGACACCGATTGACATCTCAAAGATGTTTCCACGAGTAATAAACTTCTTGAAATCTGCGCGCATGGCTTTCTTGTTCTGCTTACGCATTGCTCTTTTTTCGGCTCTTTTCTTTTTCTTTTCGTTTTTCTCGCCCTCTTCGATTTTCTCGTTGAGAACCTCCAAATCCTCTTTGGCCATGTTTTTTTCCTCCGTTTTTTGATTGATTTTATCGTGTTTTTTATAGATATCCCTTCTTGCCAAAGGCAAGTAAAAGTTCAAGATACCGCGCCGTTTGGCGCGGTATCTCTTTTTTCGTTACGAAATGGAAGCGCTCAGACGGTTGATCAGATCGGAAAGGAATTCGTTCAAGGTTAAATTCATCCAACTCTCATCTCCATAAATCGTCGTCAGGTTTTCCCTCGTTGTATCGTTGAAGTGTAAAAGTTCCGCGTCCATAAATTCGCCAACGGTTGCACCTGTATTGGGATCGAAAAGTCCCGTTGTGACGCTTGCCAAATCAACCAATTTTGTGTCGGGATCAACCAACCGCAAGAAGCCGTTTTCCGTTTCGCTTTCAAAGACGTCTTCTACTGTCAAATTGTCAATCTTCGAAGAGATTTCTCCGACCTTCGCTTCGGCAAGCACCGCCATAATACCCGTGACAGGATCTCCGTCTTCATCAAACCAGGTACCGTTGTCCTTGGTATAACCAAGCGCATCGCTCACCTGCACGTTCTGTGCGGTTTCTGTCAGTTTACTACTATCATCAAGTTCGCCAACCTTCATGGTTGCAAAGGTTGCCTGCAAGCCGGTTGCGGGATTGCCGTCTTCGTCCTCAAAGGTCACCGTGCCGTCG
This sequence comes from Eubacteriales bacterium, assembly GCA_045536865.1. Classification (GTDB taxonomy): domain Bacteria; phylum Bacillota; class Clostridia; order Oscillospirales; family CAG-272; genus UBA1740. Next base: position 4,801 of record JAZSOK010000022.1, read on the forward strand.
GGCAGTTCTTTTGCCGTAAAGCCCATTACCTCTCCGAGGTAGGTGTTATCAATTTTCACATTCAAATCGCCGACACGCGTTTCTGCAAGCACACGCATCATACCTGTTACGGGGTTGCCTTCTTCATCCTTCCATACACCGTTGTCATTGGTATAACCAAGCGCGTCGCTCACCTGCACGTTCTTTGCGGCTTCTGTCAACTTGCCACTGTCGCCAAGTTCACCAACCTTCAAGGTAGCAAAGGTTGCCTGTAAGCCTGTTGCGAAATTGCCTTCGTCGTCTGTAAAGACAAGCGTTCCGTCGGGCAATTCTTCTACCGTAAAGCCCATTACCTCACCAAGATAGGTGTCGTCAATTTTCACATTCAAATCGCCGACAGGCGTTCCCGCAAGCACACGCATCATGCCCGTCACGAGATTGCCGTCCTTGTCATAATAGCGATCGTCATCGCCCAACTCATAACCCAGGGCATCGGCAACAGTCAACTCCGCAATAGCCTCCGTCAAATTCGCCGAATCATTAAGCTCGGTGATTGTCAAGTCGCAGAAGCTACGGAGAATGCCCTCCACGGGAACGGCGGTTGCCGTTGCCGTCTTTGCTTCACTATCAACGTTTGAAAATTCCACCGTGTACCACACGCCGTCAATTTCATAGTTGCCGAGGATTTTGCCGAGCACAATGTTGTTAATTTTTGCATCAATGGCGGTAACGTGATCTGCCGCCAACGCACCGATAACACCCGATGAAGGCGTTCCCTCTGATGTAAACCAAGCATTACGCACGACGGGAATGTTGACAAAACCGACAAACTCGGTCAAGGGTTCATCCGATGCATCAAAGAAGGTGACCTCATACTCTACCAGGTTGTAAATATCTGCCACGAGAAAATCGTCAAGAGAAATACTGCCCTCACCGCCCGTCAACTCACTGTAAGTGATGTTGGCAAGTTTGAGCTCTGTACCTGTAAGCGCCGTTAGCGTACCGTCCACGCCAACACTGCTCCACATATATTCGGGTGTAGCGCCTGCTTCGTCAGAAGCAATTTCCTCCCCACGAACGAAGCCCTGAATATCACCGAGATACATATCACCGAAGATCGCATCGGGATCAAGGCCTTCCGTGCCCAGTAGCATGGTCAGACTGATATCGGCAATCGCCGCATCCATACCAATCACTTCATTACCCTCGGCATCCTCCCAGTAAAGAGGTGTTTCGCCGTCCTCGTCCATGATAAGGGTATACCCCATCAATGTACCGAGGCTCTTTCCCTCCATCAAGGCATCGGTGCTAAATTGATAGCCACCGTTTTCTTCATCCTCCACCAACACGTCACCGAGTGTCTTGTCGGAAAGAAGGGCATCTATATTGCTACCGTCGCCTGTAATACCGAGGAACTGTGCAAGACCGACATTACCAAGGTCCTCCGCAAGCAATGTACCGAAGTCGCCGTTTGTACCCGACGTCTCAATCAATTTGCCGAGATTTAAGGTCGCCAACAACTCCATGGTCGTGGGATTTGCGGGGTCTTCGTAAACGACAGTCATCGTGCCGTCCGCCGCCTTTTCATACTTCACGTCCGTAAAGAAACCGAGTTGCACGCCTTCCAACAGTGCCGCGTAATCACCGTCCGTCATCATGGATAGCGGACGATCGCCGATAGCGTTCAATACCTTTTCATCGAGCATGCCCGATACACTGTCCAAGGAGAAAATATCACCGAAGGTCACTGCATCTAAAATGATATCCGTACTATCAGGTCCAAACAATTCATCAAGCGGAATGACACGCAAGGATTCGGGGATGTACTGCTCAAAATCCTCGTTAAGTTTCAGTCCGTATTCTTCGCAAAGTGAGTTGATGGTATACTGTGCAGAGTTTGACGCAATGTGGTTATATTCTGCAATAAAATCCTCAAGGCTCATTTCACGAATATCGTGCTCGGCACCCTCGACAACACTGTCGTCAATAATACCGATATCAACGCCCCATGACTTCAACGTATTTAAACTGAAATCGGTATATGCCCAATAAGCCGCACCGACAATTGCGCCCAGAATGGTGGCAATACCCACAATCCATCCAAGCACGAATACAAGAAGCCTAATGATAAATTTTTTCATGACCGTTCTCCTCGCGATAATTTGATAGTCACCCGCGGTGACAAAGAATAAAAACAGACAAATTTATTTGCAAATGAGTTTTACACCTTCAATGGCAACGACCGTGACGGTCTTCCCTATTGGAAGCACGTCTTCATCGGCAAGGGAACGCGCCGCCCAATCGTGCCCCTCATGGCGTACAAGACCCGCCCCTGCCACGTTGTTGATCTCCTCGGTCACAACACAACGCGCGCCGAGCGCGGCATCCATGTCGGTGTCAAGTGTTTGCTTTTTGCGCCAAAAACGCAGTACAAGCAAAATGGTAACGGCGACTAACGCAAGTGCCGCCAAAACAAGAAAAATGATTTCGGGTTTCATAAACTCTCCACACCGCCGCAAGGCGGTCGTTTTATTTTTAATTCATGCCGTCTTACAACTCGGAAAGATCATAGGGAGTGCGTTGGTAAACGGAATAATTCAACCAGTTGCAAAACAAGAGATTTGCATGACTGCGCCATCTGTTTTGCGGTGTCTTTTCGGGATCGTCATTTGGAAAATAATTGTACGGTACCTGAATGTCCAAACCGCGTTCGCGATCGCGGAAATATTCCTTTGCCAATGTATCGTGATCATATTCCGAATGCCCCGTCACGTATACCTGACGGCAGTCGTGCGTAGCGGCTATATACAGTCCCGCTTTATCCGATAACGCCAAGACGTCAAGCGCGCGGCAGGCGCGCACGTCTTCAAGCGGCACCTCCGTGTGGCGCGAATGCGGTGCCAAAAATTCCTCGTCAAAGCCTCGAAGCAAAGGATGGCGCAAATCGGTACAATGATGACTGAAAATACCGAAGCACTTTTCGGCAAGAGGTCTTTTCTGAATGCCGTAATGATAGAAAAGCCCTGCCTGTGCCGCCCAACAAATGTGAAGCGTGGAATAGACGTTGCGGCGACTCCACGCCATGATCTCACAAAGTTCTTTCCAATAGGTGACGTCTTCAAATTCAAGATTTTCAACGGGGGCGCCCGTAATGACCAAGCCGTCAAAGCGTTGGTCTTTGACGTCCTCGTAATTCTTATAGAAGGTCTCCATATGCTCGGCAGACGTATTTGTCGGACGATAACTCGCCGTTTGCAAAAGCGTCAACTCGATCTGCAAGGGCGTATTTGACAAAAGACGAATCAATTGTGTTTCTGTCACGACCTTTGTCGGCATCAAATTGAGAATGGCAATGCGAAGCGGACGAATATCCTGCCGTCCTGCCCGTTGCTCATCCATAACAAAGATGTATTCACTTTCCAAAGTGTCCCTTGCGGGAAGCCCCGCGGGAATTCGAATAGGCATAATAAACTCCTTTTCGTTATATTAAAAAAGATTTTCGTCGATTATCCTCGAAGTGCGGCTATGGCTTCGGCGGGATTTTCTGCGCGAAAAACGGCAGAGCCGGCAACGAGAATATCTGTTCCTGCCGCACGGACCTCACCTGCATTTTGCATGTTGATACCGCCGTCTGCCTCTATTTGCACGGGAAGTCCGCGCGCCTCGATTTCCGCGCGGATTTGACGGATTTTTTGAAGGGTTTCGGGAATCAAGGCCTGACCGCCGTACCCCGGCTCCACCGTCATCACCAAAATGAAATCGCATTTATCAAGGTAGGGGTACACACTCTCGGCAGGTGTTCCCGGTTTAATTGACAAGCCTGCACGCTTGCCGCGCAAACGGATGGTGTCGAGCGCGACCGAAACGTCCGTCGTTGCCTCCAAATGTATCGTCACCCAGTCGGCACCCGCATCAATAAAGCGTTCTATATACCTCTCAGGCTCGACGATCATCAAATGCACGTCAAAGGGCAAATCCGTCACCTTGCGTAAGGCTTCAATGATGGGAAATCCAAAACTGATATTGGTCACGAATCTCCCGTCCATAACGTCGAGGTGAAGGCAATCGGCACCCGCATCCTTCATTTTCTGTGCTTCCTCACCCATTTTGCTAAAATCGCAAGCGAGCATGGAGGGGGCAATCTGTGTTTTCATTTTTCTTTTCCTTTCGGCGGCAACGCCGCATACGTGCCGAAAAGAACCGCGTGCTTTTTTTGCGGTGTCCAATCGGCATTTTTTCCATATCATAATAAAAGGGATGTGTTTCGGCGCACGTCCTTTTCAAAAGACAGTACACCGAATCCAATTCGTCTGCGTAAAAGGAACAAGAAACAAAAGTCAAAGGACGTTCCATCACTCCGTTCCTTTTGCGCGGCTTGGGGGGCGCCCTAAAAACGGGCGCGCCCCCACAGAAAGAAAATACGTACCGTCAAGACATAAGCAGGCAGACGGCGTGTGCCGCTATGCCCTCGCCCGCACCCGTAAAGCCAAGACCTTCTTCCGTCGTCGCCTTGATGTTGATGCAGTCCTCACAAACGTGTAATACGTCGGCAATGTTCTTACGCATGGCGGGAATGTAGGGCGCTAATTTCGGGCGCTCTGCCAAAACGGTTATATCCGCATTGCCGAGCGTGTAATGCCGTTTTTGCATCATGCCCTCGACCTCGGCAAGCAAGGCAAGACTGGAAATCCCCTTGTAGCGCATATCGCTATCAGGAAAGTGCCGCCCGATATCGCCCAAGCCCATTGCGCCGAGAATGGCATCCATCAAGGCATGCACCAATACGTCCGCGTCCGAATGGCCCAAAAGTCCGCGCTCATAGGCAATCGCCACGCCGCCCAAAATGAGCGCACGTCCCTCAACCAAGCGATGCACATCATATCCATGACCGATGCAAAAGGGTTTCTTTTCACTCATTGGTCGTTCCTCACAACTTATTTCTTGTCCGTTTTTGGGGCGGCTTTCTTTTTGCGCGCCTCTGCCTCACGCAATCTTAAAATGACTTCTGCCGTAATCAAGTCCGCCTGCGTCGTGATTTTGAAATTGTCGGGGCCGCAATCAACAAGTTTAACGGTGTGTCCGACGTGCTCAACGAGCATGTTGTCGTCCGTTGCCTTGAAATGCTCCTTCTCTGCCATATACAAAGCGGCGCGATAAAGGTCAGAAAGAAAAACTTGCGGTGTCTGTGCCAACCACAACGTATTGCGGTCAAGCGTTTCCAAAACGATACCGTCACCACCCGCACGCTTAACCGTGTCGGTCAGGCGACAAGCGGCAGAGGCGGCCTTCATATCGTAAGCCGTGCTCACAACGTCGGCAATCATATCGGAGGTCACCATGCAACGCGCCACATCGTGAATGGCAACAAAGCCAATTTCGGCAGGCAACGCATCAAATCCGTTTTTAGCAGATTCCTGGCGCGTATCACCGCCGATAACGATAGACAAAAGTTTGCTTATCTTTTCCTCGGCTAAAAGTGCGCGCATGCGCTCCATTTCCTCGCGGCGAACGACGAGGACGATATCATCAATGTACGAACAGTCCTGAAAAGCGCGTACCGTATGCAAAAACAGCGGCTTTCCGCGCAAAAGCATCAACTGCTTGGTGGTACCGTCGGCACTGTTCATGCGGCTTCCAATACCGCCCGCCAACAAAATGGCGGCAGTACGGGGACGTCCTCTCCCCGTTACGCTACGGATCAACTGATTAATTTTATATGTAAATCCCACGGCAAATCGGCATCCGTAAAAAAGTATTGTTCTCTTTTTTGGATGCTTCTCCTTTCCGAATTTTATTTCAAAGCACAAAGCGGATCTTATTTGCGATGATATACGAAATAGGCAATCACGGAATGCACCTTACCGTCATCCTCCAAATTGGGTGCCGTCAAAACAACGCCGTCACCCGATAAAAGATCGCTCGCATCCAGTTCGGATACACGGGCGCGAAAGATGACCTCGCCCGATGAAAACAGAAGGAATTCATCGCCGCGCACGCTCAAACTACCGCCGCGACCGATCACCTCGTCCTGTCCGTCACGCCGTTCTGTGACGTAGCGGATGGCAAGCCCGTGCAGACGCTCGGCAAACGCCGCGCGATAGGCGGGCGTCCCCGGCTTCGGTTTATGATGAAAAAGTTTTTGGAACAAATTCACAAGACTTTTCCCCCATTGCTTTTGAAAGGTGAGGGACGCTATCAAACCGCCCCCTTTTTTCACCTATAAATATTATAGCACAAAATTCCGTAAATGGAAGAGGTAAAATGAATTTTTTTTATTTTTCTTGCGTTTAAGGAAAAAAGCGTCCGTGCCCCTTACATCTCCCTTTTTATGACATCAAAAAACGCACCCCCTCTTTACTCTCTTTTTGCATCCACAACAAACTCCTTCACCCCACACCTCACACTCGTGAGGCAATATTTTTTGTGCAAAATATACAAAAATCGACCAAAAAATTTTACTACAAATTTTGAAAAATTTTTGTTTTTCCTATTGCGTTTTTGATTTGAATGGGTTATAATAGATGCATAGTGGGGCAAAGTGGTGCAAAATGTTTCAAAGTGGGACAAAACCACCCCCAAAAGAACAAAAAAGAAACACTTTTACGGAAAGGAGGTCTCGACCATGAATCTTCTCGGCGAATTTCGTCATTCTCTTGATGCCAAAAATCGTTTATTCATCCCTGCAAAATTTCGTGAAGAACTTGGAGAAGAATTCTATGTCACGAGAAAAACGGAGACCTGCCTTGCCGTATATCCAAAAGAAAAGTGGCAGGCACTCTCGGACAAGCTGAACAGTTTCCCCGATTCGCAAGTAGCGCAAATCAAGCGTTTTATCTTTTCAAAGAGTGCGGCGCTCTCCCCCGACGCAAACGGTCGTATCGTTTTACCGATCGACCTTCTGAAACACGCACAAATTGAGAAACACGCCGTCATTAACGGTGTTTGCGACCATGCGGAGATTTGGTCGGAGGCCCTGTATGATAAGCAGGCCGCCGAGGTGGATATGGTTGCCATGAATGAACTTTTACAAAAACTTGGACTGTGAGCGATGACGCATGAGTGATATGCCCTTTTCACACGTCTCCGTACTGCTTGATGAATGTATAGAGGCACTGAACATTCGCCCCGATCTTACTTATATTGATTGTACGACGGGTGGCGGCGGACATTCTTATCAAATCGCCTCGCGCCTGTCGGGGACAGGGCACCTTTTCTGTCTTGACCGTGACGAGGCCGCCTTGCGCGCGGCATCCGCGCGTTTAGCGCCCTTTCGTGACCGTGTTACGTTCGTGCATAGCAATTTTTTGGAACTGCCCACCATTTTGCGCGATTACAATATCGAGAATTTGGGTGGCGTTCTAATGGACCTCGGTTGCTCTTCCTTTCAACTGGATAACGCCGAGCGCGGCTTTTCCTATCAACAGGATGCGCGTTTGGATATGCGTATGGACACAAGTGCCGCCCTTGACGCCGAAACTGTTGTCAATACTTACAGTGAAAACGACCTTCGCCGTATTCTTTACGACTATGGCGAAGAACGCTACGCACCGCGCATTGCCTCTGCCATTGTCAGGCATCGCGAGGACGCTCCCATCAAAACGACGGGCGAACTTGCCAAAATCGTGCGCGCCGCCATGCCGCAAGCGGCACTTGGTGAGGCGCAACACCCTGCCAAAAGAACCTTTCAAGCAATTCGCATTGAGGTGAATGGCGAACTTTCTGCCATTGCCCCTGCCATTGATGCCGCCATAAGAGCGATGCAAGAGGGCGGCCGCATTGCCATCATTTCCTTCCATTCATTAGAAGATCGTATCGTCAAGGAGAGTTTTCGCACGCTTTCATCGGGATGCGACTGCCCCCGTGACTTCCCCGTATGCATATGCGGCAAAAAGCCGCTTTGCAAAATCCTCACAAAAAAACCGATTTTACCCTCCCCCTCGGAGTTGGCAGTAAATCCGCGTTCGCGCAGTGCCAAACTTCGCGTGGCAGAACGCCTACCTTAATATTAAAAATTTTCTGACAAGGAGAATATAGCCGTGACACGCACTATTCAATTTTCCTCCCATAATAGCGGAGAAAACCCCCTCTTTCAAAAATTGAAGAAGCATTTTTCGAGCGATGAGCGTGCCGTCGGCGATCTTCTTCGTCAACGCATGGAGGGTGCAGAGGCATCCGTGCCGAATGCAGAGCGCAATACCGCCGCCGAGCATCGCGTTACGCGCGCAAACTTTTTGCCGAAGGAGCACGGCGCATCCTCATCCCATGCCATGCGCTCCTTTGAAAGCACCATGTTCGTCAACAAGCAATTCAGAACTGCCGCCACGGTCAAGACCGCATCGCCGAAAAAGGACGGCTTCCCCGTCAAGACGGTTTTGATGCTCGTTGCTTGCTTTTGCGTATTGATGCTCTTGATTTATTCGGGAATGCAAATCAACAAGTTAAACCGTGAAATCAACGACCTGAAAACCGAGGTTGAGGAAAAGGAAGAAATCGAACGCTCCCTTGCCGCCGACGTCGAAGAGCGCATAGATTTACAGTCGATTGAAAAAATCGCCCTCACCAATCTCGGCATGGTTAAAAACACCACGGTAGAACAAATTTACGTAGACATCAACCAAGGGGACTCCGTAGATATTCCGTAAAAACCGTCCCTTCGGAAAATCTGTTTTTTCGGAATATTCCACCCCCTCGTTCAATATGATATAGCGATAGCGGACACCCTTGGACACATCGTAT
>JAZSOK010000171.1:0-3690 GCA_045536865.1 Eubacteriales bacterium
CTATTTCTTCGGGGGCGGGCTGTGTAACCTTCTCTACCCGTCCGCCAAGGGCGCACGTTTCTACTTCATGTAAAACCGCGCGGAGCATTCCCGCATCATATGCCATAATTCAAATTCCCTTCTTTGTTGCCGTATAGTCACGGCGAAGAACGTAATAATAACAGCGACCGTAAAGTGAAAGCCCCGCACGGCGCGCCACGTGGCGCGAGGGGTGATTGCTATACGCGGCGCGATACTCCACACCGCGCTTCTTTTTGGCAAGTTCTTTACGCAAAAGAAGGAGCGCAGACGTTGCCAGTCCCCGTCCGCGTGCCGAAGGGGCGGTTTCCACAGAAACCTCCACGTAGGTGGGGAGTTTATCGGGGTAAGAATGTGTCACGGCGTAGGCAAGGAGCGCGCCGTCCTCAACGTAGCCGCACGCCGTCATCCGCCTATCCGCCAGATCCGCCAAACGTAGCGTTGTTCGATTTGTAAGCGTTTCCTTTTTTGAAAGAAGGCGCGTCCCTTGCACGATTTTATTCTCGTCAAGGGGGGGCTCCCCTGATGCACGAAAAATCTCATAGCGGCGCATGCGGTGACAGTCATCGGTATAGCCCCAACGCAAAAGAAACGGGGCAAGTGCCTTATGTAATGAAGATAGTGATGCGTGGGAAAGGAGAGTGCCGCCAAATTGATCGACGTGCGCGCGCACGAGTGCCTCAATTTGCGGATAACACTCAACGTAAAGTTCCCCTGCAACCGTCTCTACAAAATAGACGGGCACGGCAATATCAAAGCCGTTTTCAAGGGCAAAAGCCTCGTCATCGGGGTCGGCAACAAAGGTCACCTTTTTATACGCATTTGTCTTCATTCTCTTTGATGTACTCCTCTCTTGCCGTTTTAATGCCGTTTCACAATAGCCATGGAACGTTTTATCTTTTAATTCCCGTCATAGGAAAAAAAATAAGTCAAAACCTCACCCAAACTATCAAAAAGCGGTAGTCCCAAGCGAAGAAGGTCGGCGCGCGATTGGTGCCCACCCGTCAAAAGAAGGCAATCCGCGCCAATCTCTTTTGCACAGGCGGCGTCATGGTCGGTATCTCCTATGTATAACGCACGCGAAAAGGTGTGCGTTTTCTTAAAATTTTCTGCCAAAAGGAGTTTGCTCTCGGCATATATATCCTCACGCCCGACAACCTCTGCAAAAAAAGAAAGAATGCCGAGGTTTTTGAGTTGGTCTTTTAGCATATCCTCCTCTGTGGCGGACAACACGTACTGCGTAACACCCGCCCCTTGGACAATAGAAAGCAGTTCCGTCACCCCCTCACGCAGGGTGGCGTTTTTTTCTGCCTCGCGATAGTTTTTTACCCACTCCACGGCAAGTTCTGAAAAGGGCTCCTTTTCAAAATCAAAGCCAAGACGGCGGTAATAATCCTCTATCGGAAAGCCAAAAAGTTGATAATAGCGGGAAAGATCGGGAATTTCGGGCAATCCCCGTTTTCGGAGCATGGGATTGACGGCCACCATACCAAGCGAAACGTCGTCGAAAAGCGTGCCGTTAAAATCATAAATTATGCAATCGTAACGGTCGATGATACGTATTTTTTCAGACATCAAAGCACCTCTTTTTGTAAGAATGTTGCCGAGAGGTCACGCACGCTTTGCAAACTGTCTGCCATCTTCTTTGGTTGCAAACTACCGTCCTCTGCCATAGATGCACATTCCAAGGTCATGCCGCCACGGTAACCGACCTCGGCAAGTTGAGAGAAGAAGTGAGGAAAATCAAGGCGCCCTTCCCCGATATGCAGGGTACGCAAGCCGCTAAAATCGCGGTACTGTCCGCTATGATCGTTGATATGCAAATGGGCAATATTGTTTTTCCAAAGGAAGCGATAGCGGTCGGAAAAGACAAGATCGACCTCGTCGTGGAAAGATGCCATTTTCGTATCAAAGGTAAAGCGCACGTCGGGATAACGCTCGGCGAGCGAAAGAAAATGTTCAAGCGGACTGCCAATCGCGCACACCACGTTTTCCACGGTTAAGGTCAAACCATATTCGCGAGAAGCCGCCAAAAACTCTCCGTACATGCCGATATGCCTGTCGATGTGATAATCGGACGGCTCACCGTTCCAAAGATGAAAGACAAGGAGTTTTGAGCCAAGCGCCACCGCCGCACGGCAATTCAGAACAAAGCGCTCCATGGCGCGCGCACGGTAATCGGGCGCACCCTCACCAATCAACTCACCGATGCGCTTTTCCACGTGCAAAACGGGATACACCTGCCCAAGAGTTAAAAAAAGTTCCAAAACCTCATCCAAACGCTCGTACCATGCCTCGTAGAGCATGCATTCAAACCCATCGCAGGGCAAATTTTTACAAGAAGAAAGAAAGGGGCGCGGATCACGTCCGTTTTTGCGACCGATAAAAGCACCCGTCGATGCAAAGACAGGCAACGTCGAGACTGTCTTTTCTTGATTTTCAATTATCATCACAAATTCACCGTCCCGTGAGAAAGAAGTATGCCGCCGCCACCCGTTTCCAAAATGCCGAAACTGGGCGCACCGCGCGAGGGAGCGCCAATGCTCCCCGGATTAAAAAGATAGATTGACCGTCCGCCAGTATCAAAGCCCGACGTCCCCGTGCCGTTTTCGTAGACGTTATAGGGCGTGTGCGTATGCCCAAAAAGGCAGACGTCGGCATCATGGTGGAGTGAAACCGAAAGCATAGAGCCAAGACCGCCCTTGACGGACGTGGTGTGTCCGTGATGAATAAAGAGCCGCAAAAAGCCAAGGTCAAGCACCCTTTCCTTTGGCACGTTGCCATACCCGAAAAGGTCACAATTCCCCGACACGAAAATCGGTGTCATGTGCGGATAGGGGGCAACGGCCGCCTCTGCATCGGCAAGACCGTCACCAAGAAAAATAAAATAGTCTGCACGCGCATGCATGGCAAGCGCACGTTCAAGCAAATATCTCTTTCCGTGCGAGTCAGAAGCGATCAATATTTTCATAAGGCACCGCCTTTTTACACAGAGCATATACTGCCAGTGCATTGATTTTTAATGAAACAACCCGATAGTCAGACAGTTGAAAGGAGACTTACAAATGCAACTTGACCAAAACACCATCAATAAACTCATGACACTTGACGATGAGACCCTTTGGCGTTTTGTCATCACCGTCGCCTCGGCAAACGGTGTCAGACTTCCGAAAGAGCCGCCCCCCAAAGAGGACTTTGACAAACTTCGCGCCGTCATCTCAAATGTCGGTCAGGATACGCTTGATCTAAACGAGGCAAAACGCCTGATTGACAAATACCGTCGGGAGCAATCGTAGGAGGCAGTCATGACAAATGCAAACACGATGCCCGACCTCGGCGGGCTCCTCGACAACCTACTGAAAAACCCCGAGATGCTCAAAAACGTTGCCTCCATGCTTGGCGCTCTGACGTCCTCGCTACCCACCCCCACCGAAGGGGATAAGGACGGGGAAAAGACAAACGAAGCAAGCAACGCATCTCCTCTCTCCGCGCTTTTACCTCTACTTAACGGTATCGGGGGAAAATCAAGCGGAGAAAAAGAGGCGGAGAATGCAGAAGACGTGGCTGTTTCTTCAACGGGGGCGCAAAAAAAAGACGGGGATACGGCGACGTCTGCCGCCTTGGGTGAACTCTTACCCGTCGCGCGCCTCTTGCCTTCCTTGCTTTCAAACA
>JAZSOK010000058.1:0-1676 GCA_045536865.1 Eubacteriales bacterium
CCATTGGCCCGAGGTTATCGTGACCTACGACACTTACGAAAAGACGCTTTTCTCGGCAGATGCGTTCGGCAAGTTCGGCGCGCTTGACAGAGAAGAGCCGTGGGAGGACGAGGCACGCCGCTATTTTATCGGCATCGTCGGCAAATACGGCGCACAGGTGCAAGCCCTCTTGAAGAAGGCGGCAACGCTCGATATTCAGAGAATTTGCCCCCTGCACGGGCCGACCCTCACAGGGGAGGCTATCGTAAACGCCGTTTCGCTTTACGATACGTGGTCTTCGTACAGGGCAGAAAAGGGCGGCATCGTCATTGCCTACACCTCAATTTACGGACATACGAGAAAGGCGGTCGAAATCCTCGCCGACAAACTCCGTGCAAACGGTTGCCCTGCCGTGCGCGTCTTTGATTTGGCGCGCGACGATATGGCGGAGGCGGTTGCGTGTGCTTTTTGCTATGACCGTCTTGTGCTTGCCACAACGACCTATAATGCGGGCATTTTTCCCTTTATGCGCCACTATATTGATGCGCTCGTCGAGCGCGGATTTAAGAACCGCACGGTGGCGCTTATCGAAAACGGCAGTTGGGCGCCTCTTGCCGCCAAGGTCATGCGCTCCATGTTAGAGCCGTGCAGCGGCATTACCTACACGGCTTCATCCGTGCACGTCAAATCCGCATTGAGCGACGAGAGCAAAAAGGAACTGGATGCCTTGGCAGAGGAGCTTTGCCGCGATTATTTGGCGCAAAAGAGCGACACGGCGGAAAAGAACGACATGAACGCGCTTTTCAAGATAGGCTACGGTCTGTACGTCGTTACCTCGCACGACGGCAAGCGTGATAACGGGCTTATCGTCAATACGGTTTCACAGGTGACGAACACGCCGAACCGCGTTGCCGTGACGATAAACAAGGAAAACTATTCGCACCACGTCATCCGTCAGACGGGCGTGATGAACGTCAACTGCCTCTCCGTGGATGCGCCGTTTAAGATTTTTGAGACCTTTGGCTTCCAAAGCGGGCGCACGGTTGACAAGTTCGCGGGCATGGAAGTGCTTCGCTCGGATAACGGGCTTGTATTTCTTTCACGGTATATTAACGCATTCATGTCCTTGAAGGTCGAGCAGTACGTTGACCTCGGCACGCACGGCATGTTCGTGTGCAGCGTGACGGAGGCGCGCGTCATCTCGGATGCGGAGACCATGACCTACACCTACTACGGCGCGCACGTCAAGCCGAAGCCCGAAACGGAGGGCAAGCGCGGCTACGTCTGCAAGATTTGCGGGTATGTTTACGAGGGCGATACCTTGCCCGAGGATTATATTTGTCCGCTTTGCAAGCACGGTGCCGCCGACTTTGAGCCTATCGCTTAACGGCGTGCGGTTCGTTTGACGGTATTTGGTTCGTTTGGCAGCGTATCGCTCCGTCTTATCAAACAAAGCGCAAAAAAATAAAATCATTCGCACTGTGGGCGCGTCCGATGACGAAAGGAAATCTTTCGTTTTCGCCGCGCCCCTTTTAATATACCTCCGGAACAGATGAATTTAAAGCCTCCCTTGTGTAAAGGGAGGTGGCACACGAAGTGTGACGGAGGGATTGACAATCAAAGGGAGGTGGCACACGAAGTGTGACGGAGGGATTGACAATCAAAGGGAGGTGGCACACGAAGTGTGACGGAGGGAT
>JAZSOK010000025.1:0-1973 GCA_045536865.1 Eubacteriales bacterium
TATAATCCCCTTAGAGTAGACACTTGAAAAAACAAAAAGTTTTTCAAGACTACACTAAGGGGGTTATTTTTATGCGGAGAAAGACACATTAGTGTTTATATTTCAATAGCACAAAGTTGATTTAGGCGGTTTAAAACTAAAAAACAACAAAACGGGCTTATCATTTTTGTGCGTGTCCTTTGAAAACGGGGGTGTGTGATTTTGCCGACCACTGCCTGACGGGGTGCTTTTTAATAAGATATCAAGTGCATATTGAAGAATAATTCGCGCTCAACCGTGCATACTACTCCCATGCTACAAAAAGGAGTGAGGACATGAACCGGTTGAGCGCGTCTTATCATGAAAACGTCGCCCATTTGAAAGGTCTTTTGCGTACCGAAGAAAGTTTTGATATGATCGTACGCACCTTGTCCATCGGCAAAGACGAGTTGACACTGTTTTACATTGACGGCTTTGTCAAGGACGGCGAGATGCAACGCATTATGCAGTATTTTCTTGGCTTGAAGGGACTTGGTGAAGGCGAGGGCGCGGCAAAAGCATTCGCCATAGCGCACGTCCCGTACGTCGAGGTTGACTGTGTAGACGACGTTGACCAACTCATCCTCATGGTGCTTTCGGGTGCCACCGTCATGCTCGGCAGTACCTTCGGTGACCACGCCATCGTCATTGATGCCAGAACGTACCCTGCCCGTTCCACAGAAGAGCCGAACACGGACAGAGTCATTCAGGGTGCCCATGACGGCTTTGTCGAAACGCTCATTTTCAATACCGCCCTCATCCGCCGCCGCCTGCGCGATCCGCGCCTGACCGTTAAGTATTTGAATTTGGGCGGCGCTTCCAAAACAGACGTGGCGCTTTGCTACGTGGACGGCGTGGCAGACAAAGACTATTTGAATCGCCTGACCGAAAAACTCGCCTCGTTAAAGCCACAGTCCTTGACGACGGGCACGCAGGGCTTGAGTGAGTTGCTCATTCCGCGGCGGTGGTATAACCCCTTTCCGAAGGTGCGCACGCTAGAACGCCCCGATGCGGCGGCGGCGTGTCTGACGGAAGGGCGCATTCTCTTGCTCTGCGACACCTCACCGCAAGTCATGGTGCTCCCCACCTCTTATTTTGATTTTTTGCAGGAAACGGACGACTACTATATGCCCCCCTTGACGGGAAGTTATCTTCGCCTTCTTCGGCATATGGTGTTTCTCTTATCCCTCGTAATTACGCCGACTTGGTATCTCCTCATTCAATACAAGGATATCCTGCCGTCGTCACTCCTTTTCATTGTCCCAAAGGACACGGGACCCTTCCCCCTTCTTTTGCAACTCATTTTGGTTGAACTTGCCATCGACGGCTTAAAACTGGCATCCGTCAACACACCCGATGCGCTCACCAATTCACTCAGCGTCATCGGCGGTCTGCTCCTTGGTGAGTTCGCCATCAATTTGGGATGGTTGAGTGAGGCCGTCATCTTTTATATGGCGGTCGTCGCCATTGCCGCCTTTTCCCAACAAAGCGCCGAACTTGGCTACGCCTTTAAGTTTCTCCGCGTTCTTACACTCATTTTGACCGCCCTTTTCGGATGGGTTGGATATATCCTTGGGCTTTTAACTGTCGTCCTCTGCCTCTTTACAAACAGAACGCTCAGTGGCTCCCACGGCTATATGTACCCCGTCATTCCCTTTAACCGTAAGGCCCTCGGCCGCCTTTTCATCCGTCTGCCAAAGGCTCGCGTTGAAAAGCCCTGCGCCCACGGCGCAGGGGATGAGGAAAACAACGCACCTACGGGCGGCACCGCCGAAAAAAAGTAAAAATTATGAAAAAAACGCAAAGAAAAGACTTGACAAAACGAATTTTCGTGTTATAATATCGTATGTAAAAGTTCCCTTGCAGTCGCGGGGGGATGATGCGGAATTGTGTAAGGGTAGCACGACAGACTCTGACTCTGTTTGTCTGGGTTCAAATCCTAGTTCCGCAGCCAA
>JAZSOK010000088.1:0-5138 GCA_045536865.1 Eubacteriales bacterium
CATAACGTAGTTGTAAACCTTTTTAGAAAAGGTTTAGCACTGACGTGCCCGCGCCCCTTGGGCGCCAACCCCTATTGAGATACGGCGCAAAAATGTCCTTGCAAGCAAACATTTTTGCTTGCATCATAACGTAGTTGTAAACCTTTTTAGAAAAGGTTTAGCACTGACGTGCCCGCGCCCCTTGGGCGCCAACCCCTATTGAGATACGGCGCAAAAATATCCTTGCAAGCAAACATTTTTGCTTGTATCATAATCGGAAATGAACCTTTGAAAAAGACTTATTGCGAGTAAACGGAGGTATCTTCAAATGTGGATATACACCTTGTCGGGCGATTCCTATGCCTCCAATTCGTATTTCGTGTCGGCGGATGGTGAGGCGGTTTTGATTGATCCTTCCGTGTCCGTTTTATCGGCGCGAAGGCAACTCGGTGAGCGCTTTATCATGCCCAAACTTTTGATACTGACACATGCACATTTTGATCACATGCTTGCGTTACAAGAGTGGCGTGACGAGGGCATTCCTCTTTGCGTGCATGAAGCGGATCGCTTTGCACTTTCCGATCCAAACAAGAGTTATTTTCGACTGTTCCTTTTACGTGACGACGTTTTTTCACCGCCCGAGCATCTATTAAAAGATGGGGGCATCATCACGCTTGGCAGTGAGAGTTTGAAGGTGATGCACACGCCCGGGCATACGGTCGGTTCAATTTGTCTTTGCGGGCCGTCTGT
The DNA here is from genome assembly GCA_045536865.1 of Eubacteriales bacterium. Lineage (GTDB taxonomy): Bacteria > Bacillota > Clostridia > Oscillospirales > CAG-272 > UBA1740. The sequence continues at coordinate 730 of JAZSOK010000088.1, forward strand.
TATTTTTACGGGCGACACCGTCTTTACCGACGGCGGCTATGGCAGAACCGATTTGTGGGGTGGCGATGATGCGGCACTGTTTGCGTCTATTCGCCGCTTGTCACGCTTGGCAAAGGAAGATAAAGCGCAAACGGTGATGTATGCAGGGCATGGCCCTGACGGCAAGTTTGCCGATGAAATGATGTATTTTGGTTAAAACGATTGACATATGAAAAATCTAATGGGGGACGTGCTCGCGTCCACCGAGGAGGAATAAATTCATGGAAGAAACAAAAAGCAATTTTATTCATGACATTATTGACGGGGATTTAGAGAAAAATCCTGAGCTAAAAATTCACACCCGTTTTCCGCCCGAGCCGAACGGCTATCTGCACATTGGCAGTGCCAAGGCCATTTGGATCAACCACGGTACGGCAAAAAAGTACGGGGGACAGTTCAATCTCCGTTATGACGACACCAACCCTTCACGTGAGGATACGGAGTATGTGGATGCCATTTATGAGGATCTCAAATGGTTGGGAGCAGAGCCGACGGGCGGCATTTATTACGGCTCCGATTACTTCGACAAATGCTATGAATTTGCGGTGAAGTTGATTCGCGAGGGACATGCGTACGTTTGTGATTTGTCGGCAGACGAGATGCGTGAATACCGCGGTACCTTGACCGAACCCGGCAAGGATAGCCCCTATCGCAACCGTACGGTAGAGGAAAACCTTGATTTGTTTGAAAGGATGCGTCAGGGTGAATTTCCCGACGGTGCCAAAACGTTGCGCGCCAAAATTGATATGGCATCGCCCAATATGAACATGCGTGACCCTGCCATTTACCGCATTGTGCATACGGATCACCACCGTCAGGGAAACAAGTATTGCATTTATCCGCTTTACGACTATGCCCATCCTATCCAGGATGCGCTTGAAGGCATTACCCACTCGCTTTGCTCCATTGAGTTTGAAAACCACCGTCCTCTTTACGATTGGGTGGTTGATCATATTGGCTTTGAAAAGCCTCCGCATCAGTATGAGTTTGCGCGCCTAAACGTCACGCATACGGTGATGAGTAAGCGTTATTTGCGTGAACTTGTGGAGACGGGCTTGGTGGACGGATGGGATGACCCGCGTATGCCTACCTTGTGCGGCTTGCGTCGCCGTGGCTATACCCCTGCTTCCATTTTCGATTTTGTCAGTCGCGCAGGCGTTGCCAAGGCGTATAGCGTGGTGGATTATGAACTTTTGGAGCATTGCATCCGCGAGGAATTGAACGAAACCGCGCCGCGCCGTATCGCCGTGCTTCATCCGATCAAGGTGGTCATCACCAACTATCCCGCAGATAAAACCGAGTATTTTGAACTTCCCAACAACCCCCAAAAGCCCGAGGCAGGCGTTCGCCAAGTTCCCTTTACGCGCGAACTGTATATTGATGCCGAGGATTTTGCTGAGGTGCCGCCTCCCAAATTCTTCCGTATGAAGCCGGGCGGAGAAGTGCGCCTCATGGGCGCATATATCGTCCGTTGTGAGGAGGTTGTGCGTGACGAGGCGGGCAATATCGCCGAATTGCGTTGCACGTGCGACATAGAAACGAGAAACGGCACCCCTGCCGACGGCAGAAAGATCAAGGGTACCATTCATTGGGTGTCCGCCGCGCATGCCGTCGATATGGACGTAAAACTCTTTGATCATCTCTTTACCATTGAAAACGTGGCAGAGATCCCCGAAGGAAAAACCTACGGAGATTATCTCAACAGCGACTCCGTAACGCACTTGACGCATTGTAAAGCAGAGCCTGCCTTGGAGGATGCCGCAACAGGAGAACGCTTCCAGTTTGTCCGTACAGGCTACTTTATCAAGGATACAAGATACGAAAACACCTACAATCGCATTGTTGGATTGAAGGACAGTTATCCAACGAAGAAATAATTTTTATCACAACTTTTTTATCATTGAATGGGAGATTGCACCATGAAAGATTACAGAGTCGGTACACTATGTGTACAGGCGGGGTACCAACCGAAGAATGGCGAGCCTCGCATTTTGCCCATTACGCAAAGCACAACCTATAAGTATGATTCCAGTGAAGAGATGGGAAAACTCTTTGATTTGGAAGCAAACGGTTATTTCTATACGCGCCTGCAAAACCCGACGAACGACTGCGTTGCCGCACGGATTGCCGCGCTTGAAGGTGGCGTTGCGGGGATGCTCACATCCTCGGGACAAGCCGCATCCTTCTTCGCTCTTTTCAATATTTGCGGTGCAGGCGACCACATCGTTTCTTCTGCCGCCATTTACGGTGGAACCTTCAATCTTTTGGGGGTGACCATGAAAAAGATGGGCATCGAGGTGACGTTCGTTGATCCCGATGCAGACGAAGAAACCTTGCACGCCGCCTTCCGTGATAACACGCGTGCCGTTTTTGCCGAGAGTGTATCCAACCCCGCACTTGTCGTTCTTGACTTTGACAAGTTTGCCCGTGTTGCACACGCACATGGCGTACCCTTCATTGTCGATAACACCTTCCCGACACCCATCAATTGCCGCCCCTTCGAGTTTGGCGCAGACATTGTGACACATTCCACCACCAAATATATGGACGGTCACGCCTCCGCTGTCGGCGGTGTCATCGTGGACAGTGGCAATTTTGATTGGATGAAGCATGCAGACAAGTACCCCGGTCTTTGCACGCCCGATGATTCTTACCACGGCATTACCTATGCGGAGAAGTTTGGAAAACTTGCCTATATCACAAAGGCGACCGCACAACTCATGCGTGACCTCGGTTCCATTCAGGCACCGCAAAACGCCTTCCTTTTGAACATGGGGCTTGAAACCCTTGAAGTGCGTATGGAGCGCCATTGCAAAAATGCGCGCACCATAGCCGAGCGTTTGTCGGCGGATAAGCGCGTGGCATGGGTGAACTACCCCGATTTGCCGAGCAGTCCCTACTATGCTTTGACACAAAAATATATGCCCCGCGGCACGTGCGGTGTCGTTTCCTTTGGTGTTGCGGGCGGCCGTTCTGCGGCCACCGTCATGATGGATAGTTTGAAACTTGCCGCCATCGTGACACACGTGGCAGATGTTCGTACCTGCGTTTTACATCCTGCCAGTACGACGCACCGTCAGTTGACGGACAAGCAACTTGCCGAATGCAAGGTTCCTGCCGATATGCTCCGTTTGTCCGTGGGCATTGAGGACGTGGAGGATATCTGGGAGGATATCGACCAAGCCTTGACTGCCGCAGGTCGTGCGTAAGGACTTTATTGGTTGTAGAATACAGAAAAAGAGACAGTCTGCCAAACAGGTGGTGGACTGTCTCTTTCTTTAACTTATCATGATATTTTAGTGATTATAAAACAATTTATGCGTTGCCGAAGGGCGACGAAATGAGAATGACAATGAAACTTTTGACATTGATACATAGAGTGGAAGACATGCTTTTCGTGCCGAAGTGCGTTGCGTGCGGCGTAAGGTTAGGTGCGGAGGATGCAGATGAAAGCGGCGATATTCCACCGCTTTGCTCCTCGTGCATGTTGCAGTACAAGATGGCAAAGGAGCAATCCTGTCCCGTTTGCGTGAAAAAACTTTCGGAATGCCTTTGTACCACGCACTACATGAAAAGAGAAGGACTTGCACGCATGATGAAATTGTTTCGTTATGAGGCGCGCGAGCCCCAATTGCCTGCCAATCGGTTGATTTATGCAATGAAAAGGAAAAATCTTCGCATCGTGACGGACTTTGTGGCAAAAGAACTTGCCGCCGTCGTCCGTTATCATTTGAAGAACGTCGGTGAATGGCATATCACGTATGCACCGCGCACAAAGGCGATGCGCCGTCTCTACGGCTTTGACCAATCGGAGAGGTTGGCCACGGCACTCGCAAGGGAACTTGACATTCCCGTACTGCACTGTCTTGTTCGTAATTCAAAAGCAAGCGTACAGAAAACCTTAAATCACGAGCAACGCATTGCCAATATGAAAAACGCTTATAGGGTGAAGAACGGCGTGTCGCTTGATGGCATGAAAATCTTGATTTTGGACGATATTGTGACGACGGGTGCGACCATGCTTTCGGCAACGGTGGCCTTGCGCCGCGCGGGTGCTAAAAGCGTTATTGGGATAGCACCCGGCGCCGCCTACCGTCACGTTACACCCGGTCAGCGGCGCCGTTTGAAAAAGAAATATGCGGTCCAAATATGCTCGAACTCTTATTATAGCCGTTAATCAACCTCTTTTGCCGAGGATAGCACCGATTGCGGAAAAGAGAAGAAAGGCGAGCATATCTACCGTGACAACGGTGGGGCCGACGGGTGTCTCTGCCAAGATGGCAACGATAAGGCCGATGAGGGTACAGAAAACGGCAATGACGGCGGCACAAATCGTGACAGAACGGAAGGTTTTGAAAAGGCGCATGGCA
>JAZSOK010000028.1:0-4649 GCA_045536865.1 Eubacteriales bacterium
AGCAGTTTCATATGCTCCCAACTTGATTCATTCACGCCCGAAAACGGCGCGATGAAAAGAGCCTTGCCCGTCCATTCATATAAAAAATGCAGTAGCGTACCGCCAAGTGCCGTCACAGCGAAGCCCATCAGTTGCCACAAACCAATTGCTTTCTTCATACCTTTACCTCTGAATATTTTTTACAAAATGTATATTCAAAAAAAGGGAAGTTTATGCAGGAAGAGAAATTCGTGTTTTCGTGAAGAATTAAACTTGTGATTTCGCGATTTTTTTGCAAAAAACGTTTGACTTTTGGTGTTGGATATGCTATACTCGATTTATGTAAATTGATATGTTTTGAAGTGCAAAATGGCAGGTGGCCATAAGGATTTTTTCAAGTTCTTGATTTTGTAATTTCTCTATACATGAAAGGAGTCCTTCTTATGACAAAACAAGCCCATATGCGTCTTTGGTATACCGCGCCCGCGCCTACTGCGTGTGACGACGATCCTGCATATCGAAAGCCGGAGCATCCCAATGCAGGGTGGGAGAAGTGGTCCTTGCCCCTTGGCAATTCCTATTTCGGTGCATCTGTATTCGGTAGAATTGCCTTGGAGCGCATCAATATTACGGAAAACAGTTTCTGCAATCCATTCTATTGGCATATGCCTCACTGGTATCCCGGAAACGGCGGCACGAGAACTTTCGGTAATCTCTATATTGCGACGGGCCACGATGCCGAGCGTGTGGAAAATTTCGTTCGCGACCTTACCCTTGATGATGCCGCGGCACACGTTTATTATGACTTTGAGGGCGTTACCTACCGTCGTGAGTACATCGTAAGTTATCCCGATCGTGTGATGGCGGTCCGCTTCAAGGCGGAAAAGAACGGCGCACCTGCCCTTGGCAAGATCTCTTTGGAGATCCGCACGGAGATTCCTTTTGTCAAGGATTACTGTGTTGAGGAGGGCGATGGCGGCGGACGCACGGACGAGTCCTATGCGCTAACCGATCGTCTTGTTATGCGCGGTGTTTCTCTTGGCTATATGGTCATCCAAGAGGGACAGTGCAAGGTAAAGGCAAAAGGGGGAACGGTTGTTGTTTCCTCGTCGGGCATTCGTGTAGAAAATGCGGATGAGGCAACGCTCTATTTTGTCTGCGGAACCAATTACAAGATGGAATCCCGCGTTTTCTTGGAAGACGATAATTTGAAAAAACTTGAACCCTATGCCGATCCTCACGAAACGGTCACTGCGCGTCTTGACGCGGTGAGTGAAATGACCTATGACGAGATTTATGCGCGCCATATTGAAGATTATCAAAAACTTTTCGGCGCTGTAAAACTTGATATCGGGTACGACAAAGGAGATCTTGAAATCCCCACCAACGTTCTCCTTCAACGTTATCAGAATAATAGTAGAAGTGCTTATCTTGAAACACTCTATTATCAATATGGAAGATATTTGCTTATCGCATCTTCCCGACCGGGTGGTTACCCCACAACGTTGCAGGGCACATGGACGGCGTACGACAGTTCTCCTTGGGGAAGTGACTACCATCATAATATCAACGTGCAGATGAACTATTGGCCCACCGGCATCGCCAATCTTGCCGAGTGCTTTATTCCGTATAGCAATTATGCAGAAGCGTATATGGCGCAGGCAAAGCGCAGTGCGGATGCCTATATTAAAGAATGGTATCCCGAAAACCTTTCTCCCGAAGGGGAAAACGGATGGGCGATTGGCACAGCGGCACTTCTTTATTGCATTGCAGGTATCACTAATACGGGCCATTCCGGTCCCGGCACAGGTGGCTTTACATCCCTTCTTTTCTGGGATTATTATGCCTTTACGGGAGATAAAAAATATCTGGCTGATGTGGCATATCCCATTCTTCGCGATATGTCTATTTTCCTTTCCAAGACTCTTGTGGAAAAGGATGGAAAGTTTCTTGTTCGTTATTCCGCATCGCCCGAGCAACAGAATCCCGATGGCTCTTATTATCGGACGGTGGGGTGTGCCTTTGACCAACAGATGATCTACGAAAACCATAGGCGTGTGTTGGAAGCGGCGGAGATTCTCGGTATTACGGACGACCCGATTCTGGATGTTATTCGTTCGCAGATCGACCGTTTGGACCCTGTTCTCATCGGTCTTGACGGACAGGTTAAGGAATACCGCGAGGAGGAGCATTACGGTGATATCGGGGAATATACCCATCGCCATATTTCGCATCTCGTAGGTCTGTATCCCGCGACCATTATCAATAAAAATACTCCCGAATGGTTGGAGGGTGCGAAGATCTCACTGACCAACCGTTCGGATAAATCCACTGGTTGGGCAGCGGCGCATAGACTTTGTGCGTGGGCACGTACAGGCATGGGCAATCGTGCCTACGATCTTTACTATTCCATGTTGAAAAACAATACGCTTCCCAATCTTTGGGATACCCATCCCCCGTTCCAAATAGACGGTAACTTCGGCGCTTTGGCAGGCATTTCCGAAATGCTTTTGCAAAGCCAGGCAGGGTTTATCGATTTTCTTGCGGCACGCCCTGATCTTTGGTCGAGTGGCTCCTTTGACGGTCTTGTGGCAAGAGGAAATTTCGTTTGCGGATGTGATTTTTCGGACGGCATCATAACTGAAATGCGTATTACGTCCCGTATGGGCGGTGTATGCCGTGTGAAGTATGAGGGGATTGCGGGTGCGAAGACTTCTTCTCCCGTACAGGTCCTTTCGGACGATATGGTTGAGATCCATATGAAAAAAGACGAAAGCATTGTTTTGAGTCTTTGATTTTTTTCAAAACGGAAAAGGTAAAATAAAAAAGGGCTCTGCCGATTGGCAGGGCTCTTTTTTATAAAAATTGTGTATGATCACGTTTTTTAAGGGGCGGGATTATCAAGCGCGCCCTCTTTTAGGTCCTCGTTTGTCTTTTCCGGGAGAGTGCTATTACGAACCTCTTCCCACAGATAATAGCCACTCAGACAGATGCCAACCAGCATGAGAACGGCGAAATAGGGGAGTGGCGTCTTGCTCGATTGGAAAATGAAGATCCCCAGTGAATATAGCGAAGGCAACGCAAGGCTTGCCGAAACATACCAAAGTTTCGGGCGACAGAATAGCAGGATCAGCGCCATAATGTCGGAAAAGTACCAGTACCGTTCATGCATATGCGGAAGAACGAAGGGCATGAAAGCCGCAAAGAACAGTGTGGCAAGGATCCAAATCATGTCGTTGTTGGTACGATATTTGGATTTATACAGAGGAAGCATGGCACATCCGATGCTTCCAAATGCAAACCACACAAATGAATCCGCAAAAGTTTCGCAGGCTTGATACGTTTGGGGCGATACGATCCACAGATAAAGGTTCGGCGCATTTAAGTTTAACTGAGAATAGTACTCTGCTTGCAGAAGATAGACCCCGTAGGCGACAGAAGGTGCCATTCCGGCGATGACGGCGGGAAGCCCGGTAGCAAAGAATGAGGCAACGGCCAGAATCGGCGTCCAAATCTTGATCTTTTTTTTGAGAACTGCGATGATCACGATGGGGATGAAGAAAATTGCTTGAAGCTTAAAGGAAATTGCCAATCCAAAGGCAATCATTGAAGGGACGCCTTTTTCTTTGAGCATGAAATAAAGGCTCATGATGAGGAAGGCGGTGTAAATGCCGTCGCATTGTGCCCAAATGGCACTGTTTATAAACACGGCAGGGAAAAACAGCGTGGCGGTGTAGGCCATCAACGCAGTAGTCTTCTTTTTCGTGAAGTGAAGAATGATTAACCCTACAAATATAGCCAAAACGTAATCAAAGATAATGGAAAAGAGCTTGACGCCGACCAATCCCGACACCGGCAGATGGGTCGCAAGTGCCATGATAAAGAGATATGCGGGCGTGTAATTGCATCCCTCGGGCATGACGCCAATGCCGGCAAGTCCTCCGTCCGCTTTTATTTGCTCATGCCATGGGCCAAGGAAGTATTGAAAATCGGCAGAGATGAAATCAAAATTGAGATAACGGAGGTAGAACGCCGCTATCGAAACGACAATCATGAAAGCCAGCAGATCAAACTTTTTTAGAATATCCCAAGTGTGTTGGAGACGGGCGCGGAGTGTAAGCATTTTGGTTTGGTGTTCCATATAAACTCCTATTAAGGCAAAGCGATTGCTTGATTTGTTTTAATGAATTTTTTATAACATATAAGTGTATTATAACACAGTTTTGATTGTTTTGCAATAGTTATGATTTTGGAGTGAAATTTAGTGCATTATGTTTCAAAGAAAATGCTTGCACGATTTTTTTTGGAAGAAGACGATGTGATTGTGATGCCTTTTTTAATTGGTGTTTTCTCTTGCGTTATGTGAAGAAACATGTTATAATATACGCAGAAAGTCTTGCTTCGCAAGCCTTTGGGCTTCGCCCTATGTGTGCTATCGCACACCTGCGCCATTGATGCACGGCGTAAAAATGTCCTTGCGAGCAAACATTTTTACTTGTGATATAATATACGCAGAAAGTCTTGCTTCGCAAGCCTTTGGGCTTTGCCCTACGTGTGCTATCGCACACCTGCGCCATTGATGCACGGCGTAAAAATGTCCTTGCAAGCAAACATTTTTACTTGTGATATAATATACGCAGAAAGTCTTGCTTCGCAAGCCTTTGGGCTTT
>JAZSOK010000145.1:0-3538 GCA_045536865.1 Eubacteriales bacterium
GGCGGCATGCTCTCTAACCTTGTTTCCCAACTTAAAATGGCAGGAAAATCCGACAAACTCCCCGAGGTTCTTGCCGAAGTACCGCGTGTCCGTGAGGATGCAGGTTATCCGCCTCTTGTCACGCCGACCTCTCAAATTGTCGGTACACAGGCGGTTAGCAACGTACTCGCAGTTGCCAACGGCGGCGAGCGCTACCAGACGACAACAAAAGAATTCCGCGGTCTTGTGCGCGGTGAATACGGAAAAACCCCCGTTGATATCGACCCTTCATTCCGCAAAAAGATTATTGGCGATGCCGCACCCATCAACGGTCGTCCCGCCGATGCGATTGCCCCCGAAGTGGATAGTCTTCGTGAGCGTGTTGCTCCCTATTCCATCCAAGAAGAGGATTTACTTTCCTTGGCGCTCTTTGAGCAAGTCGCCATCAAATTCTTTGAATACAGAAAAAAGAAAATGTATCATCTGGATGAACACAGTGATGCCGATTTGGGCGTTCACTCTGTTTAATGTGTCATCGGCAGGTGCGTCCGAGGACGCACCTGCCTTTTATTCTTTAATCAAATCAAGGGAGAATTACTATCATGAGCCAATTGTTCGGTAAAATGCCCACGGGCGAGGCCGTTTACGAATACACTCTTGCCTCAAACGGTATCACCGTCTCCGTCATTCCCTACGGCGCGCGCCTCACCCATTATGTTGTTGATGGCGTGGACGTTATGTGCGGCTACGACACAATAGAGGATTATATAGCGGACGATTCCTCGCAGGGCGCAGTTGTCGGGCGGTACGGCAACCGTATCCGTGACGGCATCCTTCGCTTAAACGGCAAAACTTATCAACTCACAAAAAACAGCGCCGCCGGCTTTCACATACACGGTGGCAAGGTCGGTTTTGCGCGCCGCCTTTGGACCGTTGAAGAAGCAACCGACAATTCCATTCTTTTATCAATCGACGGCTTTGACGGCGAGGAGGGATACCCCGGCAACGTGCACGTCACCCTTCGTTACTCGTTAATTGACGGTGCTTTGGTCATGGATTACGGTGCAAAATCCGATGTCGACACCATCCTAAACGTTACAAACCATGCATATTTCAATCTTGGCGGTTGTGACGGTCGCACCGTTCTTGATCATACCGCAACCATTTATGCAGACACCATTTGCGAAGTTGACGAAAAATTGGTATGTACGGGCAAGTATTTACCCGTTGACGGTACTGCTTACGATTTCCGTACACCCCACACCTTTGGCGAGCGTATCAGTGGCACGACAAACGGCGGCGGTTATGATAACCACTACGTTTTCCCCGCACTCACAAAAAAGGATATTGCAGGATTTTCTCTGCCGCTGGTTGCCAAGGTCACCAACGACCATTTGACAATGGAACTCTACACAGACCGCCCCGGTGTGCAACTCTACACCTCGTGTGCGCTCAAAGGAAAGCCCGATTTTCGCGGTGGCGTACCGCGTGTCAATCTCGGTGCCTTCTGTCTTGAAACGCAAGTTCCCGCCGACAGTCCCAATCTCACGGGTGAAGGTATTCTCCGTGCAAACGAAGAGTTCCGCACCGTTACTGTCTATCGCATATCTGCCGCAAAATAAATATTCGATTTATTTTACAAAAAATGCCAAGAGGATGTTTTCAAACAAACATCTTCTTGGCATTTCTTCTTTTTTAGGCACTCATATTTTTCTTTTCACTATCATATACTGAACGCAGAAGGCATTTGAAAGATAAGCGCAAAAAAGAGAAAGCACAGTGCCGATCATGCTCGGCTGGAAAGGAACGGTTAACAACATGCAAGACACATATGCCCCCGAAGGACTTCTTCTCTCCACACCCGAAAACCGCGAATATTTGATAGGAGCGGGCGGTCTTGAACGCGCAATGGAACGCCGTGTCACCTTGGAGTCAACTGTTCTTCTTTGCGACAAGGATATGAACTTACATATTGATCTCGGAAAAAGCATCGGCATCATGCCGCGCGAGGAAGTGCAATACTGCCGTGCAAACGAGGAAATAAAGGACATTGCCGTGCTCACGCGTGTGGGAAAGCCCATCGCCTTTAAGGTCATAGGTTTTTCGCGCGACGAATACGGACAACGCATTGCTATCCTATCGCGGCGTGCGGCGCAAGAGGATTGCCTTTTGCATTACATTTCTACGCTTTGCCCAGGGGATATTATCCCTGCAAAGGTAACGCATATGGAAAGTTTCGGGGCTTTTTTGGATATTGGTTGCGGTATTGTTTCCTTGCTTTCAATAGATTGCATTTCCGTATCGCGCATTTCCCATCCAAAGGAACGGTTCTCCGTTGGCGATCATATCACCGTTGCCGTACGAAAAATCGATGCCGACCACCGTATTTTTGTCACGCACCGTGAACTTTTGGGAACGTGGCAGGAAAATGCATCCCGTTTTTCTGTCGGTCAGACGGTTGTCGGCGTTGTAAGAAGTGTGGAAAGTTACGGCATCTTTATAGAACTAACCCCCAATCTTGCAGGGCTTGCGGAACTGAAAGAGGACGTCACGATAGGTGAAAACGCCGCCGTATACATCAAAAACATTATCCCCGAAAAAATGAAAATCAAACTCATTGTGATTGACGCGCATGCGGGCACGCAAAAAACACCTCCTCCTTTTCGCTATTTCATGGATGAAACATCCGTATCACACATTGATAGTTGGCGTTATTCTCCGCCCGAATGCGATCGCGTTATCGAAACCGTCTTTGAGTGAATATAACGAATTGCAAAAGAAAAAAGCCGAAAGAAAATCTTTCGGCTTTTTCATAGTAAAACGATATCTGAAACGACCAAACGGTCTTCGTTGACGGTAAAGCGGATGTCCATGCCTTGATACGAAAGCCCGTAGACGCGTGTGGCATCCTCTTGATACGCGGGGCGTGGGTCCTCTGCCAAGAGTTTTTTTATCGCCGTGCGATGCGCTTCGGGAATTTTACAAACAAGCGCATCGGGAATATAAACGGAGAGGTTGTCTGCCTTTTTTTCGCCTGCAAAGCCTTCTTTGGCATCGGGGTGACTGTCGGTAAAGGCGAGGTAGGGCTTAATGTCGTAAATCGGCGTTCCGTCGAGCAAATCGGCGCCCGAAACGATCAGTGATGGCCCCTCCGAGGCGGTTCTTTCAACACCTATCAGTTTTACAGAGGACAAGCCAACGGGGTTCGGGCGATAGGGCGAACGGGTGGCAAACACCCCCTTGCGCTCATTCCCGCCCAGTCGCGGCGGCCGCACCGTCAAGGCGTGACTTTCGTGCTTGTTTTCTGAAAAGCCCCAAATCAACCACAAGTGTGAGTAGCCCTCTATACCGCGCAAGGCATCCTCGGAACGAAAAGGCGGCTCAAAAACAATCGTCGACATAACCTCGGGCACCAACCCACTTTGACGGGGGATGCCGAATTTGTCCGAAAACCCACCGCGCAAATGCGCGATGACTTGAAGTTTCATGGCTTCGTCTTTGTCCATGGACATATTACACGTTGAAGCGGAAAAGAACAATATCTCCGTCCGCAACAACG
>JAZSOK010000137.1:0-5462 GCA_045536865.1 Eubacteriales bacterium
TTACCGCCGCCGGAAACCTCTGTACGGGTCAATGTGGACTGTGTTCCCTGTCTTTGATTTGCCAAGTAAGCCTTTACTGCGGTATGGAGGACAGACTCATTGATCTCTGCGGCAAAAATCTTGTCGGACAATTCCATCTCGCCGACTGCCTTGCCGGTCATATCTACAACCTTAATAGTAGCCATATTCCTTGTTTCCTCCTTCCGTTATGCTTTGACAGAATCGCGGATAAACACGATTCCGCCGCGAGCGCCGGGAACCGCACCCTTAACGGCGATCAGGTTCTTTTCGGCGTCGATTTTGACCACAGCCAGATTCAAAATGGTGACCTTTTCGTTACCGTACTGGCCGGCCATCTTCTTATTCTTATACACACGGGAAGGCGTGGAGTTCGCGCCCATGGAACCGACCTGACGGTGGATAGGACCGGTACCGTGTGTCATTCTTAAAATGTGGTGTCCCCATCTCTTGACGGCACCCGTGTATCCGCGGCCCTTTGTCATGCCCGTGATGTCGACCTTTTCGCCTGCGGCGAAGGTATCGACGGCTATAACGTCGCCTACGTTGTACGCGCTGCAATCAGAAAGACGGAATTCTTTCAGGTATTTCTTCGGAGAAATGCCTGCTTTCTTAAAGTGTCCGATCTGTGCTTTGGTTTGATGCTTTTCCTTGTCGTCCATAAACGACAACTGCACTGCCTCATATCCGTCGTTGTCTGCGGTCTTCTTCTGCGCGATGGGGCAGGGTCCCGCTTCAATCAATGTGACGGGAATCACATTGCCGACTTCGTCAAAGATCTGAGTCATGCCCAGTTTTTTTCCGATAATGCCTTTTTTCATGGTTCCTCCTCAGTTATTGGTTGACGTTTGAATTTTTCACCGACCTTCATCGGCAAAACGCCAACATGACCATAGGTTTTGCGGCATCCGCCGCAGGGATTGCACCGAATGTTGCGGTCAGACGGTGTTACGCTTTGATCTCAATGTCCACGCCCGCAGGAAGTTCCACGCTCATGAGCGCTTCAACTGTCTTGCTTTGGGGCTTGAGAATGTCGATCAGTCTCTTGTGCGTGCGCATCTCAAACTGCTCGCGGCTATCCTTGTACTTATGAACCGCGCGAAGAATGGTCACGATTTCCTTCTCCGTGGGGAGCGGAATGGGACCGGATACGGCACAGCCGTTTCTCTTGGCTACTTCCACAATCTTCTCTGCTGCTGCATCTACAAGCGTGTGGTCGTAACTTTTGAGTTTGACTCTGATCTTTTCGTTTGCTGCCATTGTTTTGCCTCCTTACCTTTTTCTCTGCATGGGGGCGATGCTTGTTACACTGTGCCGGGCGTTTCTTTTTGCCCCTGAAAAATCAGGCACTGTCTACCGCATAGACATTGCCCAAGTATGCACAGTGATGTGATACCTTCGTACCACAAACTTGTCATCTGTCGCCCGTTTGTCGGACATACTCCACGAAAATTCCCCACATTTCTGTGGCAACCTCTCGCTTCATCGCACATCAAGCCTTTCTATTATAACGGATAAGTTCCAAAAAAGCAACCTTTTTCCAAAAAATATTTTTCTATTTCTGTGTAGAATTTTTCGGTATTTTCTTCGTTATTTTTGTGCAATTTGACGGCAAATCAACGGTTTTTACCCCCCTCGGACGTCTTTTCGAGGGTCGGAAAGGTCTTTTTTATGTGAAAATTGCATACAAACGTCGAAAAAAGCATCGCCCTCCCGTCATTTTTACATATTTTATGTGCCATATGCGCGTGTCGCACGGTAAAAAACAAAAAATTCATATTAAATCGTGTGTTTATTCATTTTATGTTAAAATTTTACATAAGTTTTTGCGGTATAATAAATTATGTAAGGATGCACGGGCAGGCAAGGTGCTTGCCAAGCGATAAAAAACGCAAGACACGATATAACGTCATACGATATCATGAAAAAAGGAGACTTATCATGACAAAATCCACTCGCCGTACGCTTGGCGTGCTGCTCTTTTTCTCTTTTTTGTTTGCACTTGCCCTAACGGTACTGCGTATTCTTTCTCTTCGCCACTTTGATTTTGAAAGCGGCTATTACGGATACGGCGCGATCTTGCCACAGGTTTTACACTATCTTCTGTTGGCGGCGGTCCTGTTTTTCTTGGTATCGGGCCTTTATCTACGCAAGAAAATTCACATCCGCGAGGTGCGCCGCGGCGTTCTCTTTTATTCCTCAAACGCCCTGCTCGGCGCGGCGCTTGCCGCCTTTTCGCTTTTCTACATCCCGTTTTTCTTCACGGACGTACTTGCCGTCCGCACGGTCAGACTGCTCCTTCTCTTCTCCGTCTGCCTCGCGCTCCTCGGCGTTTTCTACTGTCTTCACAACTGCCTCACACCCACGGAGAATGCAGACAAGCGATTACTGCTCGGTCTTTCCATCCCCTTGATGTGCGTTTTGCAGGTGCTTTATGAATATTTCGAGACCACCGTCCAGATAAATAATCCGAATAAACTTTTGGATCAGTTTGCATTTGCCTTCGTGGCGCTCTACCTGCTTGCAGAACTTCGCACGCTTTTTGGTGAGCCGCGCTACGCCGCGCAATGCACGCTCGGCATGATTGCCTTCGTGTTCACCACGACCGCATCCGTCCCTTCCATCGTCTATACGTTCTTATACAGTAAACTCTTATACCCAAATGCCGCGCACGACGTGTTGATGCTCAGTTTTTCGGTATATATCGGCGTGCGCTTGGTGCGCACCCTCACGGCGGAGGGTCGTGCGGACGATACGCTCAGCCGCCTTTTGGAGGAGGCAGAGAACCCTGCCGAGGCCTTTTCGCGCCGCGCCGCCCCGCAAAATGACGACGACGACCTTGACGAAGCGCAGATCACCTTTGATTTCACAGGCGCGCTTGCAGACGAGGAGGTCGTGACAAACACCCCGACCGTCAACGAGCAAGGTGCGTTTTCCCTCGAAGCACTCATCACAGAAGAGAGCCTCACCGCAGACGACGTGCTTACAGAAGATGCGTCTTTTGCGGACGAAGGCGACGGCCAAAGCGAAGACACCCTTGATACCTCTATCGGTGAATGACTATATATATAAATAAAATGGAAGAAAACTGTCATGGAAAAATTACTTGTCATTGACGGAAACAGTATGATCAACCGCGCGTTTTACGGCATCCGTCCGCTTTCCACCTCGGACGGCCGTCCGACAAACGCCATCTACGGCTTAATTAACATCGTCCGCGTGCAACTTGAAAACTTAAAGCCCGACTACGCCTGCATTGCCTTTGACGTTCGTCAACCGAACTTCCGCAAAAAGATTTATCCTGCCTACAAGGAAGGACGGCACCCCACGCCCCCTGATCTTTTGGCGCAATTTGACGATGCCAAAAAGTGCATGGAGTTCATGGGACTGCACGTCATTGAACTACCCGGTTACGAGGCAGACGACGTATTGGGAACCGTTGCCACCATGGCGGCAAACCGTGGCATCGATGCCTATATTTTGACGGGCGACCGCGACCTTTTGCAAATGATTGCGCCGCATATCACCGTTCTTTTGGCAACGAATAGCGACACCGTCACCTTTGACAACGGCCGTTTTCAAGAAACCTACGGCGTTTTGCCGACACAGTATATTGACGTCAAGGCGCTCATGGGTGACGCCTCCGACAACATCCCCGGCGTGGCAGGCATCGGTGAAAAGACGGCGTTTCGCTTAATCTCCCTCTTTTCTTCACTTGACCTTGTGTACGAAAATTTGGACCACCCCTCCATCAAGCGCGGCATCCGCGAAAAATTGGAAACGGGAAAGGACCAGGCTTACCTTGCCAAGGAACTTGTCACCGTTTTGCATAACGCCCCCGTAAAAGAGGAGTTGGAAGCGCTTCGGTTTACGGGCAACCACCCCGAACTGCGCGACATGCTCCTCTCGCTTGAATTTCACAACCTCATTCGCAAATTAGGTCTGCAAGAAAACCGCGCTACTGCGCCCGAAGAAAAGGCGGAGGCGTATACCCCCGTCAGTGGTGAGGAACTTTTGGCGCGCACAGAGGGACTGACGCTTGCCTTATCCCAAAGTGATGAGGCGTTCTCTGTTTACACCGAAAAAGGCGAAAGTCTGATATACACGGGCACCCCTGCCGATATCGCGCCGCTTTTTGACGGCAGCCGCACCGTCATTACCTTTGATGCAAAGGCGCTTTTGCACACCTTGTACCGTGAGGGTGTCACCGTTTGTTGCATTCCGCGCGACCTCATGCTTTATGCATATCTCTTAAATCCAAACGGCGGTGCAAAAACGCCTGCCGACGTCTTTTTCTCTGCATTCGGTAGCGACAATTTACCCGAAGGCGCAGGTCTTGCCGAGTTCTTTTTCCGTGCAGAGCCCGTGCTTGCAAAGAAAATCGAAGAGTGCGGCATGTCAACTATTCTTAACGATATTGAACTCCCCTTGGTGCCCGTTCTTGCCAAAATGGAGGCCATCGGTTGCAAAATTCACCGTCGCGGTTTGAGCGCCTTTGGCGACGAACTTGACGAGTCCATCGCCCTCTTGACGAAGGACATTTACACTGCGGCGGGGCACGAATTCAACATCAATTCGACAAAACAACTTGCCGACGTTCTTTACTCTGAATTGCAACTCCCTACCGCAAAGCACACCAAAAGCGGTTATTCGACCGACGTGGAGACACTGGAAAAATTGCGCGCTTATCACCCCATCATTCAAATGATCCTTGATTATCGCCAATTGTCAAAACTCCGTTCCACCTACGTCACGGCGCTTTTGAGAGTGGCGGATGCAAACGATCGCATCCACACGGATTTCAAGCAAGCGCTCACCGCAACGGGCAGACTTTCTTCTGCCGATCCCAATTTGCAAAACATCCCGATACGCACCGAACTTGGCCGTGAAATGCGCCGTTTCTTCATCGCCTCCGACGACGATACCGTCTTAATAGATGCAGACTATTCGCAAATTGAACTTCGCCTTTTGGCGCACATTGCAAACGATGAAACCATGATCGATGCATTCCAAAACCGCACAGACATTCACGCGCGCACCGCCTCCCTCGTCTTCAACGTGCCCGAGAGCGAGGTAACGTCCGAATTTCGCCTGCGTGCCAAGGCGGTGAACTTCGGTATCATCTACGGCATCAGCGCCTTCTCGCTCGGTCAGGATTTGGGCGTTCCCCTGTCGCAAGCCAAGCATTATATTGAAAGTTATCTGGACACGTATCCCGCCGTCCGCGACTACATGACGAAGGTAGTTGACGAGGCGCGTGCAAAGGGCTACGTCACCACCGCATTCGGGCGACGCCGTTATATCCCAGAACTGAGCGCGCAAAACCGCAATCTGCAAGCCTTTGGCGAGCGCGTTGTTAAAAACAGCTTCATTCAAGGAAGCGCCGCCGATTTGATGAAACTGGCAATGATCCGCGTGGACGACCGTCTTATGCGCGAATGCCC
>JAZSOK010000185.1:0-12311 GCA_045536865.1 Eubacteriales bacterium
CGTCCGCCTGTAGTAACCTCGGGGTTACCGTACATAACGCCGACCTTCTCACGAAGCTGGTTGATGAATATAAGAATTGTGTTTGATTTGGAAATTGCACCTGCGAGCTTACGCAGAGCCTGAGACATAAGTCTTGCATGAAGTCCGACGTGCGAATCGCCCATTTCTCCCTCAATTTCGGAACGGGGAACAAGAGCGGCAACAGAGTCAACTACGATAACATCGAGTGCGCCTGAGCGGACAAGAGCTTCCGTTATTTCGAGAGCCTGCTCACCGTTATCGGGCTGAGAAACGAGGAGAGAGTCAATATTTACGCCGAGATTTTCAGCATATACGGGGTCGAGAGCGTGCTCGGCATCTATGAATGCGGCTTCTCCGCCTTTTTTCTGAGCTTCAGCAACAACGTGAAGAGCGAGAGTCGTTTTACCCGAGGATTCGGGGCCGTAAATTTCGGTGATGCGTCCCTTCGGTACGCCACCCACGCCGAGCGCGGCATCCAGTGCCAAAGAGCCTGTGGGAACGGCACTGACGTTCATTTGGACGTTATCGCCCATGCGCATGATAGAGCCCTTTCCGCAGTCCTTTTCAATACGGGAGAGGGCGGCCTCCAACGCGGCCTTTTTGTCGTTTTTGGGCAAGGCGAGTGTATCGCCGCCTTTTGCGGTTGTCTTCTTTGTTGCCACGGTCATATCTCCTTTTTACAAAAATTACAGATTGATTTGTACGGCGCCGACGGGGCGAATGCGCAAGATCATCGTTGCGCCCGCACCGAAGACGGAGTCCATGAGTGCGCGGTAATCATCGGCATACTCCTTTAAGACGAACGCCTGAATGGTGCCTGCAAAGCCGCCGCCGTGCACGCGCCAAGCGCACCCCTTGTCACCAAGTGCGCCCTCGGTGATGGCGAGTGCCAGGGACAGTCCCTGCTCGGTCACGTTTTTGGTCGTATAGACGTTTTGCAAATAACGGAAACTGGAATTGCCGGAGTCAAGCACAAAGGCGAGGAAGGTATCCGTTTTGCCACCACGAAGTGCCGCCGCTTGCTTTTCAACGCGCGCGTTTTCACGCACGAAGTGAATGGCACGCAGAAGGGCGCGGTCGCCCACCTTTTCACGCAGGGCAGGAATGTTTTTCAGAAGGTCCTCTTCCGTCAGTCCGCGCAAAACGCTCTTTCCGAAGAAGTTTGCCACCGCCTTCATTTCATAAGTAACGGAGGCGTAATCCTCGGTGAGGTCGGCGTGGTTACCGCCCGTGTTGACGATGCAGAGAAGGTAGCCCGCATCGGAGAGGGAGAAGTTGATGGGCTCAATGACGGGGGCGGCGGGATTTTCAAAATCAATGAAGACAAATCCGCCGATGGCGCACGCCATTTGGTCCATGAGGCCGCAGGGCTTTCCGAAGAAGCGGTTTTCTGCCTCTTGGGCGATTTTTGCCAGTTCCTCGTTTTCAATAGTGCCGTCGTTATAGAGATAGTTGAGGATGTTACCGATCATGACCTCGAAGGCGGCAGAGGAGGAGATGCCCGAGCCTTTTAATACCTCGGTGGTCGTGTAGGCATCAAAGCCACCCACCTTGTAGCCGCGGCGCAAAAAGGCATCGACAGTCCCTGCTATTAAGGAGACGGAAGAATACTTTTTGAAATTTTCGGGGGTGATGGGGGACGAAAGGGAAACGGTATCCTCGTCATAGCCCTCACTCTTTAAGCGAATGGTTTGGTTGTCCGTTTTTTTGGCAACGGCGATAATATCGCGGTTGATGGCACCTGCCAGTACGCGTCCGTGTTGATGGTCGGTGTGGTTGCCCGAAAGTTCGCTACGGCCGGGCACGGAGAAAAGGCAGACGTTCTCGTTTTGCTCTGCTCCGTAAAGTGCGTCAAAGGCATCGACGGCAGAAAGAAAGCGCGTGCGTTGACAGTCAACGTCGTCGTACAGGTGCGCGTAATTCAAAAGACCGTTTTCGTTCAGTTTCTTTCTCGTTTCATTCAAGTTCATGGGTGTCATCCTCTTTATATTATAAATTTTTTGTTTTTTAAGAAAAGATACGATTGTGCGCGAGGTCAATGCCGTAGATAATGACACAATCGTTTTCGGCAAGTCCGCGATAAACGCCTGCGTGCTTACCCGCATCAACGGTGAGGGCAGGGGACTTTGGATCAATGTAGTAATAGCCGCCGACGCGGTCAAGAATGGTGACGGCGCGGAGTTGCACCTGTGCGCCGTGCAGGATGTAGACGAAGTTGTGTCCGTCAATGTTTCTGACGGCGGAACGGTTGACCTTCAACCCCTCGACAACGTCGTGGGTGACGGTCAGGTTTTGGTGCCGCGTGTAGGAAAAATTATCGGGCATTTGAGAGCAGGAGAAAATGAGAAGAACGTCCTTACTACCGCTTTCTATCACCGTGCGGACGAGTTTCATCGTGACGTTTTGGTTTTCGTTGTCGGGGAAGGCAACGGTGCAGGTATCGCCGACCGAAAATTTTTCTGCGGTGGTGCGGTCCGTGCAGGCGACGGCATACCATTCGGGGTTAGATATCAACTTGCCGATGACCTGGCGGTTCGGGACGCTTTGCGTTTCCTTTCTTGCCGCATCTGCCTTTTTTTGCATATCTTGGAAGGCGGACAGGCTCATGGACATGACGCTATCGTAGTCGAAATAGGCCTCGTAACCGTCACAGGTGCGCGTGAAGTAGCCACCGTCCGCACCTGCGGAAAGCGTGTATGCGGAGCCTGCCTCCAAAAGAGAGGCGGTGAGGACGTCACGCGTTGTCGTCAACTGGGCAATTTCGGCGGCGTAATCGGACTTGGAGGACTGTTGCAGTTCACGGCGGGAGAGTTGTAGGTAAAAGTCCTCTGCCTCGCTTTGCGCCGTGCCGTACCGTCCGTTTTGCACCTCTTGCCGTAGGGCGGCAATGGCAGAAGAAATGGCGGTGTTGATCGCGCCCTCGTTTGTCAACAGTTGGGCGCGCGCGGCGGATTCGGTCAACAGTTCGATTTGCTTATTGAGCATATTGATGCGCGAAACCGCCAAGCGATTGTCGAAGGATGTGGAGGCATAGACGGTGGCGACGTTGCCGAGCGCCTCTACCTTTTCATATTCGTCATAATGATAGAGAACCGTGCCCGAGGGGGCGGTCAAAACCTGCTCGCTCCGAAAAAGCGTTGCTTGCATAGTCACGGTCTTGTCGGCTTTGGCCTGCTTTGCAAATTCGGTTTCCAGTTTGGTTTGAAAGCCGTCGCCGATATGATAGATGAGATAGAGAACGAGAAGAACGGCAAGGAGCATGGTCAAGGTACGGAACAGTCTGTCTAAAAGATAGTGCCGATCGGGCGGAAAGAGGTGAGGCTGTCGACGTTTGATCATGGCGGCTCCTTTCTTCGTTTCTGTTCTTTTAGGGATTGGCTACACTTTGTAGAAAACGGGTGATGACGGGGGCAATTTCTGCACACACGTCGGCACTTGTGCGCCACGTACCGTCCGCTTTATCCATCGTTACCCGATAGACGTCGGGCAGGGCGCGGAACCATGTCAGTTGTCGCTTGGCATAATGGCGCGTGGCAAGTTTGATGGTCTCTGCCGCCTCGCCCTCGGTGCAAGCGCCCGTCACGTAGGCAAGCAGTTCTTTGTATCCTATCGCTTGCGCGGCGGTTGTGTTCGGTGAAAGATATCCTGCATCAAACAGGGCGCGCACCTCGCCCGTCAGTCCCGACGCCATCATATCGTCCACGCGCAATTCAATGCGGCGGTAGAGGGCGGCGCGATCCGCGCAATCAAGGAGGATGGTGAGGCAGTTGATTTTCGGCGGCAGTGCGCGGCTTTCCTCATCCCACGCGGATTTTGGTTTGCCCGTTGCACGGAAAATCTCCAAGGCACGCACGACACGGCGCACGTTTTGCCGCGGAATGCTCAAAGCGGCGAGGGGATCGACACGGCAAAGCTCGTCATACAGAAGGTCGGCGCCGTCTTCTTTTTCAAGGATGGACAAAAGTTCCTTGCGAACGTCCTCGTTTGGGGGTGGGGCGCTTTCGTGCCGTCCCGTACAGGCGGCCTTCAAATAAAGTCCCGTGCCTCCGCAAAAGATGGGCAGGCGACCGCGCAAAAGAACGTCGTTTACGGCGCGCTCCGCATCTATGGCGTAGTCGGCGGCGCTATACGGCTCGTTTGGTTGCAATAAGTCCAACAGGTGGTGGGGCACGGCACGGCGTTCTTCTTTCGTTGCCTTGGCGGTGCCGATGTCCATGCCACGGTAAATTTGCATGGAATCACAAGAGATAATTTCGCCGCCGTGCGCTTTGGCAATGTCGAGCGCAAGGGAGGTCTTGCCCGATGCTGTCGGGCCGACGATGGCGATGGCGTAGGGGGTTTGCGCGATGCACGTATTCATGAGCGAAGGACGACCTCCATCCACTCCAAAAGGTCTTCAAAGAAGATGGGTGCATCGGGATCGTTGTGAAGTTCGTGGCGCACGTCGGGGTAGAGGTAGAAGGAAAGGTCCTTTACGCCGCGGCGAAGAAGTTTGTCGGCAACCTCGCGCACGCCCACGCCATAACCCCCGACGGGGTCTTCCGTGCCCGATGCCAAAAAGGTGGGAAGGTCCACGGGGTACGCGCGGTACCACGCATCGGCGTTGATCAGGCGTATCAATTTGAAAAGGTCGCGGTATGCTGATGCCGTGAAGATGAAATTGCGACTGGCATCGCCGTATCCCTCCGCGACAACCGAACGGTCACGGGATACCCACGCCTTCGGCCCTTCCTCGGGGGCGCAACGGCTACAATAGCCGCGGAAGGCCGTCTTCGTGAGGAGTGCGCTACGGTAGTGACTGCCCTTTGCGGCGTCAAGGGCGGCGGCGAGCCCTTCGCCAAGCGGCAGAAGTTTTTGCGTGCCCGTCGTGCCGAGGCAAATGAGCGCATCGATATCGTGGGGACAACGCACCGCATACAGACGGGCGAACATAGAGCCCATACTGTGGCCAAGCAAGAAAAAGGGGAGGTCAGGATAACGTTTGCGCGCCAAAAGCGTCATTTTACGCACGTCACGCAAAACGTGCGTAACGCCGTCCTTTTTGGCAAAAAAGCCGTACTCGTCGGCGCTGTTTACACTGCCGCCGTGACCGAGATGGTCGTTTCCGCAGACGACGAAGCCCGCATCGGTCAATGCCTCCGCCAGGCGGTGATAGCGGCCGATATGCTCCGTCATGCCGTGGACTATCTGGACGATGGCGCGCGGCGCTCCCTTCGGAGCAAAAAAGCATGCGCGGATGGCGTGAACGCCGTCTGACGAGCGATAATGGGTGACACTTTCTGTGTAGGTCGGCAAAGGGACAACCTCCTCTCGGTGGGGCTTACGTTAACCCCTCGTGTGTTTTTGTAAAAAGGCATCCACCTCGGCTTTGACGGGGAAGGCGGTGAAACTGCCCGTTTTTTGCATGGTGAGCGCGGCAACGGCGGTTGCATAGCGTGCGGCATTCAACATATCGCCGTTTTCCAAGTGATTTAAGCAGAGGGCGGCGGTAAAGGCGGCGCCTGCCCCCGTTGCATCGGTGACGGGGAAGACGTAGGCGGCGACCGAGTGGCAATAAATGCCGTCGTAGATAAACGCGCCGCGATCGCCGAGTTTAATGACGTAATAATCGGCGGAAATCAGTTTTTGAAGTTCGATTGCCGCCATGAGGCAACTGTCGGTGCCGCCCGGGCGAATGCCCGTGAGGGCAAAGGTCTCGTTTTCGTTTGGTGAAAAGACGGTGACGTGGGGGAAATTCGAGAGATCTGTGTCGGGTAAAATCGGTCCGCCGTCAACGTAGATCGGCAGGGAAAGGTCTGCCGCCATTTGTGCGGCAGATGCCAAAAGTTCACTTGGCAATTCCAGTGTCATATAGAGCGCGTTTGGACGAAGGGAGAAGGCATCCTCCACGTGATGGATGCCGAGGCGCTCGGAAGCACCCGGGAAGATGATGCGGCGGTCGTCCTTGCCCTCCTCACGAATGACGGCGGATTGGCAAGTGGGGGCATCTTCGTCCGTTAAGAGCAGACGAGAGTCCATGCCCATATCTTCGTAGAGTTTAAGTAAGCGCTTGCCGTGGGCATCGTTGCCAAGACGGGCAAGCAAAACACCTTCTGCATCCAGTTTACTGAAAACGGCGGCGGCACATGCACCCGCCCCGCCCGGTGCGAAACTCATCCCTCCGTCATCGGTTTTGACGTGTCCCGCCTTTGGAAGACCTTTTGTACGGACGGTCATGTCCATGGATGCATTCCCGAGGACCAATATTCTTTGACTCATGATTTCTTTTGCCGCATAGCGGCGCTCCTTTCGGTTTTCTTTCGTTTACGCTTGGCGGTGACGCCGCCCTTTTTGTGTGAAGGGATAGTTTTTTGGGCCGGCGGCTTTCAGTGCGCCTTGTTTATTTTTTGTAAGACGAGCCGTTCGTGCGGAGCGCCGATTTTTTCCAGCAGGCGCGCCTCACGGTTATGGCAGGTGAAGATGATTTGTTGCTTGTCCTCCGCTTGTCCGATGTCGTGCAGGGCGCGCAAAAGCGTTTCCGTGCGGTCGGTGTCTTGGTGGACGAAACTTTCATCGTAGCAGATGGGAGGAGTTTCGCCAAAGAGAAGGTCTACCAGCGCCAAGCGCAGGGCAATGCAGGCATCGTCCATGGTCGCGCCACTCAGGTGCGACACGGAGTGCGTTCCTTCCTCGTCCGTGACGGTCAAGGAGAGGTTGGCGGTGATGCCGAGCGTTTCGTGCCGTCCGTCCGTCGCGTTTTTCATCAGGCGGCGGGCGTAATCGGTGAGGCGCGGCGCAATGCGCGCGCGGAGTTGCTCACCTGCCGCGGCGATGGCATCGTATGCCGCGACGTAGGCGCTATGACGGGTAAGAAGCGTGTTTATTTGCTCGTTTAAGTCAGAGAGTTTGGCGGCGAGCGATGTCGGTTTACCGATCAAGGCGCTTTTTGCCGCATGCTCGATTTCAAGGTCATGAATGCGCTTTGCAAGAACCTCTAATTGGTGAGAGTAAAATTGGATGCCGCGGTCAATTTCACCGATGCGCCCCTCCTTTTCCAAAAGGAGAAGATTTTCGCGCTTGGCAGGGGAAACGAGGGTGCGTACGTGGACCTCGTTGTAGGCGGCAAGTTCTTTTCTTTCTGCCGACACACGGGCGAGCAGTTCGTCACGGTGACGTGCAAGACGCGCCTCCTCTAAAAGACATGCGCGCACCTCTTTTTCCACTTGGTCAAGCGATTGTGATACGTCGTCGGGGTTGATGATTTTCCCCCAACGGGAAGCCAAGAGCGAGAGGTCACGCACGGTATCGTTGCAACGGGCGCGGCAGTTTTCCAAAACGGTTTTTGCGGCGGCGAGGGTGTGCCCACGTAGGGCATCTTTTTCGCGCTCCGTTTCCAACTCATGCAGACGTCTGTACAGAGCGTTTTTATTTTTGGTGCCGTAGTCACGGCAAAGAAGTGCGAGTGCGTTTGCCAACTGGTGCGCGGTGTGAAAGAGAATGGCGGAAGAGGCGAAGAGCGATGCGGTAATGAGAAAGAGAGCGATGGAAAGGGCTTGATTTTCGCCCAGTGCCCAGATGGCGAAGAAGGCGCAAACGGCGGAGGCGAGCAGGGAGAGAATGCCGACCACCGTATTGCGGTCATGACGGCGCGACAGTGTGGAAGCGTTTTTTCGAACGGCACCAAAACCGCCCGTTGCCTCGATTTGCGAAATGTCCACGGCGGATTTTTCCGATATGCTTGTCTCGCTTTCCAAGCGCCGAAGTTGCTTGCCTGCCACGGCGTATTGGCGCGCGGCATCGGCGGTCAGACTGCGGTGAACGGACAACTCGTTCAAATAGTCGTTGTCGGGGAAATAGCCGTTGACGGTATGCGCGTCACGGTAGCGCGCATGCTCATTTCTGGCGGCATCTGCCTCCACCTCCAAGGCGTGGAGTGCATCGTAACGGCGAATGAGGGAGAGGTCGCGGTAAGCGGTTTCAAGTTCGCGGAGTTTTTTGAGATTTTCACTCGCTTCAACTTCGTTTTCGCGCGCACGTGTGAGAGATGCCTCCAAGGCGGTCGTCGCGCGGGATGCCTCGTGCGATGCCTCCAAAGCGGCGGACACCTCGTTCGCTTGCTTGCGTAACTCGAAGATGGCACCGCCCTTTTCATTTTTGTGCAGAAGTGAGCGCCGCGCCTCATCCAGGCGGTCAAGCGCCTGTTGGACGTTGATGCGTTCACTCCCCGAAAACATGATCTGCTCAATTGCCTCACGCATGTCGGCGCTGCCAATTTGCAGTTGCGCGGCATCGGTAAGGAAAGCAGTGGACGTATATACGTTTTCAGGGACGCCGAGGATGTATTCGCCGGCCGAAAGGCGCGTGTCCACCGAAAGACCGCTTTCCTCGTCGTAGATGGCGGCGGTTTCTCTGTACGCCTCGCGCCCGTTTTGCAACACCGCCGTCGTTTGGCGCTCAATGCGGTAGCGGTGTCCTTTGGCCGTGACGGTCATTCTGCCGCGCGCGCAACGACCGTTCGGGCTTAAACGGCGGCTCCGTTCCAAATTGCCTGCCTCGCCCTTGCCCGAAAAACCGTATAGCATGTAACGGATAAAGGCGGCGACGGTCGTTTTTCCCGACTCGTTTTCGCCTTCAATCACTTGAAAATAGGGATGGAAGGGAATGGTCACGTCGTGAAGAAGACCAAATTCCGCAATATAAATCTCTTCAATTCTCATGGTGGCGGCAGTTCCTTTCCCAAACTTCGTTTACGGCACGCTCGTGCCGTGAAAGCGTTATGACTGAATATCGTCTTGTGCGCCGCGCAAAAAGAGAACGGCGCGTTCGGGGGAGTTCTTGGCGTTTCCCCAAGGCTCGTTTTCATAGCGGTAATCGAACTTGCGGCAGAACCAACTGACGTCCTCGGAGAGGGTTTTCAGATAGGCAAGTTCGGTTTTCTCTATGGTGCGATAAAAGGCGGTGTATTCCTTGCGGTTCAGTTTGTTTTTTGCATGGAGTGCCAACTGCCGAAAATGGGGCAGGCAATAGTAGGACTGCTTTTCCATCTTTTTGCGGAAGGTGTCGTCCGATGCAAACAAATACACGACGGTATCCACCATGTGTGAAAAGTGCATGTCTATTCTACCACAGATGTAGCAACCGTTCTCTAACGCCTCCATACGCGCAAGAGGTTTACTGCCCGCGCCTCGAATGTTGCCCGACAAAAAGCCGTCCTTCAATTCCTTTTGTAAAACGTCCAAATGGCTTTCGAGCATGAGGGCAAGTCCAAGACGGTTTTTTCTGCCGAGCATGGCCTTGTAGTGGGGATGGCAGAAGCCTTGCCTGTTCGTTTCAATACGCACGTCGGGCTCCATCATGGCGGCGCCGAGAATGCGTTCAAGTTCTTTTTCGTTGAGGTCGCCGTGCAGGCGGCACATAGGACAGAGGCAGGGGGTGTTTGACGGGGATTGCTCTTTTGTTCGCGCCGTTTCCTCGGCACACAGATCAAACGCCTCGTTTACGGGTATGGTATAAATCTGTTCCATCGTCCTTCTCCATCCGTCTATTGATAATTACATATAGATATACATAAATATTATACTATATTATTGTGCGAATTGCAAGGGAAAAAGAAAAAAGTTTCCGCGCTTTTTGAAGTGTGGGTACGCACTTTGGGGGAGAAACGCAACGAAGGGCTTGCAAGGGGGGAAAAACTGTGCTATAATGGACACAGAAAGCCTTGCGTTGCAAGCCTTTGGGCTTTGCCCTACGTGTGCTATCGCACACCTGCGCCATTGATGCACGGCGTAAAAATGTCCTTGCAAGCAAATATTTTTACTTGTGATGCAATACAAAAAAGAGAGCAAATTTAAGGGGGGGACGGACGATGCAACATGCAATCAAAAAGGGCGCGTGCCATATTTGCGGTGCAGGGGAAGCCGCCCTGCCTTCTTTATCATTACAACCTGACGATTTATTGATTGCCGCCGACGGCGGTTTAACGAAACTGACCGAGGCGGGGCTTACCCCACACATCGTCATTGGCGATTTTGATTCGTGCAAGGAAAACCTATCGGAAAAAACTCCCGTTTTGCGCCTGCCGACGAGAAAGGACGTGACGGACATGGCGGCGGCGGTTGCATACGGCGAGGAGGCAGGGTACAGGACGTTTTACCTGTACGGCGCGACGGGCGGTCGCCCCGATCACACCTACGCCAATTATCAGTTGATTGCGGGCATGAGCCGCCGCGGTCTTTTTGCCACCGTCGTGGACGGCGTTTTTCGCATGAGCGCCGTCACGGACGGCACGTTTTGCCTGCCGCATTCGGCGCGCGGCACCGTTTCCATTTTCGCACACGGCGGCGTTGCCACGGGCGTGACGCTCAAAGGCTTATCCTACCCGCTTGACGATGCTTGCCTCTCACCCGATACACCGCTTGGCGTGAGTAACGAGGTACGTGGCGACGCCCCCACCGTCTCCGTGCGGAAGGGATGCTTGCTCGTTATGTGGGAAGAAACGTAAAACTCAAAAGAAAAAAGAAGGAGGGATGCCGCATGAAGCGTGACAGTTTAGGAACGCGAGAGGATTATCTCATCACCGAAGATATTCGTTACGTCGATCTACGTCCGCACGTGCTTGGGCATCACATTTGTCACCCCCGTCACGACAACCGTCCTGTTTTAAGCACGAAGGTGCTTATCCATTATGTGCTTTGCGGAAAGGGCATTTTCGTTGATAAGCATGGACGTAGGACACAGGTTGGCGCAGGCGAAATCTTCATGATTTTGCCCGAAGAGGCGGCTTATTATAGGGCAGATGACGAAGACCCGTGGGAATATATATGGGTGATTTTTTCTGGCGAGATGACCAAGCGCCTCGCCTGCCTTCCCGAACGGGTGTTTCCTTGGAAGGACGGCGCTCTATTTAACGATTTGCTTATGCGTGCGCGGAGCAACACCCTCACGTCCGATTATTTCGTGTCGCGCCTCTTTCTTTTGTATAGCGAACTGCTTGCCACGCAAAGTTACGGCCGCCGCTATGAGGAGGAGGTCGCGCACTATATTGAAATGTACTACATGCGCGAGTTGAGCGTGGCGGAACTGTCAACGATGGTCCATTTGGACAGAAGTTATTTGACGCGCATTTTCACACGCGCTTACCGCATGTCGCCAAAGCAGTATCTTTTGGACGTGCGTATGAGGCGCGCGGCAGAGATGCTCCTTGAAGGACGGTCGGTGTCCTTTGCCGCGCAAGCGGTCGGCTATCAGGACGTGTCTGCCTTCTCCAAGGCGTTTAAGGGAAAAATGGCGTGCTCACCGCGACAGTATATCAAAACGAACAGAGAACGCGGATAAAGTGGTTGGCAACAGAAAAAAGGGCTTGCATTTGCATGACTGCAAATGCAAGCCCTTTGCTTGCTTTTTTGCTTTTTACCCGTTTAACCCGTCACCCGATTTTAGAGGCAAATGCTTCGCCGCGGTGGAGGTTGATTGCCAATAAAAAGCCTTTTTTGGTGGGGCAAAAACGGTTTTTACGCCGTGACGATGTTGCTTGCCTTATGAAGTTTCAACTTCTCAATGGCATCCTCGCGCATTTTGTATTTGAGAATTTTTCCTGCGACGTTCATGGGGAACTCGCTGACAAAATCAATATAGCGCGGCACCTTATGACGGGCCATGTGGGCGTTGATGTACGCCTTCATCTCATCTTCGGTCATGACCTCGCCGTCCTTTAAGATGATGCAAGCCATGATCTCCTCGCCGTACTGCTCGTCGGGCACGCCGATGACCTGCACGTCCTTGACCTTCGGGTGGGTATAAATAAACTCCTCGATTTCCTTCGGGTAGATATTTTCACCGCCGCAGATGATCATGTCCTTCAAGCGCCCCGTGATGCGGAAGTTACCTTCGGGGGTGCGGCAAGCCAAGTCACCCGTGTGCAACCAACCGTCTTCATCGATGGCGGCGTGGGTTGCCTCGGGCATTTTGTAATAGCCCTTCATGATGTTGTAGCCACGGGCGACAAATTCACCTGTGACACCGTCCGCCACCTCTTCACCCGTTTCGGGGTTGATGATGCGGCATTCAATTTCCGGCAATGCGTGACCGACAGTACCGACGCGGACGTCAAGCGGATCGTCGGCAGAACTCATGGTACAACCGGGAGATGCCTCCGTTTGACCGTAGACGATGGTGATCTCGCTCATGTGCATTTTGTCGACGACGTCCTGCATGACGGAGATGGGGCAGGGGCTTCCTGCCATGATGCCCGTACGCATGTAGGAGAAATCGGTTTTGGGGAAGTCCGCATGTTCGAGCAGTGCGATAAACAT
>JAZSOK010000008.1:0-23469 GCA_045536865.1 Eubacteriales bacterium
ACGGTTGGGGATCTTGTGAATTTACCTTAGTAACACGATATGAAAATTCCCCCTTCGACGGTGCTTTACCGTCGAGGGGGCTTTTTTCGTTCTTTTTTTTGCGCGATTTTTAATTTTCACCAAGCGTGCTTTCGCCGTCAAACGATGTGCGCGCATACCCTTTTTCCCCGATGTGGAGAAAGACGAAGGAGACGGGGAAGAAAAAAATTTTTAGAAAAATAATAAGAAAAACGGTTGATAAATGTCGATTTTACACAAAAAAGACATAAATCTACACCTTTTATCAATAAAAGACAGATTATTTCTATTGACAAAGGAAACAAAAAAAGATATAATGAAATGGATATAGATTTTGGCACTTCTTTGATTTTTGTTATGCACGGGGGAAAGAGTGGCTGTTGTGGCGAACTTTCAATGCCCGTGCGCGAATAAAATCAGTTGAGATGCAAACGGGGATAGACGTTTTACACCGCTTTTGAATGAATGAGGGGGAAGATATGTACGCAAGAGTTTTCAAGAGGTTTTTTGATTTTCTTTTGTCACTGACGGCACTGCTTGTCTTATCACCCGTTTTGATCATTCTTTCTTTAATCGGTGTTTTTGCCATGCGCGGCAATCCGTTTTTCACACAGAAGCGGCCGGGGAAAAATGAGAAGATATTCAGTCTTGTCAAATTTCGGACGATGAGTAATGCAAAGGACAAGGACGGGAATTTGTTGCCCGATGAAGTGCGTTTGAACGGGTACGGTAAGTTCTTGCGCTCCACCTCCCTTGACGAACTGCCCGAACTTTTCAACATAGTTGTCGGTCATATGAGCCTTGTCGGTCCGCGCCCTCAACTTGTCCGTGATATGGTATTTATGTCGGATGAGCATCGGCGGCGGCACACGGTGCGCGCGGGTCTGACGGGTTTAGCACAGGTGAACGGGCGCAACTGCATTACGTGGGAAGACAAACTGGATTGGGACTTAAAATACATAGAGAATATTACCCTTTGGGGAGATATCAAGATTGTTTTTACAACGGTTGGGAAAGTTTTAAAACGCAGCGATACCGTTCGAGAGGGAACTGCCTCCGACTTAGACTTTGGCGATTGGTTGATACAGGAAGGAAAAATCACAAAAGAGGAGTACGACCAAAAGCAAGAGGAAGCAAGAGAGTTGCTTGCAGTCTGATGCAGAACCAAATAAAAGCCCTTGGTGCAAACAAGTGTGGGTTTGCACCAAGGGCTTTTTCGTATATACACTGCTTTCGGTAAGCGCTTTTTGCCCGTTTCGACATAAAATTGACCACTTAAAATCGACCATTTTCGAGGGCGCGCATCAATATTCGGGGCAATTTCGACAAAGCAAAGGAAAAAATGCACAAAAAACGAGCGCCCAAAAGTAGCACATTGCCGAAATTTTAAAAAATAAACGTATCCATATTGACAAAAATGTAAATAAATACTATAATGATATATGAATATACCATTTTAATATATTAGAAGAAAAGACCTTGATTTTGCAGGATTGACCACTAAAAAATCACCGGTTTGTGCATTTTGATGATTGGGTTGACCACGAATATAAGTGGTCAAATTGGATTTTGGATACGGAGTGTAAAAATTGAGAATCGGAAAGAATATCAGAAAACGTGCAGACGGCCGATTTGAGGCACGTTACATAAAGGGCCGCAACGAAAAAAAGAAGATTGTCTACGGCTATTGCTACGGTGCCACGTACGAGGAAGCGGAGGCCAAGCGCAATGCTATCCTTGCACTTGAAGCAAGTAATATAACGGCCGTGAAGCGCATGTCGATACTGATCCTCGGCCACGGAGACCACGGTACGACGGTTGCCGACATTTGCACCGCCCTCCGAATGTTTGAAAAAATCAGTTTTTTGGATGATTTTAAGACGGATGAGGACGTGATAGGCAAATGTGAGGATTATCAAGTGTTTTTGAAGGACTATCCTCTGGCATATCCCGGCTTTGGCGATAATGCCATGCGCGAAAAGTGGTTTGTCAAGTTGCAAGAGGCGGGCTTCATTGTGCCGACCTTGGTGCATCCCACGGCGTTGATTGCCCCCTCGGCAAAGATTGGCGAGGGTACTATTGTGGAGGCGCGTGCAACGGTGAATTCTAACGTTAACATTGGAAAGTGTTGCATCATCTCCACCAATACCACGGTGGACGTTGCCGCAGAACTCGGCAATTTCGTGTATGCGCCCCCCGGTATTACCGTTGACAAGCATACGGTTGTTGAGGCATCGCAAAATATAACGATATAAACGAAAAGCACTCTTGTAGATAAAAGTACCCAAAATAAGAAGAATGCAACCGACGCAAGTGGCTTTGCTTCGGTGTGATGAAGGTGTCAGAATGGAAAAATACAGTGTCTTGATGGCTCTATACGCCAAGGAAAAACCGGAATATTTACGGCTTGCCATTGAAAGCATGCTCAGTCAAACGGTTCCGCCCGATGAAATTGTTATCGTGAAGGACGGACCTATACCCAAAGGTCTTCAAGCCGTTTTGGATGAGTTTGTTTCAAACAGTCCGTCCCTTTTCAATATCGTAGGGTACAAAGAGAACAGGGGCCTCGGTTATGCCTTGCAATACGGTCTTGAAAACTGCAAAAATGAACTTGTCGCCAGAATGGACACGGATGACATTTCAAAGCCGCACAGATGCGAGATACAGTTGACGGCGTTTGCAGAGAATGAAGAACTCGATCTGCTCGGTTCAAGCATTGATGAGTTTTGTGAGAGCACCGATGAAATTCTTTCGCGCAGGGTAGTGCCGCAGAAGCAAGAGGATATTTATAACTTCGCCAAGAGAAGAAGCGCCTTCAATCATCCGACGGTCATGTATAAAAAGAGTAAGGTGATGTCGGTCGGCGGATATAACGATCTGCGGCGCAATCAAGACGTTGACCTGTTTGGCAGAATGCTTTATGCAGGGTGTGTCGCGGGGAATATTGAAGAGAGCCTTTTGTTCTTCCGTACAAACGACAGTTTGGCAAAAAGAAGAAAGTCGTGGGTGAACTCCAAGAGTTACATAGATACCATAAAGAAATTTTGGAAAATGGGTTATTCAAGTTTTGGCGATTACGCCGTGGTGGCAGTTGCACAAACAACGATGTTTATTATGCCTATCAAGGTGCAACGCTGGGTATACAAAAAATTTTTAAGAAAGTGATTGACGAGCATGTCGGATAAGCACCCGAGGGTTTTGATAGTAGGTACAATTCCATATAATCCCAATACGTCTTCAAGAGCCTTTGATGCTTATTTTCACAATTGGGAAAAGGAAAACATTTGCCAGGTCTTTTCAAATACGAAAACGCCTATCAAGGGGCATTGCGAAAAACTGTATCAAATCACCGACAAAAGAATGCTAAAAAGACGTTTTTCCAAAAAAGTGAGTGTAGGTGTCCGTTTTGAAGACGAAAATCTGCCGCTTGATTGGGAAAACAACGACCTTGAAGTCGGCGGTCGCACCTTCAACTTCCTCTATAAGATGGGAAGCAAGGAATCGGCATTCAAGCATATGGCAAGAAAAGTCATATGGAAAGAAAAGTATTGGAATACAGAGGATTTCAGAGATTGGATCGACAGTTTTAAGCCCGAGGCGGTCTTCTTGGCTTTTTCCGATGATTTCTTTATTCTTGAAATCGCCCTGTTCGTTGCCAGACGCTTTGATATTCCGATCATGTCCTGCATCGGTGACGACTACTATTTTAACGATAAAAAGAAACTGTCCCCCATCTACCGCATTTACAGAAAAAAATATAAGGCGCTTGTTCGTGACGTATTTAAGCACGGCGGCTCTGCCATCTACATCGGCGATAAAATACGCGACAAATATAATAGCGAATTCGGTCTTACGGGTGAGACGGTCTATTTGACGTCAACGATTGCACGTCACGACTTCCGCCCCATTGACAAGGAAAACTTGCGGGTTTCCTATTGCGGTAATATCCGCCTCGGTAGAAATACCTCGCTTGTCGATATCGGCAACGCCTTGCAGGAAATTAACCCCCAATACAAGGTGGACGTCTATTCGGCAGAGAAGAACAAGGAATTTATTGAGCCGCTCTTGAATTGCCGTGGCATTGATTTTCACGGCAGTGTGCCGTATAGCCGCGTCATGGAAATTATGGCAGAGAGTGATATTTTGGTCATCGTCGAGGGATTTACGAAGGAACAGATAGACACGACCAAATATTCGCTATCTACAAAGGCGGCGGATTCGATGGCGACGGGCGGTCAAATTCTTACGTACGGCTCGCCCGAGTGCGGCGTCATTGAGTATATGCAGTCCGTGCATTGCTCGGTTGTATGCACAAGTAAGGAAAACCTTACTGCGAGCATTGCAAATTTGATTGATGATCAAGCCTTGCAAAAGGAACTTTACGATAAGTGCGTGCAAATGTCCTTCGAGCATCATGATAAGGATAGAAACCTACAAATATCCGAGGCGTTATTCGAGCGAATGATTGCGGACTTTAAGGAGAAAAAGCATAGATGACAAATCGTCTTTCGGTGATTATCAGTTCCTGCGACAAATTCTCGGATTTGTGGGATGAAAATATCGCACAGTATCGGGGGTTTTGGCAGGGTGAGCCTTGCGACACCTTTTTGGTGACGGACAAGCCCACAAGCAGGCACTTTGACGGTGTGGAGATCGTTGTCGCCGACGAGAATATGAGTTTCCCGTCGAGAATTCAATATGCTTTGCAATTTGTCAAAACGGACTACGTACTGGTGACGCTCGATGATTATTTCTTGATAAGACCTGTGAAAGCGGGAAATCTTCTTTCCTTGGTCGACACTGCAAAAGAAGACAACATTGACTATTTACTTTTGTACGACAGAAGAAAAACCAATCCTAAAAAGTACGATAGCATTGACGTTTTGCACGATATTGATTTGACACGCAAATATGCGGTGACACTCTATCCCGCCATTTGGAAGGTTTCTTTTCTTTACAAAACGGTGAAAGAAGAAACCACCCCTTGGGCGTATGAAGCCTCACTTACCAAAACGGCGATCGAAGAAAATGCCGTTTGCAAATTCAGTCATACGGGAAGTTTTGATATACTGGACGTTATTCGAAAGGGCAAGGTACTGCACCGCGCAAAACGGTATTTCAAAAAGCACGAGATCGATATTGGAAACAGAGAAACTGTAAGTTATTTTACGGAATTCAAACTTTTCGTTATGGATAGGATCAGTTGGTACACCCCAAAAGGCGTTTTTCGGGTTGTCAAAAAAGCCGCAAGAAAATGCGGCATGAAGTTTTATAGCGAAGATTGAACGGAGTGTAAAATGCAAGCAACAAATAGTAAAAGAAACGCAACCGCCGATATTCTTCGCGGTATCGCGATGCTAATGGTCATCCTCGGTCATACCTTGACGGGTGTGGCGAGAAACGCCGAAGATACTGTTTTTTTCAACGTGATATGGAGTTTGCAAATGCCGCTTTTTATGCTTATTAGCGGCTACGTTTCGAGATACAGTAAAACGGCGACCACGGGAAAGCAACTGCTCGCCCAACTTGGCAAAAAAACAATGGCATACATTCTCCCATGGGCAGTGTGGACATTTCTTATTCGAGGCGTTCTTTTCGGTGAAACAAGATTTTTTGATTTGAAGCAACTTTTGTGGCACATGGATCAGGGATATTGGTTTCTTGTTTCGCTCTTTATGATCGTTTGTGCTTTGATACTGACGAAATTCCTCGTACATAAAATGAAAATGGATAAGAAACCGTTTTCCGAATTTATCGTTACTTCTCTGATATATTTGGTGGCGATGGCTCTTTTTGCCGCCGTAGGTCTTTATATGGGGTTGTCGTTTTTGGGAATCAAATTGACACTCTACTATATGCCGTTTTTCTATCTCGGATATCTGTTTGGTGCACATGGAGAAAAGGTCTTTTCCTTAAAACATGGCGGATTTATCAAAGAGGTGGGCATAGCCGCCTCTGCACTGGGATGGATATTCTTACTTAATCGGTATAATTTCTTTACCATTGGCGACGATGTTTTTGGCATTCTCATTCGCGCATTTGCCTCGTTACTTGGATGCATTGCGGTTTGCGGGATTGTTTCTGCATTCCATTTTACCGAGAATAGCAGAGTGCAAAAAGCACTCGCTTACGTCGGGACGCACTCTTTGAAGTATTATTTGGCGCATTATTTGTTGTTATCACTCTTTGTGCCGAACGTAAAGCCTCTCCTTTTCACACCGACGGGAATTGGTTTGGTGGGCTTGAATTTCCTTGTAACAGTTCTATTGACAACGGCAGTCACAATTCTTGTTCAGAGGAACAAGGCTTTGAATACGATTTTGTTTTCAAAAAGCAAATAAAGACGATTAGGAATGGAATGAAATGAAGATATTATGGGTTTCCAATTCTCCGATAGGGCCTGCCGCACAGATTTTACAGGAGAATTACCAAGGCTCCAGCGGCGGATGGATTCAGTCCGAGTATGAAAAATTGGATAAAAGCCAACACGAAATGTATTTTCTATGCACGGAGAGAGGGCTTGGCAAGGGTGGGCTTGTTCACAAGACAAGCGATGTCGGCGAGGCTTTTTGCATCGGTGCTCCGCGGTTGTTTAACGGTGTAAAAAATCCGCCCGAGATCGTGGCACAGGTCGATAGCATTCTCGAACAGATAAACCCCGACGTCATTCATATTTGGGGAACGGAAACGTGTCTATCGAACATTGTTGCCAATAGTAAATGCCAAGCGAAGAAGGTTATATTTATCCAAGGGCTTATCGGCGTGCATGCGCGGTACCTGAATGGATATTTTTATACGAAAGAGAACAAAAGGTTTTGTCGCGGCGTGGGCGCCGTTTCAAAACTGCGCTCCAAACTGCGGAAAAAACTTTTTGAAAAGCAGGTTGCCATTGAGCGTGATACCATCGTCAAATGCAAAAACGTCATCGTCGATAGCGATTTTGCGGTGGCATATTGCAAATCCCTTGGGACGGATATTGCGTGCTTCAAGCACGTGCTGACACCAAACAAACTTTTTTATGAGCATAACTGGGATTTGACAAAGGCAGAGCCTCATTCGATTTTTACGGTGTACGGCAGTACCGCCGAAAAGGGCTTGCAACAGTTATTAAAGGCGGTTGCCATCGTCAAGCGGCATTATCCTGACGTCGTTGTCAAGATTCCCGGGCCGTTTTCGTTGGACGACAAGGGCCATCTTTTGGCAAAGGGCACGAGTGAATTTGAGATTATTCTATATAATATGATTTCCGCTTTCGGCTTGCAGGACAACGTTCGCTTTTTGGGCAGGCTTGACGCCGCGGGCATGGCAGAGGAAATCTGCCGTTCTCACATGTTTGTCAACCCGTCCTGCATGGAGGTGCATGCACTGTCTCTCCGTGAGGCAATGACGGAAGGCGTTCCCTCCGTTTCATCGCTTTGCGGCGGTGTAGGGGATTTGATTATAAACGCACAAAACGGCATGCTCTACCGCTATGAGGAATACGAGTTGCTTTCACTTTACATTGATAAAATCTTCTCGGATGATGCGTTTGCCTTGCACTTGTCGCAAAATGCCCGTCAGGCAGTTGAGAATATGAAGGGCAAGGACGAGCAATCACTGACGGATATTTACAGTACCTTATTACATTCAGAAAGTGTGACCGAATAAACCTTTTTATTTCAGAAGGTGGGGCATAAGGAGAAATATGGGCATATATATTGGTTTTTTGGGCTTCATTTTTATATGGGCGTTTGCATGTCAAGCGGGGAAGATTTCTGAAAAGAGTAAAAAAGCACTCTTTTTGAACGGCGTTTTTCTTGTGATGTATCTCCTCTATTCCTTGCGTGCGAGCAGTGTCGGGCGCGACCTTCCCGGATATGAGAGAGTATACAACATGACGGGGGGCGTCAGTTTTGGGGATTTCGGCTACGTTTACTTTGAAAACGGATATATTCTCCTAATGAAGGTGTGCCATGCACTTGGCATGTCCTTCCAAGCATTTATGGCTTTTGTGAATGCCATTATTCTCATTCCCGTTTATTTGTTCATTAAGAAGTATTCGACGTCGCCCTTGTTATCCGTTTTGATTTATACCTGCTACATGTTCTTTGAATTCAATATGACGGGTATTCGGCAGGCGATTGCGGCATCCATCGTGCTCCTTGGTATTATGGCACTCTTGTCACTCAAAAAGCAACCGCTTCTTGCGTATCTCGTCATCGTCTTTGTCGCCACCTTCTTCCATAGAGGTGCCTTCATCGGATTTTTGTATCTGCCATTCCATTTTATGAAATCCATGAAGACGTATACGCTTTCCGCCATCGGACTTCTTGCAGTTGCCCTGCTCGGTAGAGGCTATTTGATGTCCTTTATCAAAAATTATTTTGATAAAGAAAGTATGAATGCATCTGCCGGATTGTATATTGGATTGAACGTGGTGTTCCTTTTGGGGCTTGCCGCTTTGTTTACGTTTGGCGCATACCAAAGAGAGTGCGCGATGAAAAAAGCATCCGCCGACACGGATTTAGAAAAATACGATATTGAGAAGACACCGATTTTTGAGAAGATGTTTTTGCTCAGTATCGTGACTGTATTTTTGTTCGGTTCTGACAATGCGGTCAGAAGTTTTATGCTCTTTAACCAAGTGTTTATCGTTTTGTTGCCGAACTGCATCAAGCGTGTCTTTGACAAAAAAACGTATACCTTGGCAATGATGGCGATGATCGCCTTCTTTACGGTCTTCTTCTTTACAAATACGTTGTTAGAAAACAGTTTTGACATCGTGCCGTATAAATTCTTTTGGGAAACTTAATCGATAAGGACTGATATTATGATAAAATTGGTAGTGATCAATCATACCTTTCAGAAGCCGCAGTTTTATAAAAGATGGAAGTGCTTGGCGGAGAAGTATGAGGATTTGGACGTTACCCTGCTTGCACCTTCGGATTGGGCGTGGGGTAAAGAAAAAAGCCTGACGTACGGGACGGTTGATAACGTTAAGGGAAGCATCATTGAAGAACCGCGTTTTAGAATTCATTTAATTGACACAGAAGAAACGAAGGCGGGCGATTTTACTTCCAAAAAATTGGAGAGTGAAATCCTTGCCATAAAGCCCGACGTCGTTTATTACATAGGCGGATATACGGCGGCAGCATTTATGCAAATACTCAAGTTGCGTAAAAGAGAAAAGTTGCACGGGATGAAGGCAATTGCTTTCAGTATGAGAGGGCATACCTTGGCGCTCCAAAAGACGAACAGTTATTTAAGTCCTGTCGGGTGTGCAAAAAACATCGCCAAAAGACTTCTTTTGACACCGCGGTTGCGGCGGTTCAGAAAAGAATGCGATGCCGTCTTTTGTCACTATCCCGATGCATTGGAGGCGTTTCGCAAGGAAGGGTATACGGGCGCCGTCTACATGCAAACGCAGGTCGGGGTAGACCCTGATATCTTTTATCCCAACCCCGCGGCAAGAGAAAAAATCAGAGAGAAGTATCACATTGGCGATGCCTTTCTCTTTGGCAGTGCCTCGCGCTTTAACGCATCCAAAGGGCTTTCCGAAATCATCAAGGCTCTCCCCAAGGACCGCGACAATTGGAAATATCTCATGATGGGGTGGGGCAGAGATGATGAGGTTGCTGCCATAAAAAATGAAATTAAGGCTCGCGGCTTGGAGGACAAAATCATTTTGACGGGCTTTATCGACAAATGGTCGGATATGGCGGAGCATTGGAATGCGTTGGACTGTGCCATTCATACGCCCTTGACCACGCCCAAATGGGAGGAGACCTTCTCGCTTGCATTGGTGCAGGCGATGATCACGGGGCTACCCGTCATTGGCAGTTCGTCCGGCTCTGTGCCCTATCAAATCGGTGAGGCGGGGAACATCGTGCCCGAAGGGGACATTGAAGCGTTGAACAGAGAAATGCTTCACGTCATGGACGATGCCGCATACGCCAAGGATCTGGGCGAAAAAATGCGAAAGAGAGCATACGACTGTTTTAATATCTATCATCTGAACGATTGCTTCTACGACACCTTGAAAGAGGATATTTTGACGGGCAATTACGACGAGTGCAAGGTAGATATGAGTAAATACAGAGTGGAAGAATAATTTCTTATGAAGAAAATTAACGAAAAATATATTTCTCAAATTTTTGAAACGGATACAGAGTATAGCGAGTGGTTTGGCTACTACAACTATGACGTCTTGAATTTGACGCACGACAAGATGCTCTGCAACAGGGTTACCTTTGATGCGCGTTCTATTACGAAAGAGGACACCGTTCAATTGGGGTATTACGACCTGACAGACGGCTCATGGAAGGAAATTGACACAAGCGACTCGTTCAACTGGCAACAGGGCGCGATGCTTCAATGGCTCCCCGGGGATGGAAATGAAAACAAGGTTATTTATAATCTTTCCGTTGACAATTCCTTTAAGTCTGTTGTTTGCGATATCGAGAGCGGCGAAAAGAAATATATAGACTTTCCCGTTTATTGCGTCACGCCCGACGGTCGGTTTTCCATATCGCTAAATTATGAACGCAGTTATTTTTGCCGCGCCTATCATTATCAATCCGTGGTCAATCCCGCATACGACGTGCGGGTGGCGGAGGATGACGGCGTTTTCAAGGTCGATCTTGAAAACAATACGGTCGAACGGATCATTGATATTAAAGACGTGATCGAGGCCGATTTTCAAGCAGACTTTGATAGTGCAAAGCATTGGCTTGAACACATCATGATCAATTCGTCGGGCACGAGACTTGCATTCTTGCATAGGTTTTCCTATGGGAATGCGTATACCACGAGATTATTCGTGGCAGATGCCGATGGAAAAAACTTGCAGATCATCAAGGGTTGGAAAAATAACGATTGGTCGCATTTCGGTTGGTGCGGAGATGACGAATTCGTGATTTATTCAATCAAGAAAAATGCATTTCAGACAGGTTACGCCAAGCAGGTTCAAAAGGCGGGAAAAAAGTTTTCGCCCATGGCCATCGTTGATAAAATCGTGCATTTGCCCGTATTACGGGGCATCAAGGACCGCTTGAAGCCAAGCCAAAAGATGTACGAGCATTTCAGGCTCGATAACGGCGTCTTTGTCAATGATAAAAACTACGATAATAAAAAGTATTTCAGTATAGACGGACATCCGTCCTTCACCCCTGACGGAAAGTATATGATCACCGATTCGTATCCCGATGAAAGCGGATACCAATACTTATATATTTTCAATACCGAAACGCGCAAATGCATCAAGGTGGGTGAATTTAGGGCGCCGCTAAAAGGCAATCCCGCGAGTTGTGATCTGCACCCGAAGTTGAGCAGGGACGCGCAATACGTTGCCGTCGATACGGCGCATACGGGGCGGCACAAACTTACCCTTTTTAAGATTGACTGGGATGCGGTCAAAGGGGCATTGGATTAAAGGGCAGACGCCCTGCCCGTTTTGCAAAAGGGAAACACTTTTCAGATAAAAGGCTACTGGCTACATGAAAAACATGACGTGTGAATGACGTTCATATAAAGGGGAGGTCAATACAATGTTGCAACCAAACGTTGATTTAGAAAACAAAACTATCCTTGTCACCGGTGCCGCCGGTTTTATAGGTGCAAATCTCGTTAAAGAGTTACTTTCGTCGTGGGAGAGTATTCAAATTATCGGCATTGATAACTTGAACGACTATTACGACGTCGCCTTAAAGCACTATCGCCTCGATGAGATAGAGAAGGTGGCAAAAACGAGGACGGGTTGCCGATGGGAGTTTATCCACGGCGATATTTCGGATAAGGCGCTCATGGACAAGGTCTTTTCCGATTACCACCCCAAGGTTGTCGTGAATTTGGCGGCGCAGGCAGGCGTTCGGTATTCCATCACGAACCCCGACGTGTATATAACGTCAAATATTATTGGCTTTTATAACATTTTGGAAGCGTGTCGAAATAGTGGGGTAGAGCACTTGGTGTATGCTTCCAGTTCATCCGTTTACGGCGCCAATCAAAAAATCCCTTATTCCGTTGCGGACAAGACGGACAATCCCGTTTCTTTGTATGCGGCAACAAAAAAATCGAACGAGTTATTGGCGCACGCATACAGTAAACTGTTTAACATTCCTGCAACGGGATTGAGATTTTTTACCGTCTACGGTCCCGCAGGACGCCCCGATATGGCATATTTTTCATTCACCAACAAACTCCTCGACAAAAAGAAGATTCAAATCTTTAATTACGGGGAATGCAGTAGAGATTTTACATACGTGGACGACGTGGTGCAGGGCATACAATTGGTGATGGAGCGCGCACCCGAAAAGAAAAACGGCGCGGATGGGTTACCGATTCCACCGCATAAGGTTTACAATATCGGAAAGGGAAATCCGGAGAAACTGCTTGAATTTATTGATATTTTGCAAAAGGAACTTGTGAGAGCAGAGCTGTTGCCTGCGGATTATCATTTTGATTCGCACAAGGAACTTCTTCCCATGCAAGCGGGGGACGTGCCTATCACCTTTGCGGACACGGAAGACCTCGTTAATGATTTCGGATTTAAGCCGCGCACTCCTCTACGCGAGGGGCTTCGCAATTTCGTTGAATGGTATAAAAATTTTTATAGGGGGAAACAAAAGTGAAAATAGCGGTTGCGGGAATTGGTTACGTTGGATTGTCTATGGCGGTGTTGCTTGCACAAAATAATGAAGTGGTAGCGGTGGACGTCGTCGAGAAAAAGGTAAATTTGATTAACGAACGGAAATCTCCTATCATCGACAAAGAAATTCAGGACTATTTGGCGAATAAGCCGTTGAACCTGTTGGCGACCACAGACGGTATCTCTGCTTATCGTGATGCAGATTTTGTGATTATTTCAACGCCGACCAACTATGATGAAAAACTCAATTATTTTGATACGTCCTCGGTTGAGAGCGTTATCGAACAGGTTTTGGAAGTAAACCCCTCGTCTATCATCGTCATTAAGAGCACCATCCCCGTCGGATTTACCAAAAGCATCTGTGAAAAATATGCTTGCTCAAACATATTGTTTTCGCCCGAATTTTTAAGAGAAGGGCGCGCCCTTTACGACAATCTCTATCCCAGTCGCATTGTGATTGGCATCACGGAGAATAATGAAAAATTGGTTCGGGCGGCAAAGTTATTTGCAGAACTGTTGCAAGACGGCGCCATCAAGAAAGACGTACCTGTGCGTTATATGAATTCCACGGAGGCAGAGGCAGTAAAACTTTTTGCGAACAATTATCTTGCCTTGCGCGTGTCGTTTTTCAATGAGTTGGACACGTATGCGTGTGTAAGAGGACTGAACACCAAGGCCATTATAGAGGGCGTTGGTTTAGACCCGAGAATAGGGGATCATTACAACAACCCGTCGTTTGGTTACGGCGGATATTGCTTGCCGAAAGACACGAAACAGTTATTGGCAAATTACAACAACGTGCCGCAAAATATTATTTCCGCGATCGTTGCCGCCAATAGCACGAGAAAAGACTTTATTGCCGATCAGATCATTGAAAAGCAACCGAAGGTGGTTGGCATGTATCGCTTGGTGATGAAAACGGGAAGTGACAACATACGTTACAGCAGTATTCAAGGTGTCATGAAGCGCATCAAAGCCAAGGGCATAGAAGTTGTTATTTACGAGCCGACGCTTAGCGAGGACACCTTCTTTAACAGTCGAGTGATTAAGGATTTGGACGAATTCAAGCGGTCGTGCGACATAATCGTTGCCAATCGTATGAATAGCGAGATTGAGGACGTTTTAGATAAGGTATATACGAGAGATCTGTATTTTACCGATTGATTAACTGTGGAGTGTAGGCGTGATGGAAAATAATCGGCAAAACCTTCTTGTCAGTGTGATAGTTCCCGTTTACAATACGGAAAAATATCTTGAGAAATGCGTGAACTCGATATTGTCGCAGACGTATACAAATCTCGAGGTC
Organism: Eubacteriales bacterium; assembly: GCA_045536865.1. Taxonomy (GTDB): domain Bacteria; phylum Bacillota; class Clostridia; order Oscillospirales; family CAG-272; genus UBA1740. The sequence continues at coordinate 13,950 of JAZSOK010000008.1, forward strand.
ATACTGGTTGACGACGGTTCCAAGGATGCAAGCGGTAGCATTTGCGACGCGTTTGCAGAGAAGGATGGCAGAGTCAAGGTCATTCATAAAGAAAACGGTGGGCAGAGCAGTGCCAGAAATATGGCATTGGACGTTTTTGCCGGCGACTACGTTGCTTTTATTGACAGTGATGATTATGTAAAAAGTGATATGATCGAGCAAATGATGAGTTATATGCTGGAAAATGATGCCGATTTGTCAGTTTGCGGATTTGCCACAGAATTGGCAGGAAAAATATTCGAAAGCGAGCTTGGCGAAGAAAACAAGGTTGTTTCAAATCATCAGCTTATGTACGATTATGTTGCGACAAAGGATATAAGACACATTTTGTGCAATAAAATTCACCACAGGTCATTCTTTGATGATATAAGATTTCCCGAGGGTATGATTCATGAGGATGTTTATACTGTACACAGGATCATTGGTCAATGTAAAAGAGCAGTATACTTAAAGGAATGTCTTTACACTCAGTACGAAAGGGTTGGAAGCACCACACAGGCAACTGTTTCCGAAAGAGATTTATCTTTATTGGTGGCAGATGAAGAACTTCACAGATATTATCTTGAAAATTATCCTGACCTGGCAGAAATAACAGCTACAAAAAAGGGAAACGATGCCGCCAATCTTATGGAAAGAATCTATCGCGATTTCAGATATTCAAAAAACAAGGAATTATTTGCGAAATTTAAGAAGGTGCTTTCAGAGGAATATGAAAAGCATAAGGACAAGCTTGGGACTAAGGCGTTGAAGGCAATGGAAAAGCCGTTTCTTTTCAGGATGGAATCCAGATATTTTGGTATAAGAAGAAAAATAGGGATTGTTGTCAAGAAAATGAGAGAGAAAAAATAGGATTTTCGGTTTAAGTAAAAATATACGAGGAAGTAGACCTTAATGAATGATGGAATAAAGAATAAGGCTGTAAGCGGAGCGATTTGGAAGTTTATGGAAAGCTTTTTGGCTCAATTCATAACACTTGCCGTGACGATAATTCTTGCAAGAATTTTGTCTCCGGAAGATTATGCGCCAACCAGCATTATAATGATATTCATAAGTTTCTGTAATGTTTTTATTACAGGTGGATTAAACACAGCCCTTATTCAAAAAAAGGATGCTGATGCGCTCGACTTTTCATCGGTTACATTGGTAACATTGATAATGGCGACCGTTATTTATATTATAATGTTTTTTGCCTCACCTGCAATTGCAGCATTGTATAATCAACCGATTCTTGTACCTATGATAAGGGTTATGGCCATTATACTTTTCATAAATGGGATTCAGTCAATTGCATCGGCAAAGGCATCATCAGACCTTAAATTTAAGGCATTTTTCTATGCTACTTTGATTGGTACAATTTCATCTGCAATTATTGGTATCATTCTTGCTAAAAACGGAGCAGGCTCATGGGCATTGATTGCTCAACAGTTGTCGGGAGGAGTAATTAATACAACACTTATTCTTGTCATTACAAGAATGAAACTTTCAGTTAAATTTTCGTTTGAAAGATTTAAGGGACTGTTCAGTTATGGTTGGAAAATTTTTGCTTCCTCGGTTATTACCATCATTTATGATGAATTAAAGCCATTAATAGTGGGAGTTAAGTATTCGGGAGCAGATTTGGCTGTGTATAATAAGGGAAGAAGTCTGCCCGGAACCATAAATACATCAATTTGCAGCACCCTGTCCTCGGTGTTGTTTCCGGTTATATCCAAAGTGCAAACGGATTTAGGTGCAGTATTAAGTATTTCCAGAAATTATATGAGGGTTTCATCGTATATTGTTTTTCCGGCACTTTTGGGTTTTGCTGCTGTTTCTGACACTTTTGTTTTACTGTTTCTGACAGAAAAATGGCTTCCTGTTGTACCGTATATAAAAATTTTCTCGATTTCATATATGTTTAATATATTACAGACAGGTAATCTGCAAACTATCAGAGCAATTGGACGAAGCGACATCATATTGAAGCTTGAAATAATAAAAAAGGTATCATTTTTCATAGTGATTGCGCTTTTTGTGGCTTTTTCCAATAGCCCCGAGTGGCTTGCAATATCGGGAATTGTTACAACCTTGATTGCAACAATATGTAATTTTGTCCCCAACAAGAGACTTATAGGCTATAAATACAGATATGTTTTTGCTGATATTATTCCAAATCTTTTGATATCATTGCTGATGATGGGGTTTGTATTTTTCCTCGGAATGATAAAGATAAATCCGATCCTAAAGCTTATAATTCAGATTTTTAGTGGAGGATGCATATATATTCTTTTAAGTATTATACTTAAAAATCCGAATTTCAAGTATGCGCTTTCCATGATAAAAGGCTTATGGAGGAAGAAAAATGCTTAAAAAAGTATTTGTTAAATTATGCTCCTTGTTCAAGCAAAATGTAATTCTCTTTGAAAGTAGCCCTATATATGCAGATAATACCATGGCAGTTTACAAATATATGGTGGAAAATAACATTTTGCCAGAGTATAAAAAAATATGGATTTCTGCTTTACCATACGATAAGATTGGAAAATACCCAACGATTAAGGTTAACGGACATCTTCTTACAAGACTTAAGTGGGCGTTTTACAAGACAAGAGCAAAAATGCTTATCTTTTGTAATACCTGCTTTGAGAAAGTCAGGGAAGACCAAATATCCATATACCTTTGTCATGGAAGTAAATCTAAAAATACAAGAGGCTCCTATGAGGCACCGAAGGATTTAGACTATATTTTAATTCAGGCTGATATGTTTAAGGAAGCTGCTAAATATGGATACAATCTGTCTGAAAAAACAAAAATGATAACTTTGGGTTATCCAAGAAATGATGACCTGTTAAAAGAGAATAATATAGACAGAGAAAAGCTTTTCGGCTGCAAATTTAAAAAGCTTATAATATGGTATCCGACTTTCAGACAGTTGAAAAACGGCTCGGATAAGGGAAAAAGCAACACAACCCTGCCCGTAATAGATAATAAGGCTTCAGCAGAAAGGTTAAATGCTTTCGCAAAGGAAAAAGAGGTTCTCATTGTATTAAAGCCTCACTTTTCCCAGGATGTAAACTTTATAAAGGATAATAAGCTTTCCAATATAAGGATAATCAGTGACAGTTTTTTTGAAGAAAAAGAAATATCCTCCTATGAAATGATGAGTCTTTCGGACGCACTTTTAACGGATTATTCCTCGGTTTATTATGATTATCTCTTGAAAGACAAGCCCATTGGCCTTGTTTGGGAGGATTATGAAGAATATAAGAAAAACAAGGGCTTTGCCTTAGATCCTGATGTTGTATATTCGGGGGGAGAGAAAATATACAATGTGGAGCAGTTTTGCGAATTTGTAAATCGTACGGCAGAGGAACAGGACATTTTGAAAAACGAAAGAGAAAACATAAAAAACATGTCCAATGTATATAAGGATGCAGAGTCTTCAAAAAGAGTGTGCCGATTTATAGAGGATTTGTTGGAGGGTAAAGATGACAAAAAAATATAAAATAGGGTATACCGATGGAGTATACGATATGTTCCATGTGGGGCACTTGAATATGATTAAAGAAGCAAAAAAGCATTGCGATTTTCTTATTGTTGGCGTTCACTCTGACGAAATAGTAGAAGGTTATAAGCACAGAAAAACCATTATAAACGAGGAGGACAGGCGCAAAATCGTAGAAGCCATCCGTTATGTGGACAAGGCGGTTATAAATCGCACAAGAGATAAGATGGAGCTTTGGGGTCTGCATAAATTTGATGTTGTTTTTATCGGAGATGATTGGAAGGGCACGGAAAGATGGAACAACTTTGAAAAGGTATTGGGAGAGGTTGGAGTGTCTGTCGAGTACATCCCCTATACTAAAGGAATTTCCACAACAAAAATAAGAGAAACTTTGAGTGAAAAAAATGAAAAGTAGTAAGGATTTGACATTTAGCAAAATAATGGCGCAAAGATTGACTGTTTTTGGAGTTGCGGCAATTTGGATTTTGCTTTTTCATTTGCAAAACAGCCTTGGACCAATAAAACTTCCGAGAGTCCCTGCCATAATTAATATGGGGAATATGGGGGTTGATATTTTCCTTTTCTTGTCAGCTATCGGGCTTTGCCATTCTATGAAAAAAAACAGCATAAAAACCTATTACTTTAATCGTTTAAAAAGGGTTATTTTGCCTTATGTGATCGTTACTGTGCCGTTTTTTATATGGTTCGATTTTTTTCTTGAAAAGGATGGGATTTTAGAATTTTTGTTAAATGTTACAACCCTGAATTTTTGGATTAAGGGAGACCATCCTGTTTGGTATGTTGCATTTATCATAGTAATGTATGGTGTATTTCCTCTGATATATAAAATGTTTGTTAAAAATAAATATATTGCATTTGCAATTTTGGTTTCCTGCTTTGTTGCGTTTGAGGTTGTGCTTTTTATGGGAAATTCAATTTTCTACATAAATGCAGAAAGAGCTTTATCAAGAGTTCCGATTTTTATGGCAGGTGTGCTTTTTGGATTTTTACCTGAAATGAAAATTTCAAAAATTTGTATTTGGATATCATTTGCCGTTTCAGTCATGTTCATAATAATCTATCCTGTTGCGAGCGTTGACGTTCCCATATTTATAAAGAGGTATTTTTACGGTGTGATTGGAGTGGCATTTACAATTGCGTTTTCATATTTAATGAGCTTGGATGCCTTGCGATGGATGAATAAAGCCCTCTCTTGGTTCGGCTTAATATCTTTTGAAATTTACATAATTCATGTTTACATAATTCGATTACTGACAAATTTAAATACGTGGAGTATAATGTCGGCAAGTTTATGGTGGCCAATAATTATCATGGTAACGCTGCTGTTATCTGTCTCATTAAAGTTTTTGACAGATAAGATTAATGAAAAAATAGTGAGGTAAACAGGATGGAAAGACAAAAAATAGGCATAACGATGGGAGATCCTGCGGGAATTGGTCCTGAGGTGGTGGTTAAGGCATTAAATAAAAAATCTGTTTATCAAAAGAGCATTCCTGTTGTTTTTGGAGATTACGAAGCCCTGAGGGAAGCCATCGACTTTTGCCATCTTGATCTTGAACTTAGAGAAATTAAGGATGTCGACGAGGCAAGGGGAGAATATGGTACAATTGAGTACATAAATTTTGATTTTTTGAAGCATAGAGGTTGGGAATATAAAAAGGTATCCGCCCTTTGCGGTGATGCCTCGTTTAATTATGTTACAAGTGCCATTAAGTGCGCTATGGATAAAAAAATTTCAGCGGTAATTACAGCACCCATAAACAAGGAAGCATTAAATTTGGCAGGTCATCATTACAGTGGACACACAGAAATATTTGCAGAGTATACAAATACCTCTTCATATGCAATGCTTCTCGCAAGTGGTGATTTAAGGGTGATTCATGTTTCAACTCATGTTTCTTTACGGGAGGCATGCGACAGAGTTAAAAAGGACAGGGTTCTTAATGTAATTAAGCTTGCAGAGCAGGGAATGAAGCTTTTGGGCTATGAAAATCCTGTAATCGGCGTATCAGGTCTTAATCCTCATTGCTCAGAGGGAGGTCTTTTCGGTTACGAGGAGGAAAAAGAAATTATCCCCGCAATTGAAGAAGCTAAAAAACTTGGAATTAATGTAGTGGGTCCGGAACCTCCTGATACTACATTTGTAAAATGCCTTGGAGGAAACTATGATATAGTTGTGGCAATGTATCACGACCAGGGGCATATCCCTTTGAAGTTGAGTGGCTTCAAGATGAATCCTAAAACGAAGCAATATACATCAATGAGCGGAATTAATTGCACTATAGGACTTCCTATAATCAGGGCATCTGTTGACCATGGAACAGCATTTGGCAAAGCAGGGGAAGGCAGAGCAAATGAGGAAAGTATGCTTGATGCTATTTTTGCCGGAATTGAAATGGCTAAAAATAGATTTGGAGGGAAAGAAAATTGAAAGAAATAAAAGCCTTTATCTCTAAAAGGTTAGAGGAACGAAAAATCAATAAGCTTAGAGATATGGTTGTAAATGTCAATTCCACGGTCATTCCAATAGGAGAAAAGGTAAAAGATTTCAGGAAATATGGTTTTTCCATGTCTGACAGTCAAGCATTCAGACTTTCCGAGGACAATTACAAGGACTATATAAGCACCTGGGAATCCTACCAGCCAAGACTTGCAAACGCGAAATATTCCCTGATATCTGACGATAAGTTTTTATTTTCGTTGGTCATGGGCAAAGTGGCAAATGTTCCTGAAATTTACGGAACAATTGAAAAGGGAGTGGTAAATTCCTTTAATAAAAGCGGAATAACAAATGATAATATATACGATTTTTTGCTTAAAAACAATGGTGGAGTTATAAAGGACAGAGGGGGAAAGGATGGCTTTGCGGTTTATGTCCTTAAAAACAATAACGGAGAATTAAATTATAAATCTAAAGATATATCGAGGGGTGAGCTTCTTGATATAATAAGTAAAATTTCAAACGGTATAGTAACAAAAAGACTTATACAAGGCTCTTTTGAAAACGAAATTTATCCTGAAAGTGTAAATACCGTAAGGATTATTTCCATGGCAAAAAAAGGAGAGCGCGGCCACGAAATTGTTGCAGCACTTCAAAGAATCGGAACAGCCAAAAGCTACCCCTGTGATAATTTTAATCAGGGTGGTGGGAGTGCCCTCATTGATATAGAAACAGGGGTTATAGGCAAAATGACCTGTGCAGATTCAATTGATGAAGCAGGAGAACGCATTTTTTACAGTAAGCATCCTGACACAAATTCTCAAATTGAAGGAAAGGTTATTCCGAATTGGGAAATGATTAAGAATGGAATTGTCGAGATTACAAAAGAGCTTCCCTTATGGAAATATGTGGCTTGGGATGTAGTTGTTATGGACGATTCCTTTGCCATAATTGAAACAAATATGAAGTCAAGCCTAAACGTGTTTCAAGTGCATGGAGGAATGAGAAATACGCATTTGGGAGAAAAATACAGAGAAAATGGCTATTTAATCGATTAAAGTGTTTAGCATCACGGGTACACCCTGCCAATGCGCCACACTAAAAAGATTTTATCAAAAGCGCGGATACGGTTACGTTGTCAAAAAATACGTTACAACAAAATTTTGGGTGAAGGTTTTTCAAAAAATAGGCATTATCACCCGAAAAATCATTGGCAAGTAATAGGCACGTAAAAGTAGTTTTGTAAGCATGATTTTGTAAAGTGCTCAAAAAGCAAACAATCAAGTATAAATCTCCTTATCTTACAGATACTAACAGTACAAATCTGTAAATTAAGGAGATTTTTATATAGATATGAAAGCAACAGGAATTGTCCGTCGGATCGAGGAATGTGGTATAATAGGACAAAAATTGAAAAAGCCGCATAGACACTGGGGTTTTCACTGTTTATGACCATGTTAATTTGCACAAAATAATATTATACATAGAAAAACCGGAGTGAATGATTCACTCCGGTTTTTCTTGTTCTGTGTGCTTTTTCATTGCTTTCCAAAATCCTGCATATGACTGATAACCAACGCGGCGGGAAATTTCCTCCTTGGATAAATCGGTTGTACTTAATAAATATTTCGCCACACTCATTCTTACTGAAACCAGCTCTTCGCTAAAAGTGTGTTTGGTGTTTTTAATTACCAGTCTTTCGGTCTGCCGTTCCGAAAGATGCAGTTCCTTTGCCAGGTCACAAAGGCGCAGATCCTCGTAATAGTGATTGAAAAAAAACTCACGAATCAAAAAACTGTAATCTGCAGTGGAGTATGCCCTTAGTTCCGGATACAGGCGGCTGCAAAACAAGGATATATACGCGGATACCACCGCATAGTTCTTTGTTTCCTGACACCGCTCAATTTCTTCCATAAAATCGATCGCCGTTTGCATGCTTATTTGTTGCACCGCAAAGTTATGAACATCGTAGTCCACTTGAAAAGCGGTGTGGCGGGCATCAGGATCTGCACTATCAATATAGTGAAAAACATCGGAAGGGATGATCACCAGATTGCCATCAACGGAAGAATGCAGACTTTCCCCTATATGAAACATTACGGTCCCGCCGGTAACAATGTGGATCTCTGCATAATTGTGTTTATGCAACGGTGGTCTTCCTACGGTAAACGAATAAAATCCGTTCTTCAAAAAAACCCTGTGATCTTTCAACCCTATTTTGACAATCAGTTCGTTGTACATTGCAACATTTCCTGTTCTGACATTTTGTTTTTTACTTTGACGGGTAGGCTTGTGTACATTTCCCATTTTTTTCTATAATACTTATTATAAAGCAAAGAAAAAAGTATGTCAAGGAGGTTTCTATGAAAATAATCAAATATGGCGATCCTCAAATCGTTATGAGTAACCCTAACAGCATCCATAACTATTTTGCCTGGCCGTCGGTAGCAAGATTGCAAAACGGTAAGATTGCGGTAGTTGCATCGGGCTTTAGACGCAGACATATCTGTCCGTTTGGGAAGACCGTAATCGCGTACAGCGACAATAACGGCGAAACCTATACTGCGCCCGCGCCGGTGATTGACACGGTGTTGGATGACCGTGACGGCGGAATCACTCCCTTTGGGAAAAGCAGTGTAATCGTCACCTCATTTAACAATGCAACCCAGTTTCAACGAAACTTCAGACACGTGACAGACTACGATTTGGCATATCTGGACAATGTAACCAAAGAAGCAGAAGAGGCCGCGCTGGGCACCACCTTCCGCATCAGCCACGACTACGGCGTTACCTTTGGGGAAATAATGAAAAGTCCCATTACCTCACCCCACGGGCCGGCAGAGCTTGCCGACGGAACGCTGCTGTGGCTCGGGCGAACCTATGATTCCAAAGACGGACGCCCGAAGGATGTCGACAACATTCAGGCGCACCGTATCTATCCCGACGGAACGATGGAGTATGTGGGAGAGATCGAAAACATCCAAATCGGAGACAGCAGGCCGCTGTCTTGCGAACCCCATGCCATTGTATTGGACGACGGTACCATTCTTTGCCATATCCGTGTAGAATCTCGCGGTGATAAAACAATATTTACCATATATCAGTCCAGATCCTATGATAACGGAAAAACATGGACTAAGCCGGAGCAGATCATTCCCCTGCAGGGGGGTTCACCGCCGCATTTGCTCAAACACTCATCGGGTATGCTGATCTGTACCTATGGGTATCGGGAAGCACCCTTTGTCGTAAAGGCAATGTTTAGCAAAGACAGTGGAAAAAGCTGGGATGCCGGCTATGATATTTATGTCAATAACGTGAGTTGGGATCTGGGATATCCGTCCACCGTGGAATTGGATGACGGAAGTCTTCTTACGGTATTTTATGCACATCCGGGCGAGGGAGAGCCCGCTGTGATTATGCAACAAAAGTGGAGTTTTGAAGATGAAATTTAAAGGAGTTATGCCGGCGTTAGTAACGCCGCTTCGGGAAGACGAAACTGTTAATACGGAAGTTTTGCAGCAGTTGATCGGCGGACT
>JAZSOK010000094.1:0-6984 GCA_045536865.1 Eubacteriales bacterium
GTAGCCATGTCGTTCTGTGAGCCAAGGAGTTGATCATTTGGTTTGTCTTCCTAAGACCGCTTGGCCTCCGACTTAGTGTCAATCTTTTTGAAAGGAACTCCCTATCATGACAAATTCAAAAATTCTTGCAACCGTCGGCGGGAAAGCCATTTCCGAAGCCGACGTGGAAGCATTCATCGCCGCCCTCGGTCAACGCGGCGCCCAATACGCCACCCCCGAAGGACGCGCCATGGTGCTTGAACAGTTGATCAATGACCGCCTGTTTCTCCTCGATGCCTCGCGCAACATGATGGAAGCCGATCCGCGCTTCAAGGCAGAACTCGCACGTGCAAAGGAATCCTTGCTTGTTTCCTTCGCCGTTGAAAAAGCCATTTCCGCAGTCAAGGTCACCGATGCCGAGGCAGAAGAATACTACCAAAAGAACGCCGAGCAATTCAAGGGCGCAGAGGAAGTCAGTGCCTCTCATATTTTGGTTGACAGTGAGAAAAAGGCTAACGCCCTGCTCGCGGATATCAAAGCAGGTACCATCTCCTTTGAGGATGCCGCAAAGAAGAACAGTTCCTGCCCTTCCGGTCAAAACGGTGGCGCACTCGGCCGCTTCGGTCGCGGTCAAATGGTGCCCGAATTTGAAAACACTTGCTTTGCCATGAACGAAGGCGACGTCAGTGAGCCCGTTCAAACACAGTTTGGCTACCATATCATCCGTTTGGATGCCCGTCATGCCGCCACCCCCATTTCCTTCAAGGATAGCGCCGCCGAAATCAAAGCCGTGCTCTTGCAGGAAAAGCAAAAAAATGCATACCGTAGCAAAATCAATCAGTTGAAAATCATGTATCCCGTCGATAAGTTCTGATTGTTGCTACCAAAACACGCAGTCTTTTGTTTTCGAGGGCGTTTATTTTTCAAACGCCCTCCATTTTTATGCACGTTTTTGAATAATTATGCAAATTATGCATAATAGCAACGCCCGTGCCGCCCTCGCGCCAATCCCCTGCAAACACTTCCGTGTATGTTGAACACCCCTTTTTGTATCGGCATTTTCGCCGTTTTATAAAAGTTTTTTGTTTTTTAAAACTTTTTTTCAAAAACCCCTTGACTTTTTAGAAAAAATATTGCATAATTATACACGAAGAATATATATACCCAAACGGGTTGTCAATCAGAAAGGAATATACTCATGGATAAGACAAAAATCAAAAAGGTCGTACTTGCCTATTCGGGAGGTCTTGATACCTCCATCATCATTCCGTGGTTGAAGGAAAACTACAACAACTGCGAGGTCATTGCCGTATCGGGTAACGTCGGTCAGGCAAGCGAACTTGACGGTTTGGAGGAAAAGGCTCTGAAAACGGGCGCATCCAAACTCTATATCGAGGATTTGACCGAGGAATTTTTGACGGACTACGTCTTCCCCACCATCAAGGCAGGGGCGCTCTACGAGGACTACATGTTGGGAACTTCCTTCGCACGTCCGCCTATTGCCAAGCGCATTGCCGAAATCGCTCTCCGCGAGGGTGCGGACGCCATTTGCCACGGATGCACGGGCAAGGGCAACGACCAGGTGCGCTTTGAGTTGGCAATTAAGGCCGTCGCTCCCGACATGCCCATCATTGCTCCTTGGCGCGAATGGAACATTAAATCCCGTGAAGAGGAAATCGCGTATGCCGAGGCACACAACGTGCCCTTGAAGATTACACGCGAAACCAACTATTCCAAGGACAAGAACATCTGGCACCTCTCTCATGAAGGTCTTGATTTGGAGGATCCGAAAAACGAGCCGCTTTACAACAAACCCGGCTTTTTGGAGATGAGCGTTTCGCCCGAGCAAGCACCCGACAAACCCACTTACGTGACAATTCACTTTGAGCAGGGCGTTCCCACCTCTGTAAACGGCAAGACAATGTCTGCAACAGAACTTGTGACCACCCTGAATAAACTCGGCGGTGAAAATGGCATCGGTCTTTTGGACATCGTTGAAAACCGTCTTGTCGGCATGAAGTGCCGTGGCGTGTATGAAACGCCCGGCGGCGCCATTCTCTACCGCGCGCACGCCATGCTCGAAACCCTTTGTCTTGACCGCGACACCATGCACTACAAGGAATTGGTGTCCAAGCGTTTTGCCGAACTCGTCTATTTCGGTCAGTGGTACACACCCCTGCGTGAAGCGCTTTCCGCTTTTGTGGATAGCACGCAAAGAACCGTCACGGGTGATGTGACCTTGAAACTTTATAAGGGCAACATGATAGGTGCAGGCATGTCCTCTCCCTACTCTCTCTACGATCCCGAAATTGCCACCTTCGACGAAGATAACGTCTACAACCAGGCCGATTCCGCAGGCTTTATCAACCTCTTCGGATTGCCCATCAAGGTCTTGGCAAAGATGAAGGAAAAGAATAATCTGTAAGATTGTTCATCATGTATATAGGTCAAAATGACGTGAAACTTATAGGCACTCATCAACAGTGAGTGCCTTTCACGCCGTTTATGGTCGGCCGTATGGCAGAAGGAGATACTTATGGCACAAAATAAACTTTGGGCAGGGCGCACGTCGGGCGAATCTGACCGTCTTGCCGATGATTTTAACACGTCCCTACCAGTGGACTGCCGCATGTACGCGCAGGACATTCGCGGTTCGATGGCACATGCGACCATGCTTGCCGCACAGGGCATCATTTCTAAAAGCGATGCCGACCTCATACTGGACGCCCTGAACGATATTCTTGAAGATATTGAAAACGGCGTTTTGGATTTCTCGGTCGGCGGCGAGGACATTCACATGTTTATCGAAGCGGAGTTGACCGCCCGTATCGGCGATGCAGGCAAGCGTTTGCACACCGCCCGTAGCCGCAACGACCAGGTTGCCCTGGATATTCGTCTGTATTTGCGTGATGCGACCTTGCAAATCATTTCGCTTTTGCGCGATTTGCTCGTCACCGTCACCGACCGTGCCGCCGAGCATACGGAAACGATTATGCCGGGCTATACGCACCTGCAACGCGCGCAACCCATCACCTTCGGTCATCATCTCATGGCGTATGCCATGATGTTTGTCCGCGACATTGAGCGCATGATTGACGCGCTTGCCCGTATGAACTATTCCCCTCTCGGCAGTTGCGCCTTGGCAGGAACGACCTACCCCATCGACCGCGCAGCCGTTGCCGATGCGCTCGGCTTTGACGGCATTATGCTAAACAGTTTAGACGGCGTGTCAGACCGTGATTTTTGTCTGGAACTGAACGGCGCCTATGCCACCTGCATGATGCACCTTTCGCGCCTTTCCGAGGAAATGATTTTATGGTCGAGTTGGGAATACCGCTTTATTGAGATAGACGATGCCTACTCCACGGGTTCCAGTATCATGCCCCAAAAGAAAAACCCCGATATGGCAGAACTCATTCGCGGAAAGACGGGGCGTGTATACGGCAATTTGATGACGCTTTACACCGTTTTGAAGGGATTGCCGCTTGCCTATAACAAGGACATGCAGGAGGATAAGGAAGCCATCTTCGATAGCGTGGACACCCTCTCCCGTTGCCTTGAAATTGCCACCCCCATGATCAAAACCATGCGTGTCAAATCGGAAAACATGCGCCGCGCCGCAGAGGAAGGTTTTATCAATGCCACAGACTGCGCCGACTTCTTGGTGTCAAAGGGTATTCCCTTCCGTGAGGCATACAAAATCACAGGTGCGTTGGTCGCCTACTGTATCAAGGAAAAGAAAACGCTTGAAGCATTGAGCCTTGACGAATATAAGTCAACCTCCCCTGCCTTTGACGAGGGCATTTACGATGCCGTCAATATGGAAAACTGCGTGCATCGCCGTACGTCCGCCGGGGGCACCTGCCGCGCCTCTGTCGAAGCGCAAATCAGTTATGTCCGCGCTTTCCTTTCAAACGAGGCGGAATAAGCGACGGTATTCATTCGCAAACCCCTCACAAAACCATTCGTACCGTTCGGTACACGGCACTTCAATGATAAAAAGAAAAAACTTGCACGCCTTGGATACGGCAACGCATCCGCGGCGTGCAAGTCTTTTTTATTTGCGTTTCTTTTGACGTTTTGAACAAACGTCGTCTGTTTTATAAAATCTTATATCCTATGTTCGCTTTAATGAAAACGTTTTTAAGGAATAATCGGATAGAGTTGAATGGTATTTCCTCCGTCCACAACAAGTTCTGCACCCGTCGTATTGCGCGCGTGTGCGGCAAAATAATAGACCGCATCTGCAACGTCTTCACCGACCGCTACGTCTTGAAGAGGTGTAAATCTTGCCGGTACGTTCTTATAAAACTCGGGATTTTTCTCCCATCTATCCGTTCTGATCAAGCCGGGCAAAACGGCGTTGACATGGATATTATATTTACCCAAATCGAGTGCCATTGCGCGCATCATACCAAGTTGTCCGCCCTTGGACGCCGAATAGGCAATTCTGTTGGGGATTGCTCTATGCGCCGTGTTTGAGTTGACAAAAATGATGTTTCCGCCACCTTTTTCTTTCATTCTGCTTGCCGCACATTCAGAAAGGCAGAAGTTCCAAATCATGTTCGTGTTGATCACGCGCACAAAATCGCTGAGCGGATTTTCAAAAATCTTCATATCCAATCCTTGATCTGCCGCATTTAAGACGAGTGTTTCGATAAAAAATCCTTTTTCGTCAAGACTTGAAAACATGTCCTTGACGGATTTTTCATCTACGTTTCCGTTTTCATCAAGAGAGTCAATATGGTAACCTACAATTTGTACGTCCGAAAATTTTGCTCGGTATTCGGCTTCGGCTTTATGAACTTTTTCAATGTTTCTGCCTGTAAAAATGACGTCATATCCTTCACTTGCAAATTTTTCTACAATTGCAACGCCCGTGTTGATACAAGCGCCCGTAATCAAAACCGCTTTATTTTTCATTGCTTATTCTCCTTAATAAAAAAGCATTCATATCTTTCTTGGGTAATATAATTTTGCCTTCCTCGCAATAGAAAGTGTCGCCGCTTATTTCATCGATATACGTTCCATCCTTCGGCAAATTTAATATAGCCGCATCTTCCGTAGAATTATATACACCGACGAACAAGGAATTCGGATAGGTGTATACCCTACCATTATTGCTATATACATAAACACCGTTTTTCAGTAGGATGGTTCGAAGCAAGTCTGACGGCAAATTGCAGGTCGAACAGTAAATACTGTTGTACTGTTCCGTGCTTTTCTGCGCGACTGCCACGGCTCCGTCATCAAAATACGAAAGCGGCTCGCAACAGGCATCCTCAACCGAAAAATAAGGTGCGCTTAGGGGGTATTCGTATACGTTTTCATTATAGACGATACCGCCATGCGTTTTTTCCGATTCGACGACCTTTATTTCTGTCACCTTTGTAATATTTTCAACGTCACACTGCCCGTCGTTAGCATAATCGGGAGCGTAAAGCCAAAGAATTGCTTTGCCCTTTTGTTTGCATTTTTCCTCTATTCGTTTCTTCGTTTCCTTGGAAATGTCATATTGATTTACGAATATATAGAACTTATATTTGTCTATACATTCGCTTGACAAATCGGATATTGAATACAAATCGTAAGGTGCGCCGCATTCCGCCAAGGTTCTACGTATATTCGACAGGCAAAGGGTGGGGAGATCTTCCGCTTTTCTTGCCCTGTACATTGCTTCGCCTTCTGCAAAAACGGCGATTTCCGCAACACTGTTTTGCTCGACTTGCGAATACTTATTAGATATGTTTATCATTTGTGCTACGGAATCCATAACGCCCTTAGAACGGAACCAACCGTCAAACATATCAAACCACCACAATCCGGCACTGTTCCCCTTACACAACACAAAATCTCGGTACATCAAATTAAGAGTTTCCGTTTCGTTTTTGCATTTTGAATCTGCACCGGGTATGGCCACAAGTTTTCTGTTTTTTGATGAAAGGTCTATTCCGTCGTTTATTGTTGTAGGGGCTGAATGGGTGATGTGGTCAAATTCAAGATAATATATCTTGTTATGGATATCCAAGGTCTTCTTCGTCACCATAAATGCACTTGGATCAAAAAGTTTTCGATATCCATAGGCCGACGGGCTTGAAATGATATCGATATCGGGGCTTAAAAATACCTTTTCATAACCAAGGCTTCCGTCGTCGTATAATCTTATTGAACCTAATTCAAAAAGGTAGCCGTAATAAAGACCTATAAGTTTTTGATGTTGAATGACACTTTGTGCTTCCCCCACAAAATACAAAATCAAATCTGCAATCAGTTCGTTATGGAATTTTCTTGCACTGTATACGTCCTTTTCGTCCTCACCGAGGAAGACCTTCCCCGTTGCATTCAGACGTTCGGGGGAAGGCAACGTTGCAGTATCATCGCCCATCCATTGTTTATAACCGTTATTTTTTATATCGTTCGGTACCTCACAGTCAAAGTGAGAAAACCATTCGGTCGTCGTGCCGCCAAGGAGAAAATACGCGTATATCTTATCTCCGTATTTTTCTTCTATATGGCGAATGGCGGCCTTCATATATTCCGCCGCCGCCCGCTTCCATTCTTCGTCGCAAGCAATTTGAGATAAATGGGTAAAGGAATTGGGGACGTTCGGATGCTCTTCGAGATACCAATCTCTTGTGTCAAGTTGCAACATGATCGCAAAATATGCATCCGGTGCATTTTCTATAAACATGTCGACTTGGTCATCTATTTTTGAGAAATCGTATTGTCCGTCTCCCACCCAAGATTCGCCGTAAAGCGAGTACGGGACACCGATCGCAGAGGTTATCCCGCTTGTAAGAATACTAAAAAGTCTGACTCCTGCGGTGTAAAATTCAGAAACGTTTTTAGGATTAGGTCTAAAAGATTTGAAAGAAAGCGGCATATACAGTTGTCCGTCGATGGATATTTTCAACTCTCCATTATGCCGAACTACTTTTGAAGTCATCTCTTGCTCCTTAAAAATAGAATTAAGTCGGATCGTAGCCATGTCGTTCTGTGGGCCAA
>JAZSOK010000105.1:0-3558 GCA_045536865.1 Eubacteriales bacterium
TTTGCCGCCATATCCTCCTGTAATTTTTGCGCCTGACGGAGCATATCCGCCATTTGATTGCCGTTGTTCGGAAGACGTACCTTCATAACTTCTGTTTCCTTTCGTCGTTTGTCGATGTGTCGACAAATAATATTGTTTTAAGTTTCGTTTATTTGTTTTCGTATGCCTCAATAACCTCGTCAATCAAACGGGCATTGGATTTGGCACTCTCTTCTTCAATGGTAATAAGTTCCGCCGCGACGGGATGCCCCTCCTGTACGGAGAGCGCACCGCACAAATCGCTAAGTGACGTCGGAAGTTTCAACAAATTCACAAAAACAGGATTTTTCAAGCGAATGATATACTGTCCGCGCGCATTTTTATAGGCGCGAGAGCCGAAGTAAAGCCCTGCGTTCGACGGTTTTGCCGCCGTGAGGGTATCGACCACCTCGTTCCAGTACCCGACAAGGCGAAATGCGTTTTCATCCTGTGCGGATGGCGCCTCTTTCCCCGTTTTGGGTGTCTCGTTTGCAGGCTTTGCTGCCTTTTCTTCCTTCACCGTCCGTTTTTCTTCCGTGACCACCGCGTTATTTTCGGTCTTTTTCGGTGCTTTCGCAAAAGACGCAGAAGGGACTTCAACCGTTGGTAGTGAAGAAAGCGATGCCAGACGTTGTTCGAGTGACGCAATACGCGACAGTAAACTTTCAGGCTCTACCGACAAACGCAGATCCGACAAGCGGCAGAGCGCGATTTCAACCGTGCATTGCTTATCCGTCACACCGCGTTGCATGCGTGACAAGGCATCTTCAAGCAACTTACTGTGACAAATCAACTGCTCGGATGTAAAATGCCCCTCCAATTCACGAAGCACGGAAAGTTCACGGTCCGTCAAATCCAAATAGGCAAGCGGATCCGAAACCGTCTTTGTCACCATCATATCACGGTAGCAATCGAGAAGATCGCGAACAAATACCGTCAGGTCGCGCCCCGCAAGCACGAGTTCCTCGACCGTCGAAAAGAGGAGGTCGTAATCCTTTTTCAAAATGGCGGAAACGGTAGCAAAGGACTGTTCCCTGTCCCCTACGCCCAATGTATCAATGACGAGTCTATCGTCAATTGTTTTTTGTAGCCCCGCGCACAATTCAAGCAGACTGAGCGCATCGCGCATACCGCCCTGGGCAATGCGTGCCAGAAGGCGCGCGCCCGTTTCTTCAAGTGCGATATTTTCGGCCGCCGCCACCTTTGACAAGCGGTCCATGATCACGCGACTGTCAAGACGGCGAAAATCATACCGTTGACAACGGGAAATGATGGTTGCGGGCAACTTATGAAGTTCGGTTGTCGCAAGAATAAAAATCACGTGTGCGGGCGGCTCTTCAAGCGTTTTCAAAAGCGCATTGAATGCGTTTTGAGAAATCATGTGTACCTCGTCTATGATGTATACACGGTAACGCAGTTCTGCCGGGCTAAACACGATCTCTTCTTTGATGGTACGCACGTTGTCAACGCCCGTGTTACTGGCGGCGTCCATTTCCGTGATATCTACCGCCTCGCCCCTGTCAATCGAACGGCAAGCGGCGCACTCGTTACAAGGGTTTCCCGAACGGGGATTTAGGCAATTGACCGCCTTTGCAAGAATTTTGGCGCAACTCGTTTTTCCCGTACCGCGTGAACCGCAAAAAAGATATGCGTGAGAAACGCGGTCATTCTGCACCTGGTATTTGAGAATGTCCGTGATCCCCTTTTGTCCGCATACGTCATCAAAGTCAACGGGACGCCATTTACGATACAATGCCAGATGCTGTTGCATAATTTACCCTTCCTTCATTTATGAAAAATGGGGCTTTGCTGCATATCAAGTGCAACAAGCCCCGAAATTCGTTTTTCCACCGCAAGGATAACCCAAACGGTGACAATGTCAAAGCAATCTCTTTCTTCAACATGCTTTGAATGATACGAAAAAGAAGCTGTTGGCTCTGCTTTACGGGAGCCGTGCTCTTTTCGATCCGAACGCCAGATAAGACCATACACCACCATGTCGAACATGCCTCTACACACGGTAACCGAAGCACCTGCTCCGAACAGGCGGACCTGCGGCACACGAGAAGATCTGCTTAATGCTGCTTGGTTCCCCACCTGACATGGTTCACAGATTCTCGTTGCGTAGGACCCATTCTTCAACACAGATAACGACGGTGCAGACTGCACAGAGCCAGCCCTCGAAAGTGGAATTCGCCCCTGCTATAGCGGATTTCAGGTACAGGGCTCCGCTACTCCCCCGGTTAGTATGGCCTATCTCGCGTCCGGATGCCGAACAATCATTTCGCTCTATATAAGTATACCAAATTTTGTTCCATAATGCAAGTGTTTTGAAAAAATTTACGATTTCTTTTTTCAAATCACCAAGCCGCCGTTAGGCGCAAGCACCTGCCCTGTAATAAAATCGCCGCCCTCACCCGCAAGGAAAAGAACAGACCGCGCCACGTCGCGCGGCGTACCGATACGGCAAAGGGGCGTTTCCTCTGCAAGCGATGAAAGCGCCTCCTCACCGAGTGCCCGATTCATCTCCGTATCGATCACCCCAAGTGCCACACAATTGACGGTAATGCCCGAGGGACCTACCTCCTTGGCAAGCGCGCGTGTCATACCGATGACCGCCGCCTTCGAAGTTGAATAATGCACCTCGCAAGATGCGCCCACCTGCCCCCACATGGAAGAAATATTGATAATGCGCCCACTCTTTTTGGCAATCATCGCAGGAAGCACCTCTCGACAATAGTAAAAATATCCGTCAAGATTGCAAGAAATCATATCGTGCCATTCTTCATCCGTCAAATCGGTAAACAAGGAAAATGAAGACTTTGCCGCGCAGTTGACGAGCACGTCGACGTGTCCCGTTTCCTTTTCTGAAAGACATACCGCACGCCTGACATCATCATGACTGCGCGAATCGGCGCGTATGGCGGTCGCTCCCGTTTCTTTTTCAAGCGCCCGTGCCGCATCCTCCGAATGTAGATATGAAAAATAAACGTTATCCCCCGCTTGGCAGAAAATGCGAACAATTTCCGCGCCAATGCCACGGGAACCACCGTTGATAAGTACAGTCCTTGCCATCTTGACTCCTCCGTTTATCGTCCTATAAGAAGATTATACACAAAAGAGAGAAAAAGGTCAAGTCCCCCTCCCCGTTTCCCTAAAACATCTTATCTTACGTACGCCGATGTTCCTGCATTAAAAAACAGGCAGAAAACAACCGTAGTTGTTTCCTGCCTGTTTTTTTGTTTTGCTAATATGCGTCTAACGAACTTCATCAATACGCAAATCGGCAGTATGCCGTGCTACTTCAGAGGGCGGTTACCGCCCTCTGAATGTCGGAGTAAATTTTAGTTAATTTCGGTTTCCGAGAAAACGCCGGAATGCCAACTTTCCAATACGCCCTGTCCATTTGTGTAAATGAAACCGCATGCATTACCGTCTGTTTCAGCTGCATAGTTGATATCATTCACCTGTGCATGGATGGTGATATTATCGCCGGGAGCAAGTTCTGTGCCATCTTCCCACAAAGCGGGAATCTTAAAC
>JAZSOK010000056.1:0-17628 GCA_045536865.1 Eubacteriales bacterium
TCGCTAACGGTGGGGGATAACGTTTCTCTATTGTTTGCAGACGGCGTGGCCGCAGCGCAGGTTTTGTCTGTTTCCTTGAAGAAACCAAAGAAAAAAACGGTCAATCGGCAGAGAAAAGGAAGTTTACAACATGAAAAACAATAAAGACTTAACATTTGAAGCGGCGTTAGCAGAACTTGAAAAGGCGGTGGCGGGCTTGGAGGCAGGCGAGCTTCCGCTTGACGAGGCACTAAAAACCTTTGAACACGGCGTTTGTATGGCGCGTATCTGCCGCGAAAAACTTGATGAGGCCGAAAAGAAGGTTTTGGCAGTTAGTAAAAACGGTGATGAGGTGCCTTTCTCTTTGGAGGGGAAGGGTCAATCTGAACAGAGTGAATGATAAAGGAGACCGTGATGTCGACGATTGACGTGCTCTTGACGGCGGCGGCGAATAAAACCGAGGAAGCCATGAGAAATTATTTGCCCGATGAGAAAAAGCCCGGGGTTGCCAAACTGACCGAGGCAATGCAATATAGCCTTTTTTCGGGTGGCAAAAGAATTCGTCCGTACTTAACGCTTGTCTTTTGCAAGATGTTCGGCGGTGAAGAAAAAAAGGCGTTGGCGCTTGCCTCTGCCTTGGAAATGGTGCATACATATTCCTTAATTCACGATGATTTGCCTTGTGTAGATAATGACGAACTTCGCCGCGGACGTCCCACAAATCATATGATATACGGGGAGGCAGGGGCTCTTTTTGCGGGAGATGCCTTACTGACACGCGCCTTTGGCGTGCTTTCGGAAACGTTGACGGGAGACACACTCCGATGTGCCGTTTCTCTCCTTTCCGAGTATGCGGGAGCGCGTGGCATGCTCGGTGGACAAATGCTCGATATGGAAGCAGAGGGGCGGTCGCTCTCCTATGACGAATTGCTCCTTTTGCATGAAATGAAAACGGGGGCGTTGATTCGTACGGCGGTGCGGTTTGGATTGCTCGCCGCAAACCAAACCGACGAGGCAGTGATTGCGGATGCCGACGAGTATGCCGCAAACATCGGCGTTTCTTTCCAAATTGTCGACGACGTGCTTGACCGCTACGGCGACACAGAAGCGCTCGGCAAATCAACGGGCAGTGACGAAGCCGCAGGGAAGACGACGTTCCTCACCTTTTTCTCGGCAGAGGAAGCCATGGAAAAGGCAACGGCTCTTACCGAGCGTGCCATTTCTGCAATCAAACATTATGCAGGGAGCGAGGAAGCAGTGATGCTTGCAGAGTTCCTTTTGAAAAGAAAATCGTAATGACGACAAAAGAGGAGGACGCCGTGCGCATAGATACTTATTTGCATCTTGCAGGTTATGCCGAAAGCAGAAGTGCCGCGCAACGTTTGATTCGCGAAGGGCAAGTTACCTTTGACGGCAGGCCAATTGACCGTCCCTCCTTTTTACTTCCCGAGGATGCCGTAGAGAAAAAAGATGAAACGTCTTCTCGTTTGACGGTGGGCGCGCCGCTTTGCCCCTACGTTGGGCGCGGTGGATTAAAGCTTGACGAGGCGCTTGCCCATTTTTCCATTGACGTAAAGGGGCGCGTCGCACTTGACGTCGGCGCTTCCACGGGTGGCTTTACCGATTGTCTTATTTCTCACGGTGCGAGGCGAGTCTATGCGGTGGATAGCGGTCACGGACAACTTCACGAAACGTTACGTACCGATAGCCGCGTGGTGTCCATGGAAGGCTTTAACGCGCGATACATGAAAAAAACGGATTTTCCCGAGGATATATCCTTTTCGGTGATGGACGTTTCCTTTATTTCGCAAACACTTTTGCACCCCGCGCTTGCCGACGTCTTGACGGGGGATGCCGTATTGATTTCTTTAATTAAGCCGCAATTCGAGGTCGGGCGCGACGGTATCGGTCGCGGTGGCATCGTACGGGAGCCTTCTTTGCATCAACTGGCAAAGGATACCGTGTGTGCCTCTATGGAGCGACTCGGTTTTCAAACCGTGGGGGTGATCTTCTTGCCCATTCTCGGCGGCGACGGCAATCGTGAATTTCTTGCTTGTTTTAGGAGGATAGTACATTGAAGAATTTTGTATTGATTCCCAATGTGATGAAGGACAAAAAATATCAAATGACTCAAAAGACCGCCGATTTTCTTTCGGCACACGGCGCCGTTTTGTATGCAGAGGCGCAACACGCCGACCGTGTTCGCGGTGTACGGGGCTTTTCTATGGAGTCGTTTCCAAAGGATGCGGAAGCAATAATCGTGCTTGGCGGCGACGGTTCTATGATCGAAGCGGCGGCATTGGCGCTTGAAAAAGGGCTTCCCATTATCGGCATCAATTTGGGCAAACTGGGATATTTAGCAAGTGTCGAGCCAAATGATTTGGAGGCGTTACAATCGCTTCTGACGGAGGCGCCGACAATGAAAGAGCATATTGTTCTGCGCGTGGCAATTCATCACGCAGACGGACGAGTTGCCGAATATACCGCCGTAAACGACGCGGTTGTCATGCGTCGGGGGGACTCGGGCATGGCACAGTTTTCTTTGTCGGAGGGGGTATCCAGCGAAACAACGCTTGACTATTACGGAGACGGACTGATTGTCTGTACGCCGCTTGGTTCAACTGCGTATTCCTTGTCCGCAGGCGGCCCCATTATTGATAGCGGATTGGAAGCGGTGGCGGTCACGCCTATCTGTGCGCATTCCTTCTTCTCCCGTTCCATACTTTTTTCACCCGAAACGCCTTTGCGTATTGCGAACACCTCGGACAGAGATTTTTCCACGATCCTGACAATTGACGGACATAACGTGGATACACTCATGCCGAATGAATACATGACGGTCAGTGTGCCAAACGAAAGGCTTCGTATTTTGTCGGGTGGTCATCATGGCGTGCTTGACGCACTTCGCAAAAAAATGATGCTTTCAAATGCAAAAAACTAATATGCCACTCGATAACGAAAGGGAATAACGGATATGATGAAGACAGAACGGCAAAATAGAATATTAGAGTTGGTAAGCACAAAAAAATTCTCCACGCAGGACCAACTTTTGGATCAACTTTTGATGGAGGGCTTTCACGTGACACAGGCCACGGTTTCGCGAGATTTGCGCGAACTGAAATTGGTCAAGCAAACCGCAAGTGACGGCACGTGCCACTATACGCCCCCCTATGAGCCTACAAAAACTGTAGGACCTCGCTTTAACAGTTCCTTGACCGATTCTATCAAGAAGGTGGACTGCGCGGGCAATTTGATTGTTGTTAAAACCGATCCCGGCATGGCGCAAGCCGTGGCTACCTGCATTGATAACTTGGAAGAAGGGGAAATCATCGGTTGTGTGGCAGGCGATGATGCCATTTTGGTGGTGGTAAGTGAAAGCCATTTGGCAACCGTCATTTGCCATCGCTTGCGTAAATTGCTCCGCCGCGTGTAAATTTTCGCAAAAGAACAAGGAATTTTGATGATGGAGGAGGCCGGCGATGCTTTTATCTTTACATATCGAAAATGTTGCTATCATTCGGCGCGTTGACGTGGATTTTTCGCGCGGCTTCACCGCCTTTACGGGTGAAACGGGGGCAGGAAAGTCCATTCTTATCGACAGTATCGGCTTTTTGCTCGGCGGACGTGTGTCGCGCGACCTTTTAAGCCACGGTGCGAAAGAAGCGCGCGTAAGTGGCCTTTTCGGTGCTTTTTCCGAATCCGAAATCGCAGCACTTGCCGAATGGGGGCTTTCGCCCGACGAGGATGGCACCATCCTTTTTGAAAGAACGCTTTCCGATGACGGACGTTCGCAAAGCCGTATCAACGGCAGAATGGTCAACCTTTCGCTTTTGCGGCAGGCGGCATCGGCGTTCGTACAAATTCACGGTCAAGCGGAAACCGCCATGCTTGCCGATAAAAACTATGCCATTGAAACGCTTGACAGGTATGCAAACCACACAAAGGAACTGATCGCCTACCGTCAGGCATATCATACACTCAACACGGCAAAAAAGACATTGGATGCCCATTTGGCGGCAGAGGGTGAACGCCTTCGTTTGGAAGAAACCCTCAAAAACCAAATTGCCGAAATTAAAAAAATCGCACCCAAGCGCGGTGAAGAGGATGCTCTTTATGAGCAAAAGAACAGGTTGAAGAATGCGGAGCGCATTTCAAAACTGTCAGGATATGTTTTTCGCGCGTTAAAAGGGGGCGAACGGGGAAATGCTTTATACATCCTCGAACACATACGTCAACCGCTTATTCAGTTGGCGGATATCATTCCCGAACTTTCGGGGGAGGCCGAGAAATTAGAACGGTTGATTTCGGATTTGGATGGCATGGCAGAGAACGTTCGTGCATATCTTGAAGAGGGAGAGGATGATCCGACGGAGGCGTTAAATCGCTTGGAAGAAAGATTGGATCTTCTCTTTCATCTTTCTTTGAAATACGGCGGTAGCGTGGATGCATGTCTTTCTTTTCTTGCCGATGCCGAGAAAAAACTATCCTCTCTTGAAAATTACGATGATACGACGGCTGCACTTCGAGCATCGTATGAGGCCGCACGTAAGGATGCCGAAAACGAAGCACTTATTTTAGAGGCGGGGCGCGTCGCCGCCGCCAAAAAGATGACAGAAAAAATGACGGCGACGCTAAAAACGCTCGATATGCCGCGCATTCATATGGAGATAGCGGTTACAAATCGGAAAAATGAAGCGGGCGAACTTTCTTTTGACGAAAACGGTTGTAACGACGTACGGTTTCTCTTTTCCGCCAATAGCGGTGAAGCACTCGGCGAGTTGTCCCGTGTGGCATCGGGCGGTGAGGTTTCCCGCGTGATGCTTGCCTTGCAGGATGCTTTGGCAGAGCATTCGGGTGTCGGCACGGCAATCTATGATGAAATTGACACGGGCGTGTCCGGAAAAACCGCACGCAAAATAGGTGTTAAAATGTTGACAACGGCGACGCGCGGGCAGGTCTTTTGTGTAACGCATTCGGCGCAAATTGCATCGCTTGCAGATACACATTACTTGATACGCAAGGAAGAGGCGGACGGCCGTACGCATACGGTTGTCAATCCCCTCGAAATGGAGGCGCGTGTGGAAGAAATTGCGCGCATTTTGGGCGGTATTCAAGTAACAGAGGCCCAAAGGAGCGCGGCGCGTGAAATGCTTGAACGAAATGATGTATCCTACGTGTGAAGGGAGTTCCATGGATAATTCTGTGTATAGCGAATTGCTAAAAGAGATTCGGGAGGAGCCGAGGGCGCTCTTTTGCGATGTTGATGTCAATGAGCGAATGGCACCGCATACGACCTTTCGTATCGGCGGCGTGGCGGATCTTTTGCTCACCCCGCATACGGGCGATGGGCTTTGCCGTATTCTTTCAAGATTGGTACAGGATCATATTCCTTATCGCGTGATTGGCAACGCCAGTAACCTTTTGATTGACGATGAGGGCTATCGAGGCGTATTTGTCAGAACGATACTGTTACGTGACATTACTTTCGACGGAACTTTTTTGATTGCCGAAACGGGCGCATCACTTGCGCGTGTTGCCCAGATGGCAATGGAAAAGGGCTTGTCGGGATTTGAAAAACTTTCGGGCATTCCCGGGAGTGTCGGCGGCGCGCTTGCCATGAACGCAGGGGCATACGGGCAGGAAATTGCCGCGCTTGTTTCGTTTGTCGATGCCTTTGATACAAAAAGAAACTGTGTCGTGCGATTGACAAAGGAAGAACTCCGTTTTTCCTACCGACAAAGCGCCGTTTCCGATCAAAGCCTGGTCGTTTTGCGTGCATGCTTCCATTTGCAACCGCGAAACGTCGAAGAAATTCGGGCAGAGATGAAAGAATTGGCGGAAAAGAGAAGGCAGACACAACCGCTTGAATATCCCAGTGCAGGGAGCGTTTTCAAGCGTCCGCCGCACGATTATGCAGGAAGACTCATTGAGGCGGCAGGGTTGAAGGGGGCGCGTATCGGCGATGCCGAGGTTTCTGAAAAGCATGCAGGGTTTATTGTCAACCGCGGACATGCGACGGCATCCGACGTGCGTCTACTGATTCAACTGATCCAAGAGCGCGTCCGTGCGGAAAGCGACGTGTTGCTCTTGCCTGAAATTGATATGATTTTCGGGCGATAAAACGGCAAAATAAAGGAAGACGAGGTGAGGACATGGCATCTTATGCAGAGAAAATCAAAATCGATTTTCTTTCCGAAATACCGAAAAAGCCTTGTTGCCGCCGTGCCTTGACCTTTGGTCTTCTGTTTTTTCTCGATATAGATAAGACGGGCGTTTGGTTACCATCCGAGGTGGCAAAGCCCTATCTTCTCCGCGCCATTCCCGAACAGTTCGGGCGCGAGTGCCAAGAGAAGAAGGGGCGCGGTCGGCGCGTGCAACTTCTCTTTGATGCAGAGGGGCTTTTGGCAAAAAGAGATGCATTTCTGAAAAATCCCTCCGTATTACAACTTTTGTCACGACCGTGCGATGAATGCATGACCGCTTTCCTTCGTGGGATGTTTGTTTCCATCGGTCATGTCAATCCCCCCGAAAAGGGCTACGGATTAGAGTTTACACCGCGCACTTTGATAGAACAGGCGGCATCGGTACTGACCGATTTAGGGTTATCGCCTCGACGTACAAAGCGCCTTAACAGTGAGTATTTATATATTCGGCAAAGCGCTCAAATCGAAGATTATTTGGCGCGCCTCGGTGAATCCGAGCAAATGTTTTCGTTCATGAACGAAAAGATTTCAAGAGAATTGCGCAATTCGGCAAATCGTATCGCCAGTTGTGAATCAAACAATATCGCCCGTTCCATCAGTGCGGCGGGCGAACAAATAGACCTCATCGAACGGTTGGTTGCCACGGACAGGCTTTCGCTTTTGCCAAAAGAATTGCAAAGTGCGGCACGGGCGCGTCTTGAAAATAGGGAAGCGTCACTTGCACATCTTGCCGCCAACATGGTACCGCCCTTAACAAAATCGGGCATGAATCACCGTTTGCAAAAAATCGTTTGTTTGGCGAAGCAACTGCTTGACGAAGGGACTTGAAAATACTGATTTTATCACACAAGAAAGGAGACGTCATGGGAGAATTTGTTCATTTGCACGTGCATAGCGAATACAGTCTTTTGGACGGCGCTTGTCGCATTGCGGATATACCGCGCAAGGCGAAGGCGGAGGGACATACTGCCGTGGCGCTCACCGACCACGGTGTGATGTATGGGGCGGTCGCCTTTTATCGCGCCTGTGTGGCAGAGGGGATCAAGCCGATTATCGGTTGTGAAATGTACGTGGCGCCGCGCGGACGTTTTAGCCGTGAGGGAAGGGCGGATGCCTCTGGGCATCATCTCATCCTTTTGGTTAAAAACGAGGTCGGCTACCGTCATTTGATAGAACTTGTATCGCGCTCCTTTACCGAGGGATTTTATCAGAAGCCGCGCATTGACATGGACTTGCTCGCCGGCCGTACAGAGGGCCTCATCGGTCTTTCCGCTTGCCTTGCAGGTGCCGTGCCTCAAAAAATTCTTTCGGGAGACATGGAGGGGGCCGAGCAAACGGCACTTGCCCTCGCCAATCTCTTTGAGCCGAATTCCTTTTATTTAGAGGTGCAGGATCACGGTTTACCCGATGAAAAAACGGTGACGGCGGGCCTGGCAGATATTTCTCTGCGGACGGGTATTCCGTTGGTGGCGACAAACGACGTGCATTACGTTGAGCGTAAGGATGCAGAAGCGCAGGCACTGCTCGTTTGTATTCAAACGAACCGCGTGATTACCGATGGCCGTCCATTAGGTTTTGAAACGGACGAATTTTATTATAGAAGCACCGACGAAATGAAGCGCCTTTTCGGGCATTTGTCGGGTGCTATCGAGAATACGGTGAAGATTGCCGACAGTTGTCAATTTGATTTTCACTTTGACGAGGTGCATTTGCCCGTCTATCCGTTGAAGGCGGGTGAAAATCACAAGGACGTGCTCCGCCTTGCGGCAGAGGAGGGCTTTTCTTTCCGCCGTGATACGGGAATGCTTGATTTTTCCCGTCACGGAGAGGACGAATACCGCAGTCGCTTGGAATATGAATTGTCCGTCATTGACCGCATGGGCTTTAATTCCTATTATCTGGTCGTGCGTGATTTTATTCTTTTTGCCCGTCAGAACGGCATTCCCGTCGGCCCCGGGCGTGGCTCGGGTGCGGGGAGTTTGGTTGCTTATTGCGTGGGCATCACCGACGTGGACCCCCTGAAATACGATTTGCTTTTCGAGCGCTTTTTAAATCCTGAGCGCATTTCCTTGCCCGATTTTGATACGGATTTTTGCTATGAGCGCCGCGACGAGGTCATTGCCTATGTGAAAAGGAAGTACGGCGAGGACCACGTGGCACAAATCGTCACCTTCGGAACGATGGCGGCGCGTGCGGTTGTGCGTGACGTTGGGCGCGCCATGGGCATTCCTTATGCCGACGTGGATAAGGTTGCAAAACTCATTCCGCACACCCCCGGCATTTCCCTAAAAACCGCGATGGAGCATAAGGAGTTACGCGCGCTTTACGACTCGTCAGACACCGTTCGCCGCATTCTTGACGCATCCTTGCAACTTGAAGGTATGCCGCGTCACGCCTCAACCCATGCGGCAGGCGTGGTCATCACCGAGCAACCGACGTCGTCGTACGTTCCGCTTTCAACAAACGGCGATGCCATTGTCACACAGTATGATATGGATACCGCCGCGGCACTCGGGCTTGTCAAGTTCGATTTTCTCGGACTGCGCTATTTAACGGTCATTGATGACGCGGAAAAGGCGGTACAGGAAACAGATCCCGCGTTTTCCTTGCGGAGCATTCCTTACAATGATGCGGCAAGTTTTCGGATGATTTCAGAGGGGCAAACCGACGGCGTTTTCCAACTGGAATCGGGGGGCATGAAGCAAATGCTCATGCAACTTCGTCCGGAGGTATTTGAGGATATCATTGCCGCTATTGCGCTTTTCCGTCCGGGACCGATGGATTCCATACCCACCTATATTGCATGCAAGCACGGCAGACAAAAGGTGGAGTACGTCGTGCCTGCCTTAAAAGAGATACTCGGCGTGACCTACGGGTGCATTGTGTACCAGGAGCAGGTCATGCAGATTTTCCGCGCGCTTGCAGGGTACAGTTTTGCGCGTGCCGATCTTGTCCGCCGCGCCATGTCCAAAAAGAAGAGTGAGGTTCTCGAAGCGGAACTTGACAGTTTTCTTTGCGGCGCGGAGCAAAACGGCATCGACAGACAGACGGCAAGAGGCATTTTTGCAGAGATGGAGAGTTTTGCGAAGTACGCCTTCAATAAAAGTCACGCAACGGCATATGCCATGCTCTCTTACCGAACTGCCTATTTGAAATGTCATCATCCAAAGGAATATATGGCGGCGCTTTTATCCTCTGTAATGGGGTATACCGCCAAGGTCAATGACTATATTTCCGAATGTGCACACCTGCATATTCCCGTTTTGCCGCCCGACATCAACGAGAGCCGCTTGCAGTTTACCGTGCGCGGCGACCATATTCGTTTCGGCTTGCTCGCCATCAAAAACATTGGTCGAACACTCGTTGACAAAATATTGAAAGAGCGTGAGAACGGGCGATACCTCAGTTTTCCCGATTTTATTATGCGTGTGGCGGGACGGGAACTGACTTTACGACAGTTAGAGACGCTAATCAAATGCGGTGCGTTTGATTCGTTCGGTATTTACCGCAGTCGGTTGTTGGCGGTTGCGGAGCAGGTTTTGACGCAGACGGAAGCGGTGCGGCGCGGACAAAAGGACGGTCAACTTGATTTCTTTTCCGCATTTGAAATGGATAGGGAAGAGGCGGTCACGGTGAGTTATCCCGAGATTCCCGAATTTTCGCTCCGTGAACTCTTGATGATGGAAAAAGAAAGTTCAGGGATGTTCTTTTCGGGGCATCTTCTCGACAATTACAGTCGCCATCTGAAAAAACTTGCGCCCGACGATATTGACAACATTCTTTCATCCTTTGAAGAAGAAACGGACAGTACCTTTTCTTCTTCGGATAAGGCGGGGCAGTACCGTGATAAGCAAACGGTGACCGTGGCAGGGCTAATCACACGGCGCGTCAATAAAAATACGCGCACAGGACAGGCAATGGCGTTCTTGACCGTTGAGGATAAGCACGCCGAACTTGACGTCGTTGTTTTTCCACGCGTGCTTGAACAGTACGGCGCCATGCTTTTCCCCGATATGGCGGTTGCCCTGACGGGGCAGATTTCCGTGAGTGAAAGAGTGATAGACGGTGCCAAAAAGGGAAAAACTGACGTGGACACCGACCAATTGGGAGATACGTCCGAGCATCGGTTGGAGGTTTCTTTGCTGCTTAACCAATGCGTCCCTCTCACCCCCGACGGGGAAAACGTTGATTTTGAGGGGGCAGAGTCAAAGGATGCATCTTTGCAGGAAGCACAAAAGCCCCTCGAACGAAGACTTTATTTGCGTGTTCCTTCGCTTGAACACGAGAGCGCCAAAAAAGCGTTAGCGTTGTGCAAAGCATCGGAAGGTGGCAGTCTGCGTGTCTTTTTTTACAGTACGGTCAGTGGAAAGTATTCCGTGGCGGAGCATATAACCGTCCCCGATACGGATGCATTCCTTCGCTCTTTGCAGAGGCTGCTTGGAGAGCAAAACGTCGTCGTTAAGTAACTTGGTATGCGCTTAAAATTCTATGGTAGGAGAGATAGATGAATAAACTACCGCTGGTATCACCGCAGGATGATGCCGTGACTGAGGAAACCGTTCGTCTTCATCGACGACGTGCGGAATTTTTCAGGCGAGCCAAATGGCTTGTCATTTTGGTAATTACTCTTTTTTCATTGACCATGCTCCTTTTCTTTCGAGATAGCATCAACTATGAAAACTTTTTGTTTTTGGTGCGCGATCTTGATGCGGAGTATAATGCGGACGTTGACGAAACGGGTATTGGCGTCACTTACGATGCAGATAGCCAAATGGTCTGCCGTGTTTTTAAGAAGCATTTGGTCATGGTGGATACCACACACATCAATTTATACGGATTGTCGGGATATGCCGTTTTTTCCTACGCGCATCATTATTTAAATCCCGCCATTGCCATCTCGGAAAACTATTTTGTTGTGTATGATTTGGGTGGTTATCAATTTGCGGTTTATAACGCCGTTGGCGAACTTTATCAAAGTAAAATTTATGATTATCCCATTACGGACATCTCCATTGCCAAAGACGGCACCTTTGCCGTTGTGACAAAAACAGATACTTATTGCTCAACTGTGCAGGTGTTTGACAATCGCTTTGAGCGTGTCGCCTCTTATAACACCATGCGGTACGTGACAAAAGCCATACTGTCCGAAAATGCGGGGAAAATCTTGATTGCCTCGGTCCACGTGCAATCGGGCGTTCCAAAAACGGTATTGCAATCGTATCCCGTGGGAAGCGATAAGGAAAGTTTTCGTTTGGAGCATCCGACAGGCGATGCGACGGGAGGGGGACTCTTTGCTTCGGCGACCATCCCCTTGGACGTTTCCTACATGTCGGGAGGTGCTTCGGCGGTTCTGTGCGATACGGGCGTTCTTTTCTGCGATGCAGACGGAGATTTGAGAAGTTTTTATTCTTACATTGCCAATTTACCGTCCTCGGCAGGCGATCTTGTGACCGCCGCTTTCGGTGACGATCGCGTGGCTCTCCTTTTTCGAGATAAGGTGAATGAAGGTATATCACATTTGACGGTGCTCGACGGACGCGGCAGGCCCATACTTCAAGCGGGCGGCTTCCTCACCGTTGATGACGGTATTAAAATGATGGATTACCATAAAGGAAGTTTAATGTTACTTTCGTCAAGTCATGTATATCGTTTGGAGAAAAGTGGAAAACTGATTGCAGTGCCCCTAACGGGTACAGGTGAGGTTCTCGCCTTTTCTGCATACGACGCTTCCGTGGCGGTCATCTGCTATACCGACAGAACATCGGCTTTGTATTTTGATTGACATGCCGCCACTTTGTCCCGAAAGGATGAATTATGGCCATTATTGTTGATGTTCTTTTCTTTGCGTTTCTCCTTTTTATACTCATGCGCGATATGCGCCGAGGCTTGTTTGCATCCCTTATCGGATGTTCAAGGCTCCTGATTACCTTTGCAACTGCCTTTCTCTTTTCAAGCGCATTGGGTGCGTTTCTTGACAGAATGTTCGTTTACGACACCGTCTACGGCTACGTATACGATGCGGTCAGTCGCGCACTGGAAACGGCGGACGGAATGCTCTCGGTGAAGGAAGTGGAAGCATCACTCCCTCTGCTCCTACGGGCGTTCGGTTACTTTTTCGGTACTGATTTGACCGACGTCGGTACGGGTGGCGGCGCACAGGATATTGCCGCTTTTTTGACGGCTCCGCTTTCGCGCGGTTTGTCCGTTGCGCTTGCTTTTGTTATTTTGCTCCTTTTTGCATATTTTGCGCTTCGGTTTTTGACACCGCTTGTCGCCGCCCTCATTAAGCGCTTGCCACTCATTCGCATGCTTGATACTGTCGGGGGGCTTGCGTTTGGTGTGTTGCATGCTCTCTTTTGGGCATGGGTGCTTGCCTTTTTTGGCGGTTATGTATTGGAGATTTTGCACGGTGCGGCAAAGGATATTTTTCCCACGGTGGAAGAAACCGTGCTTCTTCGCTTTTTCGGTGATCTATCACCGCTTTTACTGTTATCTAAACTGTTTTATATATAAATTCATACGTGAGCCTTTTTGGTTGAGTTTAATGAAGAAAGTTTGAGTAATGCTATGGAAATGCAAATGTGTTCGAGATGTCATAAGCGCGTGGCAGTTGTATTTGTCACAAAATACGAAAACGGTCAGGCGACAAACGAGGGGTTGTGCCTTCCTTGTGCAAAATCCCTGGGGATTAAGCCTGTGAACGATATGTTGGAGAAAATGGGTATCTCCGAAGAGGATATGGAGCGCATGAGTGGCGAACTTGAAGGTGCACTGACAGAACTTTCGTCCGACGATGAGCACGAGGATGGCGGCGCGCCTGCCATCGATTTTCCAAAGATTTTTCAAAATATGATGGGGAATGCCATGAAAATGCAGTCCTCCGGTGACGATGCGGTCGTGCCGAGCGCAAAAAATGAAAAGGGCGAGCGTACCAAACAAAAGGGCAACGAAAAAACAAAGCGCAAATTCCTTGACAATTACTGCCGTAACCTGACCGCCTTGGCGGCGGACGGCAAACTTGACCGCGTTGTCGGTCGTGACCGCGAAATTGAACGTGTCATACAAATTCTCTCGCGCCGTCAGAAAAACAATCCCTGCTTGATAGGTGAGCCGGGCGTGGGTAAAACCGCCATTGCAGAGGCCATTGCTTTGCGTATTGTAGAGGGGAACGTGCCCTACAAACTGAAAAATGCGGAAATCATGCTTTTGGATTTGACGGCTTTGGTTGCGGGGACGCAGTTCCGCGGACAATTTGAGTCGCGTGTGCTTGGATTGCTTGCCGAGGTGAAAAGTGCAGGCAATATTATTCTCGTCATTGACGAGGTTCATAATTTGGTCGGTGCAGGCGATGCCGAGGGCAGTATGAACGCCGCGAATATCATGAAGCCTGCGCTTTCGCGCGGTGAAATTCAGGTGATCGGCGCAACGACGCTTTCCGAATATCGCCGTTATATTGAAAAGGACAGTGCCCTTGAACGGCGCTTCCAACCGATTGTGGTGAACGAGCCGTCGGTCGATGATACGGTTGCCATTCTCCACGGCATTAAAAAATACTACGAGAACTTTCACGGTGTTCATATCCCCGACGGTCTTCTTTTCAGAATAGCGTCGCTTTCCGAGCGTTATATTACCGATCGTTTTCTTCCCGATAAGGCGATTGATTTGTTGGATGAGGCCGCCGCGCATCGCGCCTTGGCATCTCCTTGCCTTCACGAGTTGCGCGCGGCAGAGGAAGAGATGCGCTTGCTTGGAAAGGAAAAAGAGGAGGCAACCGCCGCCATTGAAGAAAAAGAGCAGGGGGATGAGGAGGCATATCGCCGTTTGGCGGACATTCGCGTGCGGGAGTTGCAACTCAATGAGAAATTGAGCGTGCTTCAAGGTGAGGCAGAGAATGTTATCTTGACGCATGAGGATATCGCCAACGTCTTGGAGATATGGACGGGCATCCCTGCATCTTCCATTGATGCACAGGAGTTTGAACGACTGGTGGGGCTTGAAGAGCGCCTTTCTTCCCGTGTGATCGGGCAAAATGAGGCAGTTGGTGCGGTTGTGCGCGCCATCAAACGCAAGCGGGCGGGAATTTCATACCGCAAAACGCCCGTATCCTTCATTTTTGCAGGTCCGACGGGCGTTGGAAAAACAGAACTCGTCAAGGTTTTGGCAGAGGATTTGTTCAAGCAACCCGAATCTTTAATTCGCCTTGACATGTCCGAATACATGGAGAAACACGCCGTTTCCCGTATTGTCGGAGCGCCCCCCGGGTACGTGGGATACGATGACGCGGGGCAATTGACGAAGAAAATCCACCGCCGTCCTTATTCGGTCGTTTTATTCGATGAAATTGAAAAGGCACATCCCGACGTCATGAACATCCTTTTACAGGTTCTTGACGAAGGAAACATCACCGATGCAGGCGGACGGCGCGTGAATTTCGAGAACACCGTTATCGTCATGACAACCAATGCGGGCGCCGATCGTTCTACGGCGGTGACGGGCTTTTCGAGCGCCGATGCAAACGAGGTCAGTAAGGAACGCACGGAGCGTGCGCTATCTGAATTTTTAAGACCGGAGTTTCTAAACCGTGTCGATGAGGTCATCACTTTCAGGCATCTTGATAAAAAGGATTTTTGCGATATCGCGCGGTTGCGCCTAAAAGAGTTAGGTAGCGTACTTTCCGACAAGGGAATGACGATGACCGTCGATGATGAGGCGGTGCAAAAGATTGCCGAGGATGCATATTCTCACAAGTACGGCGCGCGCAACATGCAACGCTATTTGCGCCGTGAGGTTGAGGACTTGCTAGCAGAAAAGATGATCGTCGATTACCGCGAGAATCTTTCGCGAGTGCACCTTTCTGTGACTGACGGGAAACTGACCGTCAGTGTGCTCTGATATGGCGGTCAACTGGAGTCGGAAGCAAAGCAGTGAAGTGGCGGAACTGCTTGCAACGGACCTTGCTTCCGGCCTGACACGGAAAAATGCCGCCGCACGACTGCGTGAGGAAGGGAAAAACAACCTTTTTTGTAACGCACCGTCAAGCGTTTTTGCGCTTATTAAAAAACTGTTTGCCGATCTTGTCCACCTGCCCTTGCTTTTTGCCGTCATCATGGGATTTTCTTACGTGTCCTTTTGGTTTGGACTGGGAACGGTCCTTTTGTGGGGCGTGTTTATATTTCTCTACGTTGCCCTGTATAGGAGGGCGGAGCGGTATCTTTTTTATGCGGAGTCGGCATCCTTGCCGCGCGTAAGAGTGCTTCGCGAGGGCGAGGTTTTATCGGTTGACGTCTCTCGGCTCGTGCGCGGTGACGTGGTCTTGCTTCGTGCAGGAGACTTGGTCCCTTGCGATTTGTACGTTTTTGAGGCATCGGGACTTGAGGTAAACGAGGGAAGTGCCTACCCCGAGGGCGGCATTGTACGAAAGGGTGCATCACCCACCGATGCAGAGCCGTTTGCCTATGCATCCATGCGTAATATTCTTTTTGCGACGTCGCGCGTCGTGAGTGGCTCTTGCCGTGCCGTATGCACGGCAACGGGCGGGCAGACGATGGTTGCAAGAGAGGGAAGAAGCACGGCGATTTTCGGCGATCATCAATCGCGTATTCGCCGCGAATTAACGGACTTTTCAAACCGTCTTACACCCATTTTTGCCGTCTTTGCCTTGCTTTGCTTGTTTATTGCGCTTGTGCGCGAAGAAAGTCTGGCCTTTACTTCATTCTTTGTCGGTGCAGCGACGTTTGCATCCGTTTTGCCTGCCTGCATGGAGGGCGTTTCTTTGATTTTTTATGCCGCATACGTGAGGCATATGACAAAGAAAAAGCGAGTGCGCGCACTTCTCAAAAATCCGTTATCCTCGGACGTTTTGCCTACATTACAATGTCTTATTTTGGATACCGACGCCTTCTTTGATGATTCGACCTTGTCCGTTTTTTTGATGAATACGGACGGCGGACATGCAGAAAGCGAGGAGGACAAGCAGTTTTTATTGGCGGCTGCACGGACAGTTGAGGGGTGCATACCGGCAAAGCCTGCGCAACCCGACATAAAGGAGATGGCACGCACACCTGAGAGTGATGCGGTGCTTGCCTATTTGAAAGAGGTTGGCGCACAAGACTTTGTCGATATAGAGATCATTTCGTATCGTCCGCACGACATTGGCTTTTCTTTTGATTCCGTCCT
This sequence comes from Eubacteriales bacterium, assembly GCA_045536865.1. Lineage (GTDB taxonomy): Bacteria > Bacillota > Clostridia > Oscillospirales > CAG-272 > UBA1740. Next base: position 16,359 of record JAZSOK010000056.1, read on the forward strand.
CATGAAGGATAAAGAGGGCGCATTCCTATTTTCGCGCGGCGATGCCATGGATGTTTTGCGCGGATGTAGCGAAAGAAGAAAAGACGGCAACGTTTTGCCGATGGATGCCGATACGAGGGCAAGGCTTTCTCTATACATTCGTACGGCACAGAATGACGGCCGCACCGTTGTCGCTTACGCAATGAAGCGCATGGGCGCAGCCGACGGCAATTCCTTGGATGGTGGGACGCGCGCACTTGGCCGCGACTTGATTTTCCTCGGCATGGCAGTGCTTTACAAAGGGGAATGCGGCTCTGTTGACGCCTTCTTCAACGATTGTCAGAGATATCATTTAGAGCCTCTTATTTTCCATCGCGGCTCGGCAGATAGCGCGCGCCGCATGCTTTTGGGGCACAGATGGTTGGGACAAGCACGTATTTGTGATGGACGGTCTTTGCCCGAGACTCCTGCATCCTTTTCACAACTCTTAAATCACTATGAGGTTTTTGCGGATTTTTCCAAAGAGCAAAAGAAAGCGCTTGGACAGTATCTCATCAAAAATCATATTTCCTTTTCCGTGCTTTCAAATCATCGTGAGGATATCCCTTTGATGAAAATGGCAAATGCCGCTTTTGTATATGGGGAAGCAGACGATTTTCGTGTGCATTTGCCCGATGCAAAAGTAGAAAAAACCACGCTTGATCCCGAACTGACCTTTGAAAGCGATGCCGTACTTTCAAGGCAGATAGATACGGTGACGGACGTTGTTGGAGAGATGCACCGTTTTCGCAATGCAACGGCGCGCGCCGTTCGCTATCTTCTTTTGATGACGAGTTTGCGTGCCATTCTACTGCTTTTCGGTTTTGCGTTGGGGGTTGCCATTTTACCAACCCTGCCATTCCTTTATCTGACCTTCATTTTGGATAGCGTGATGCTGTTTTTCATTTGGTTTGGGAAAAAGGACACGGGCTTTGAGCCGTCTATATGGCGGTATCGTAAAAAGGGACTGTGGATGCGTTTGTTGCTCCCTTCGTTTGCTCCTGCCATCATGGCGATGCTTTCACTCTCCCTGCTTTTGATTTTTGTTCCTCAAATGGAGCGTGCGGCAATCTCTTTGACTGCATTTTTTGCTTGCATTGCCTGCGCTGTGATTGAAGCATTTATACATGACGGTGCCCGTTGTCAGGGTCGGCTCCGCATGCGTGTCATGCTTGCCTTGATTTTCATTCCGCTTTTGTTCGGAATGCCTTATGTTTCGCGATTGGTCGGTTTGGCGTTTTCGCTTTGGGCA
>JAZSOK010000077.1:0-6386 GCA_045536865.1 Eubacteriales bacterium
TTTCAAGTGTTGCGGGCTTGGATGCACCTGTTGCCGTATCACCCTTGAATCCGGGTTCAGTGTCTGCAACTGCAAGCTCAACGAACATAGGGGGCTCAACGCCAAAAACGTTGCCCTTGTAAGAGATGATCTTGCAAAGCATTTCTTCTTTTACGAATTCAAATGCTTCGGGAAGAACGTCCTTGGAGATGGGCATCTGCTCGTATGTTTCCATATCCATGAAGTAATAGAGGTCCTCGTCGTTATAGAGATACTGCATCTCTTTTCTTTCGACGTGGGCATTTTCAAACTTCTCCGTGGGGTTGAACGTCTTTTCAATCACGGCGCCCGAGATCACGTTCTTCAATTTCGTACGGACAAATGCCGCACCCTTACCGGGCTTTACATGCTGGAACTCAATGACCTGCATGACGTTACCGTCCATGTCGAAGGTCAAACCGTTTCTGAAATCACCTGCTGTTACCATAATGAACACCTTTTCCCGGCGGCTTCAATTTTCTTCTGTTTTTTCTTCTTAACCAAAGGAGCCGCGCCTTCCCGCCGTGAAAACGACATGCCCCGCCAAGCAGTAAAAACCGTTTGGCTGTCTGCTCTGTCTGCCGTCGGTAAGACACCGCACAACAGATATATATACAGACATATTTATTTTATACTATTTCTTCCATTTTTTCAAGGGGGTATACGAAAAAATATGCAGAAATTCATATTTTTTTTGTTTTTTTTCAAAAAAATGCTTTATACAAAAAGTTCAATCAACTCTTTTTTGGAAGACGTAAAGTTTTGGCAACCGTTTTCTTTGACGGCAACCATATCCTCAATACGGCATCCGTACTTCCCTTCAAGATAAATGCCGGGTTCCACCGTCACGACGTGCCCTGCTTTTAATTTCGCGTCGCCTGCCCTTGGCGACAAGCGCGGTGCTTCATGAATGAACATGCCAACGCCGTGCCCAAGACCGTGTCCAAAGGCGCCGTGATATCCTGCATCCTCAATGATTTTTCTGGCGACGGCATCTATATCTTTGGCAAGCACGCCTGCACGAATACAATCCAGTGCGGCCGTTTGCGCCGTAAGTACCGTGTTATAAAGCCGTTTCATTTCGGAATCGGCGCGTCCAACGCATAAAGTGCGCGTCATATCGGCACAGTACCCATGCAGGCGCGCACCGAAATCAAGCGTTAAAAAACCTCGGTTGAGAGGGCGATTTTGTGCTTTTCCATGCGGTAAAGAACTGGCGGCGCCCGAAACGGCAATGGTCTCAAAGGCAACGCCTTCTGCACCGTGCTTTCGCATGAAAAATTCAAGCTCTAACGAAACGTCAATTTCCGTCATACTTGGCGTCATTTGTAAAAGAAGATGTGAAAGTGCTTCATCGGTCAATTTCTGTGCCGCCGAAATGAGCGCAATCTCCTCTTCATCCTTGATTTCCCGTAAATCGTCCATCAAAGAATTGATGGGTAAAAAGGTAAATGATAAAGATTTTTCCAAGCGAAGAAGGTCGGCACAGGAGAGAGTTTTATTCTCGTAGCCGATGGTTGTAAGCCTCTCTTCGTGCAGTATATCCGCAATTGCCTCATAAAACGACGGCGGCGTTAAGACTAAAAACGCCCCGTCCGCATGCAAGGTTGCATCCTCTTTATAACGAAAATCCGTTAAAATATGGGCGCTTTTCTCTGTAATCAACACGTATCCGTCCGTAAAGGGAAAACCTACCGCGTAATGTTGATTGATTTCATCGGTTAAAAGAAGAGCTTCTATGTCCGCCGCTTGCATGGCAGAACGAATTTTGGTTAGCCTACTCATCCCTGAATCCTTTCGTAGTAAGTCTTCATTTGCAAGGCATCGTCACTCATCGTGCCTGCCGATTCACAGATAATGACGGGGGTTAAGTTTTCCTTAACAATGCACTCCATGAGTGGCTCAAAATCGGGACCGTAGACGGTATCATCAAAGGTCAAGTGCTTTTTTTCACCGCTTGCCGTATATTCGATTTTTGAAAAATGGCAATGTAGGCATTTGGCAACGCGATCGCCAAGTGCATTACCTATACGGTCGAATACCGCACGATAGGCATCCGTATTTGGAAAGACACCGCCAACCTCACGGGCATTCAAGTGTCCAAAATCGACAACGGGTGCCAAGCGTTTATCCAGACGGCAAAGCGAAATCACTTCGTCAAGCGTGCCGAGTTGGTTTTGTTTTCCCATTGTTTCAAGCCCAATGAGAACACCGTTATCAGGAATTGTCGTAAGGGCGCGTGATAAAGTGTCTGCCGCCAGGCACATTGCATCGGCTCTTGCAAGTTTTGCCGTACTGCCTGTGTGCACGACAATGATTTCCGCACCGAGCAGCGATGCCGCGCGTAAACTGTCTTCAATGTATCCAAGGCTCTTTAAGCGCTTTTCCTCTTCTATTCCCGAAAGAGATATAAAATAAGGCGCATGCACGGAAAGGCGAATATCATTTTTTTGCGCTTCGCAACCGATAATTGTCAACGTTTCATCGGATGCGCCTACGCCACGGCTTGCTTCAAATTCATAAGCGTCAAGTCCGATGCTTTTTAGCCAGGCGGGCGCTTCCTTTGTCGAACGGCAACCTGCATCATAAAAGGCGGTACTGTTTCCGCCTGGACCGAAGCGCGGTCTATCGCCGGCAACGATGGGCTTTTGTACGTCTTTCATTGTATATCGCCTTTCTTTTTCTTTGGCAATCGTGAACGAATGATAGCGGTCACGCGAAAACGCTTTTTATTTTGACTTAGGCGGCGTTCGGCGCGGCGCTCACGGCGAAGGCGCTTTTTTTCTCTTCTGCGCTCGCGATACGCCTCCAAAATAGGTCTTTCCATGCGGCGCTTGAAACGCGTAAACCAGTCCGTTTTATCCTTAATGGGCGGTACTAAAAAGGTTCTCTTTAACCCTGCCATGCGTGCGGCCAAAACGTCCGTGAAAATTTGATCGCCCATCAGTGCCGTGTTCGATCTATCGGTCCCCATTGCCGCCATTGCCTGCCGAATATACTTTCCAAACGGCTTTTTGCTATTGGGATAGTGGGGATAACCGAGCGTGCGGTTAAATTCATTGACACGCGCACTGCAATTGTTCGACACAAACGCTATACGAATGCCCGCCTCCTCTAAATGCTTAAACCATTCAATGGCGACAGGCCCCGGCTCTGCCTCCTCATACGGAGCAACAGTATTATCAATATCGAGAATAAGACCGCGTATGCCCTCTTTTTCCAAAAATGCAGGTGTGAGCATATCAAAGGTGAGAAAACAACGGTCGGGAATAAAATACTTAATCATGATTTGTCCTCGTAAAACGTTAGTTATTTTAAGGCAGATTAAAGACTATTCATCATCCTGCATACGCGCCATTTCACGTTGCGCCAGTACCAAACCGCGGTAGATACCTTCTTCCTTCATCAGTTCTTCGTGCGTTCCCACTTGCACGATGCGCCCCTCGTCCAACACAACAAGGCGGGTGGCGTTTCTCAGTGTGGAAAGACGGTGCGCGATGGCAATGGTCGTTCGTTTGGACGAAAGAGCCGCCAACGCCTCTTGAATGGATTTCTCGGTTTCGGTATCGAGGGAAGCCGTCGCCTCGTCGAGAATGAGGATTTTAGGATCATGTAAAAGCGCACGTGCGATGGCAACGCGTTGGCGTTCACCGCCCGAAAGCGTGTAGCCTCGCTCGCCGACCTTTGTTTGATACCCATCGGGGAGTTTAGAAATAAATTCATGACAACCCGCCGTTTTTGCGGCAGCAACAATTTCTTCGGGGGTGGCAGTCGGCCGTGCGTAGGCAATATTTTGTGCAACCGTTCCCGAGAATAGGAACGTCTCCTGTAACACGACACCCATTTGAGAGCGAAGCGATTCTTGGGAGATAGAACGGATATCGGTACCGTCAATGAGGATTTCCCCCTCGTTTACCTCATAAAGTCGCATAATCAAATTGATAAGCGTGCTTTTTCCAACGCCCGAACGTCCAACAAGTCCGATAAACTGCCCCGGCTCGATGGTGAGAGAAATATCGTGCAAGACCTCTTTATGCTCATCATAACCAAAAGACACGTGGTTTAGTGTGATTTGACCTTTAATATCAATGTAAAGCGATTGTTCTGCATCGGTAATCTCGGACGTTTCATCCAAAAGTTCAAATATTTTTGAAGCGGCGGTAATCACGCGAAGAAACTCGCGCGGCAAATGTGCAAAGTGACGGAGTGGCGCGTAAATCATACCGACGAATGAGGAAAATAGCGTCATATCTCCAAGCGTCATTCGACCGTCAAGAATTTGATTGCCGACAAAATAAAGGAGAATGAATTCCCCGATGCCCATCGCAAACTGCAAGAGAGGCATAACGACCGCCCACACGCGCTCTTGCCTGATTTGCGCCTCCATTTCCTTCTTTGTAATCGTATCGAAGCGCAATGCCTCACGATGCTCCATGCCGAAGGATTTGACAACGCGGATGCCCGAAAAAATATCGTGTAAAGTGGCATTTGCCTCCGAATTCAATTGCCAACGGCGATGGAACATAGAGCGCATAAAGCGCCAAAACAAGCGGAAGGAAAACAAGACAAACGGTGTCGGCAAAAGCACAAGTAATGCAAGTCGCCAGTCGTACACAATTAAAATGACCGATACAACTACAATCATCAAGAGTTGTTCAAAAATATCGGCAAAGCGCATGGTGATAAATTCGCGGATGGTGCTTGTGTCCTGCGTGACACGGTTTAATAATTCCCCTGACGTGCGCCGTGAAACGGAAGAAAGGGACAGGGATTGAATTTTTTTGAATACCTTTTCACGAAGACTGACGATCAAGCGATTACTTACACCAATCAAAAGATAACTGCGTAAAAGTGAAAGCAAGCGCCCCAAAATCTCCGTAAAGAGAATAAGGACGATCACCAATCCGAAAGCGGAAAGTAAGTTCTCGTTTAGTGTTGCCTCGGAATTGGTAATAAAATCATCAACCAACCACTTATTTAAGTAGGGATTGACAAGTTTAATTGCCGATATGAAGAAGAAAAGGAGGATCGACACGGCGAGTAAAAACCAGTACGGTTTTGCAAATTGCAAAAGGCGTATAACGGTTTTCCCTTTGGGAGAACAATGAGGACAGGTGGTTGCACCGCGCGGTAAGCCGCGACCGCATTTTGGGCAGACACGGCCCTTTCCTTCCATAGCGCCAAAATCTCTTTTTTCGTGCGCGCCTTCTTGGTCACGCCTCGCGCTCTTTTCTTCGCCGATAGTGGGATTTATCTCCGAAAGACGCTTATTTAACGTTTTGACCGCCGCGCCCATTGCGCTCATATATTTTGCCGTCGCACGGCAAAGAAGAAGTTCTTCCCCGCTGTTTTTTACACCGAAAAGGAAGGTGGCGCCTACCCCCACTTGCAAAACAAAAGAGGAAAAATCGGATAAAACAAAGGACGTCGTTTCTTCGCTACTTCTGCTAACAAACAAGGTATCGGCGGTAATTGCACACAACCCCGTCAAGGGCTTTTGCGCGTCTTTATCTAAATCGAAAGGAAGCAACAGAAGGGCATCCTCTCGGCGAAGAAAAGAAAATCGCTCGCCAAAAAGGATGTCAAGATTTTTAACACGTGTACCCTTCATCTTCTTTTTCACGGTTTAACCTCACAAAACGGTAGCAAAAGACCACCGTAGATTTCGATGATTATAGATAAAGTTCGATTTTTTTATAACTCTTTCTATCAAGCGCGGATAGGCTTTCTATTTCAAAACGGTTGCCGTCAACGTCGAAAAAGGCAACTCTATCTTCACTTATACGCAAAAGACTGCGAAAAGTGTCCTTTAACGTGAAGGATGCCGTCCCCTCGTCCGTTTTGACCTCCCAATAGGAAAAGCCGTACCGTTCCTTGACGGAAAGGATGGCGCGTATTTTTGGGGTATAATAGAAGCGTTCAAGTTCACGCCGTAATAAGTCCGCAACTCCCGCAGGAAAAAGAGTAACGTCACGAATCATGCCTATTTCTTTTTCGTTCGTATCTGTCACACAAATATATTGCCACGGCAGATTAAAGGGGAAAGCGCGGCGCAAAATCACACGGTTATACTGCTTTTCATCTTTTGCAAGCGAAAGCGAGAGAAAGTTCCCTTCATCGTGAAAAACGGCGTTTTCGGGGGTTAAATACAAGACTTCTTCTAACGTATCCCTGTTTATTTCATGCATAATTTCAACCTCTTATTACTCGGCAATGCCTGCATTTTTAAGGGCTTCCTCTTGCAAGGTATAAAGACGATGGTAAACGCCCTCCTTGGCAAGCAGTTCCCTTTGCGTTCCTGCCTCTGCCACACATCCGTTTTCAATCACGATCAAATGGTCTGCATCACGAAGCGTTGACAGGCGGTG
>JAZSOK010000114.1:0-11955 GCA_045536865.1 Eubacteriales bacterium
GCTTTTCTGATATAATATAGACAGAAAGAAGGAAAGCGAGGACTTACAGATGAAAAACGGATACGCGATGGTTCGCAGACTTAAACTCACCCCCTTTGAACTCCGAGTTGCTATCGAAGCTCTCAATGCAAAGAGACTCAAGCAGAAGGCAAGCGGGATCGACAATAGAGAAACCTCCAATCTCATACTCCACCTACTCGATGCTCTTGAAGCTTAATTACATACGGTTAATATGAAGCCGACTTTATGACCACTAACGAAGTGGAAATAAGGTCGGCTTTTTTGTTTTCCGGAAATCAACCAACAGGAGGATAAAAATGAATTTAGAACCTAACAACAAAAGCCTTTCTTTTGCGGAGTTCCTTGATGCAGCAATAAGAGACAAAGCAGAGGCAAAACCATTCCCTTACACATTGGAGGTGTGTCGATGTAGATACTGTTCGTTCTGTCAAAACGGAAAGTGTGCGCTGAAAAGATGCTGCTGCATGAACGAGAGAGTTAAAGCAAGGTCTTGCACCTTTGCTGAACTTTTGAGAGATTGCTTTGCAAATTTCAAAGACAACGTAAGATGGTACTTGAAGCTATTAAAATGAAAGAAGAAAAAGACCTTTTCTTTTTCAATAAGGATGAAGAAAAGGAGCTTGGCTGCATTGGATATTTGCGAGGGGATTTCGGTGGAGGCGGTAAAGAGTTTTGGACGACTTGGTTTCCTCATAATTTCCCCGAACTGAACGATGAGAAGTTCAAAGAAGCTCAAGCAGTAGGCTTTGTAGAAGGTCGTTATCTCTGCTTTGAGGAGGATTGCGATTCTCCCGTTGCTATCCGAGAACTGCTTGACAAGGGGCTTATGAAAGCTCCCGTCAATCAGTATTATAAGGAGGGCGAGTACAGCGCGATTATCGACGATGTGATCGCCACTTGGCACAAGGACGATTATTTGAAAGCGGTAGAAGCGCGCAATGCAGCAGAGCAGAATCATACCGCGTCCGAACCCAAACAGAAAAAGGTAAAAGATAAGGACAAACATCGCATCATTAGCGAACAAGGCGAGCGACATCATATTTGCGAAGCAAACGCATCATATCGCCGTTAGGCGATGCTTTATTAAAACAAAGTTGCATTTTTTGGAAAAAGCATTGATTTTTGAGCAAACTCATGGTATGATAGGGGTATCAACAAACGAGGGAGACCAAAAATGAACAAAGTAAAAATCGACAATACAAAATATACAAATTGTTTGAGGTTAGCCTTTGAGCCGAATGAGCATTTGGAAGACCGTATTGAAATGACTAAAAACTTTTGTTTAAAGCATGGTTTTGGGGATGTGATGGTCTTAATCAACTCCGAGGCGTTTTACCATGGGCAAATGTCCATTGAAGAGGCAAAGCCGTGGGTTGAGGCAGCCAAGAAAGTAAAAAAGGCCTTAAATGAAGAGGGTATATCCGTTAGTCTTAATTTCTGGAATACCATAGGGCACGTAGACCGCGGCAGACAATTGAAGCCCGATCAACATTTCAGAAAGATGATGGGTTTTAACGGCGTGGAGGCTTCTTGGATATGCTGTCCGCAGGATGAAAAGTGGTTGGCGTATTTCAAGGAGTTGGTTCAATACATGGTCAGAGAATTAGAGCCAAGTGTGTATTGGATTGAGGATGATTTTAGATATCACAATCACGGAGGAGAATTAGACTTTGGTGGTTGCTTCTGTGATGAACACATGAGGATATACAACGAAAAGTTGGGGACGAATTATACCCGTGAGGAATTTGTCAAGCATCTTTTTCAAGCAAAACCCAACAAGGTAAGAAACATGTGGATGGACAACATGAGATCGTCTATGAATAAACTTTCTTATGAAATCGGAGATGCCATCAAATCGGTCAATGTTGGGACGGAAATCGGGTTGATGTCTTCGTCTTATCCATCACACGCTGTTGAAGAGAGAGATTGGAAGCAAATTGGCGAAAACTTTAAAAATACGAGGATCATTCACCGTTTGCATTTGCCCGTTTATTTTGAACGCACGGGAAAAGATTACTACTATGATTTCAACGCCAACATTATGCCGAACAGAACCTTGATACAAGAAGATGTTGATATATACCCGGAACTTGAAAATTCTGCAATGTCAACGTATTCAAAGAGTGCAAGGTTTTTAAAGTTCCAGGTGGAAAGTGCATTGCCTTTAATTATCAAAGGAATGACCTGTAACATTGCATCTCAAATTGGCAACGCGCCGACCGAGGAATGGGGCTACGGTGACGCGATGGAGGAATTAAATCCGTATATGCAAGCAATTATGGATTTAAACATCAAATTCAGCAGTCTTCAAGGTGTCATAATTCCTTTATCGGAATATGCGGCGAAATACATAACAGATGTTGATGGCTTTTCGACAATGGCCCCGTGTTCAACCGAGGCCGCCTCTTATTTGTCCGGCTTGGGAATAACCTACAAATTTTCGACCGAAAAGACCTTCAAAAATCAATGTGTTTATTTTTGTGCTGAAAACATCAATTATTTTACAAGAGATGAACTGGAAAAAATATTCGAAGATAATTATGTGATTTTGGAAGGCAATGCCATTGTTGAACTGCATCAAAGGGGCTTTGGTGATTTATTAAGTATTAAGAGTTTGAAATCGCTTTATTCGGAGTCGGGTATTGTTCCGATGGAAAAAATCGTTAACGATTATGCGGTTGAAGGTCAAAGAGGATATACGATACCCGTTGAACATCGTGCGATGGATGATGTTTTGCTTTTGCAATACGATCGCCCTGTCAACGTCTTTTCTAAACTGTGTGATTACACCGGTAAGCCTGTTGAAAACGGCATGATATGGACGGATAAGTTTGCGATATTGCCTTACCGTACGAAGAGAAAAATTCAACATGAACTTTTCAATCCGGCAAGAAAACTCTTTATTGAAAACCGGTTAAAGGCGCATTTGAAAAACGGGGTTATATACAATCAATTAGGCGTTTCACCGTATTTATACAAGCGTGAAAATGATAGCGTACTAATGTTAGTAAATACAACCGTTGAAACGTTTAGGGAGATGTCGTTTGTTTGGCTTGGCGAAGAGATCAAAGAGATTAAAGAAGTCAACAGAAACGGCGAAATAAAAGAGGTTGCATTTACACTTGAAGGGAATACCGTGACCATCAACGAGGAATTCGATTATTTATCAACAAAATCATTTATCATCGTCTAATAAAATCTAATAACATGAGATGAGAGAAGGAGACCAAAAATGAACAAAGTAAAAATCGATAACACAAAGTATACGAATTGTTTGAGGTTAGCTTTTGAGCCGAATGAACATTTGGAAGACCGCATTGAAATGACTAAAAACTTTTGCTTAAAGTATGGTTTTGGGGATGTGATGCTCTTAATCAACTCCGAGGGCTTTTGTTACGGACAAATGTCCATTGAAGAGGCAAAGCCGTGGGTGGAGGCAGCCAAGAAAGTAAAAAAAGTCTTAAACGAAGCGGGTATATCCGTTAGTCTTAATTTCTGGAACACCATAGGGCACGTAGACCGCGGCAGACAATTGAAGCCCGATCAACATTTTAGAAAAATGATGGGGATTCGTGGCGTAGAGGCCACATGGGTATGTTGCCCGCAGGATGAAAAATGGTTGGCGTATTTCAAGGAGTTGGTTCAATACATGGTCAGAGAATTAGAGCCAACCGTGTATTGGATCGAGGACGATTTTAGGTATCACAATCATGGGGACCAGTTAGGCTACGGTGAATATTTAGGCGGTTTCGGTTGTTTCTGTGATGAACACATGAGAATATACAACGAAAAGTTGGGAACGAATTATACCCGTGAAGAATTTGCCAAGCAGATTTTCCAGGCAAAGCCCAACCATGCAAGAAACATGTGGATGGACAACATGAGATTGTCTATGAATAAACTTTCTTATGAAATCGGAAATGCCATCAAATCGGTCAATGTTGGAACGGAAATCGGGTTGATGTCTTCGGGTTATCCCGAGCACGCCATTGAGGAGCGCGATTGGAAGCAAATTGGCGAAAACTTTAAAAACACGAGGATCATTCACCGCTTGCATTTGCCCGTTTTCTGTGAACGCACGGGAAAAGACTATTACTATGATTTCAACTCCGAAATCATGTCGATCAGAACATTGATACAAGAGGATGTTGACGTATACCCGGAACTTGAAAACTCTGCAATGTCAACGTATTCAAAGAATGCAAGGTTTTTGAAGTTCCAAACGGAAAGCGCATTGCCTTTAATTGTTAAAGGAATGACCTGCAATATTGCATCTCAAATTGGCAACGCGCCGACCGAGGAATGGGGCTACGGTGACGTTATACGGGAATTAAATCCGTATATGCAAGCAATCATGGATTTGAAAATCAAATTTAGCAGTCTCCAAGGTGTTATAATTCCTTTATCGGAATATGCGGCGAGATACGTATCAAACGTTAAAGATTTCAAGTCGATGGCTCCGCATGCAAATGAGGGCGGCGCTTATCTGGCCGGCTTGGGAATAACCTATAAGTTTTCGACCGAAAAGTCTTTCAAGAACGAATGCGTTTACTTTTGTGCTGAAAACGTCCAGTATTTTACAAGAGATGAATTGGAGAAAATATTCCAAGATAATTACGTCATTTTGGACGGCTATGCGGTCTTTGAGTTGTACGAGAGAGGCTTTGGCGATTTATTGAGCATTAAGAGTTTAACATCGCTTGATGCGGAGTCGGGTATTGTTCCGATTGAAAAAATCGTTAATGACTATGCGGTTGAAGGTCAAAGAGGATATACGATACCCGTTGAACATCGTGCGATGGATGACGTTATGCTTTTGCAATACGATTGCCCTGTCAACGTCTTTTCTAAACTGTGCGATTACACCGGCAAGCCTGTTGAAAACGGCATGATATGGACGGATAAATTTGCGGTATTGCCCGGAGGCGCAAAGGGAAAAATTCAACACGAACTTTTCAATCCGGCAAGAAAACTCTTTATTGAAAACCAGTTAAAGGCGCATTTGAAAAACGGGGTTGTATACAATCAATTAGGCGTTTCGCCGTATTTATACAAGCGCGACAATGACAGTGTGTTAATGTTAGTAAATACAACCGTTGAAACATTTAAGAACGTGTCGTTTGTTTGGCTCGGCGAAGAGATCAAAGAGATTAAAGAAGTCAACAGAAACGGCGAAATAAAAGAGGTTGCATTTACACTTGAAGGGAATACTGTGACCATCAACGAGGAGTTTGATTATTTATCGACAAAAGCATTTGTTATTGCCTGATAAGATAACGAACAGTATACAATGAAAAACAAAAGAAATCTTTTTTAAGTGAAGATTTTATCTCCCCCTGCTTTGTTTGGCAGGGGGAGATTTTCGTCGCACACAGTCAATATCTTGACAACTGATTGTCTTGCATGACATCTCATGCGCGCTTTGGCGGTTTTTCTTCCTGCGATACGTAAAAAAATAAAAAAATATTTAAAAAACAGATGACAAATAGATTTTTATCTGTTATAATGATGGTAATGACAAGGCAAAAGCCTATAAAAGAAAGGACTATTGATCATGGCAAAGACAGTGACCTTCGGAGAACTGATGCTCCGTTTGGAACCGGAAGGATATTATCGTTTCTTACAGACAGAAAAATTTCTCGCGACCTACGGTGGCGGTGAGGCAAACGTGGCGGTGTCGCTTGCTAACTACGGCATGGACAGCGCGTTTGTTTCCAAGTTTCCCAAGCATGAGATAGGTCAGATGGGTGTTAACTCGCTCCGCAAATTCGGTGTCAACACCGATATGATCGTGCGCGGCGGCGACCGAATGGGTATCTATTTTGTAGAGAAGGGCGCAAGCCAGCGTCCCTCCAAGGTCATTTACGACCGCGCAGGCTCCTCCATTGCGACGGCAAAGCCCGAGGATTTTGATTGGAACCGCATTTTTGAAGGTGTGGATTGGTTCCACTTCACGGGTATCACTCCCGCCCTCGGTGCCAATGTGGCAGACATCTGTCTTGAAGCATGCCGCGTGGCAAAGGAAAAGGGCGTCACCATCTCCTGCGACCTGAATTACAGAAAGAAACTGTGGACGCGTGAGCAGGCCCGTGAAACCATGACAAAACTGATGCCCTACGTCGACGTCTGCATCTCCAATGAGGAGGATGCGCACGACGTGTTCGGTATTGATGCCGAAAACACCGACATTGATGCAGGTAAGGTTGACCATGAGGGCTACAAGAGCGTGGCTCGTCAACTTATGGATAAGTTCGGCTTCAAGAAGGTTGCTATCACCCTTCGCTCCTCTATCAGTGCAAACGATAACGACTGGGCAGGCCTTCTTTACGACGGCGAAAACTACTGCTTCTCCCGTTCCTACCATATGCACATCGTTGACCGCGTCGGCGGTGGCGACAGTTTTGGCGCCGGCTTGATTTATTCCTTACTGTCCGGCTACTCCACGCAGGAAGCCATTGAATTTGCCGTTGCGGCAAGTTGCTTGAAGCATTCTATCGAGGGTGACTACAACATGGTGACGGTTGATGAGGTCAAGGCGCTTGCAGGCGGTAGCGGAAGCGGCCGCGTTCAGCGATAAGCGCAAATAAATAGGGAAGGATTGCAAGGGAATTATCACGCTTAAAAACCCCGTATTCTTCTCCTTCAAGTAGTTAAAAATGAACCTTCTGCCGAGGGGGTGCGATGGACAAACGTCCCTCAGTGCCCCCTCGCTTTTTTGTCGGTATCTTTTGGTAAGCACCGAGAATTTGATGACGTAGAAAAGGAACATATACATGACAGATTTACTTTGCCGATTGTTCGTTTCGGGTGGCGAGGACGTGGAAAATCCGCGCGTACGTGCGGCGTACGGTACCTTTTCGGGCATTGTCGGTATTATTTTGAATATTCTTTTATTTGGCTTTAAGATGACGGCGGGATATCTGACCGGCTCTCTTGCCATTATGGCGGATGCATGGAACAACCTCTCGGATGCGGGCTCCTCCGTTGTGTCGCTCGTTGGATTTCGTCTGGCGGCAAAGCCCGCCGACAGGGAACACCCCTTCGGCCACGCACGCATGGAGTATATCGCCTCCATCATGGTTTCCTTCATCATTCTCTTGATCGGCGCGGAGTTGTTCTTTTCGTCCGTCGAACGCATTTTTCATCCCGTGCTCCCCGTCTTTCATATCGTTGCGATGATTGTGCTTGCCGTCTCCGCCCTCTGTAAACTGTGGCTCTATTTCTTTAACCGCCGCCTTTCCAAAAAAATAGGTTCGGGCACCTTGCGCGCTACCGCCGCCGATAGCCTAAACGACGCCCTCTCCACAACGGCGGTCCTCATTTCACAACTCATTTTTTATTTCTTCTCTTGGAATATTGACGCGTATATGGGGCTGATCGTGTCGGGCTTAATCGTCTATGCAGGCATCGGTATTTTGCGTGATACCCAAAATCACCTGTTGGGTACTGCCCCCGTTGCCGAGACGGTCGTCGGCATTCGCCGTATTGTCGATTCCTATCCCGAGGCGCTCGGCATCCACGATATGCTCGTGCACAGTTACGGCGCGGGGCACACCTTTGCCACGTTGCACGTCGAGGTGGATGGCAGTAAGAATTTTTTTGATATGCATGATGCCATTGACGAAATGGAACGGCGCATCCGCGAGGAACTTTCCATTGAATGCACCATCCATATGGACCCTATCGTGACGGATGATGAACGGGTGACGGCACTTCGCGCACGCATTAGCGCGCTCGTTTCGGAGATTGAGCCGCGCCTCTCTATCCACGACTTCCGCTTTGTTGAGGGGGCAACGCACACCAATCTTATTTTCGACGTTGTCGTACCTTTTGAACTTCGCGCGGAATCTGTTGCGCTCATTGATGCCATCGTCGAGCGCATTAAAAAAGAGGACAGTCGTTACTGTCCCGTCATTTCGCGTGACTGGGCGTGATGCTCACGGTTGAAAAATATACGTTCCATTTTGAAGGGAGATTTTTTCATGGAAGAAATTTTGCGCGTGGAAGGACTTTGTAAGACCTTCCGCCTCTCAAAAAAACAACAAGCACTTGAAAAAACGAAGGAGAAAAAGCGCATTGCGGTCAAGGATTTGTCCTTTTCTGCCTATCGCGGCGAGATTTTCGGCTTGCTCGGGCCAAACGGCGCGGGTAAAACGACCACTCTCCGTATGCTCGCCACGCTCCTTCGCCCCGATGCGGGCGATGCCACTCTCTTTTCGCATAGTATTGTCAATAATCCGCGCGCGGTGCGCGAAAAAATAGGCTTTCTGACAAGTGAAAATAAATTGGAAGAGTTTTTCACACCGCGCTATCTTTTCGATTTCTTTTCCGACCTTTACGGTGTGCCCGCCACCGTGCGTGACGGTCGGCGCGCGCAACTTTTTGCCCGCTTCGGCATTGACCGCTATGCAGAGGTCAAGGTTGCCGACCTGTCAACGGGTATGAAGCAAAAGGTTTCCCTCGTCATCGCCCTCGTTAACGATCCCGATTTTATCATCTTTGACGAGCCGACGAACGGGCTTGACGTTTTAACCGCCCGTGTCGTCACCGATTTTTTGACGGAGTTAAGAAACGAAGGAAAGAGCATCCTCCTTTCCACGCACATTTTCAGTTTGGCAGAGCGCGTCTGCGACCGCGTCGGCGTCATGATTGACGGCGGGATGGCGGCGGTGGGCACCTTGCCCGAAATTGTCGGTTGCGAAAAAAGTTTAGAGGATGCCTTCTTTGCGCTCTATAAGAACATCAAGGAGGGGGCGGAATAATATGAAAAAACCGAACGGATTTTTCGTCATTGCCAAAAAGGAGTTGACGCGCTTCTTCTTTGATAAGCGCATGGTGCTATCCACCCTTCTTTTACCGGGACTTTTGATTTATATCCTCTATTCCTTTATGGGTAGCGGCATGGGGAGCATGTTCGGCACGGATGACGACTACGTTCCCACCGTCTATGCAGAAAACGTCCCCGAAAGTATGAAGGACTTCTTTGCAACGGATGCGCTGAATATGTATGACGGTACTCTTGATAAGGACACGGCGCTCTCCCATGTTAAGTCGGGCGAACTTGATGCCGCCGTTTTCTTTGGCGCGGACTTTGACGAGGCGCTGTCCTTACGCCAGACGGATAAAACCGCCCCGATGCCCGAGGTCTTCCTTTATTATAATACATCGGAGTCCAACTCCCAACCCGCGTATTTGCTTTTAACCGCGTTTTTTGAGAATTATGAGGCGATTATCAATCCGCCCGTCATTTCCGTAAACGGCGATGCCGAGCAGGTCTATGATTTGGCAACCGAGGAGGACATCAGTGCCGACATCTTTTCCCTCATGATGCCCCTTCTTCTCATGATGATGATTTTCAGTGGTTGTATGGCTGTTGCGCCCGAGTCTATTGCGGGTGAAAAGGAGCGCGGCACCATTGCCACCTTGCTTGCAACCCCTCTTGATCGCCGCCAGTTGGCGCTCGGTAAAATTGTCAGTTTGAGCATGATTGCCCTTTTGTCGGGTATGTCGAGTTTTATCGGCATCATGCTATCTCTGCCGAAATTGATGGGCGGTAGCATGGGTGAGGACGTCTTGACGCTCTCCCTCTACGGTGTTGGCGATTACGCCGCCCTCCTTACCGTCATTTTGTCAAGCGTGCTTTTGATCGTTGCGGCAGTATCCTTGGTTTCCGGTTTTGCCAAGAGTGTGAAGGAGGCGACAACCTACGTTTCGCCCCTTATGATCGTGGTGGCGGTTCTTGGCGTCTTCTCCATGTTCGGTGATGATGCGCGGCCGCTTGCCTCTTACGTTGCGCCGCTTTACAATTCCGTTTGCTGCATACGCGACGTCTTTTCGGGCGTGTCGAATACACTCGGCATTCTCATGACCACCCTGTCGAACGTCGGCTATACCGCCGTCCTCATCTTCCTTTTGACACGCATGTTTGAAAGCGAGCGCGTCATGTTCAGAAAATAAGGCAAAACAGGGAATAGTAGATTGCATTTGCCCTTCGCAGGGTGTAAAAAATACGTTTTTTTCACGCAGGGATTTTTGCGGGGGAGCATGACTGTTGACAACACACGGTGATGTCACTTGCAAAAAATAACAAAAAGATGCACAAAAAGCATCTTAAATGCAAGAAGACACTATAAATATTGTCAATTATGCAAATTTGTGTTGATATACTATTGACAAAGTTTTCAAAGTGTTTTATAATATTACCGATGTCGGTTGACCTTTAATTTGTCATGCTTTTTCTAAAAGACGATGCCAAAGATAAGCCTCACGGCAAAACTACATATGAAAGGTATAAAACAATGAGTTTTAAGATCCAGTATCTCAACGACCTTATGGATAAGGTTATCAAGAGAAACGCAAACGAGCCCGAATTTCACCAGACTGTCAGAGAAGTGCTTGAATCCATCGAGCCCGTTCTCATGCAGAGCCCCGAGTATATCGAAAGCGGTGTTGTTGAGCGCATGGTTGAGCCCGAGCGCATCATCAAGTTCCGTGTGCCGTGGGTTGACGATAACGGCAAGGTGCAGGTAAACCGCGGTTTCCGCGTCCAGTTCAACTCTGCTATCGGTCCGTACAAGGGCGGTCTTCGCTTCCATCCCACCGTTAACGAGAGCATTATCAAGTTCCTCGGCTTTGAGCAGACCTTCAAAAACTCCTTGACCTCTTTGCCTATGGGCGGCGGTAAGGGTGGTTCCGACTTTGACCCGCAGGGCAAGTCGAACGGCGAGGTTATGCGCTTCTGCCAGAGTTTTATGACAGAATTACAGAAGTACATCGGTGCGGATACGGACGTTCCCGCAGGTGACATCGGTGTCGGCGCAAGAGAGATCGGTTATCTCTTTGGTCAGTACAAGAGACTTCGTGATGAGTTCACGGGCGTTTTGACAGGTAAGGGTATCTCCTACGGCGGCTCTCTCATCCGTCCCGAGGCAACGGGCTACGGTGCCGTTTACTATACCGTTGAAATGCTCAACCACTTCGGCGATAGCATCAAGGGCAAGACTTTTGCTATCTCTGGCTTCGGTAACGTTGCTTAAAATACTATCAAAAAAATGCATGAACTTGGGGGTAAGATTGTGACCATCTCCGGTCCCGAGGGCTACATCTATGATAAAGGCGGTATTTCCACCCCCGAAAAGATTGACTTCCTCCTCGAAATGCGTGCTTCCTGCCGCAACAAGGTGCAGGATTATGCCGACAAGTTCGGCGTGCCCTTCTTTGCAGGGGAAAAGCCTTGGAGCGTAAAGGCAGACATTTTGATGCCTTGTGCAACGCAGAACGAGGTTGACGTTAAGGAAGCCGAGTTGATTATCAAGAACGGTGTCAAGTATTACGTTGAGGTTTCCAACATGCCGACGACCAACGAGGCAGTCGCTCTCCTGAAATCGGCAGGTGTCATCGTTGCGCCCTCCAAGGCAGTTAATGCGGGCGGCGTAGCAACCTCCGGTCTTGAAATGTCCCAGAACTCCATGCGTTACAGTTGGACGGCAGAAGAGGTTGACGAGAAACTTCATCAGATTATGAAGAACATTTTCAGTGCATCCGTTGCTGCCGCCAACAAGTACGGTCTTGGCGATGACCTTGTAGCAGGCGCGAATATCGCAGGCTTCATCAAGGTTGCCGATGCCATGATGGCGCAGGGCGTTTGCTAATTGCATTATTTGAATAAGTAATCACCCCCGCCTGTGAAGCCGTAGGCCTCCGGGGGTTGGGGTTTTCTTTTTTTTAGATTTGTTGCATCGGTTTTAAGTTGATTAGTACTCATAAACTAAAACACGCCCCTGCAAGCGCAGGGGGTGTTTTAGTTGGCTGGAGTGAGGTGGTAACTCCGCTTTGCTCCGTGATACGCACACCCGCGCCTTACAAGTAAACTTGACGGCTCTCGGTGGCGTATGCGAACACCGCTCTGCTCCGCAGAAGGTGTTTGAATATGTA
>JAZSOK010000122.1:0-4864 GCA_045536865.1 Eubacteriales bacterium
AAAATCCGTCACCGAAAAGGGCGGCACCATGCGCCTTGGCACGTATCCCTGCCACGTTGTTGCCAACACCGTGATGGCGGCGGCATACGGCGTCGATTTGATTAACGAGCGTCATCGCCATCGCTATGAATTCAACAACGATTACCGTGCCGCCGTGGAGGCAAAGGGCATGCGTATTTGCGGTCTTTCTCCCGACGCCCACTTGGTTGAAGCGGTAGAAGTACCCGACCATCCTTGGTTTGTCGGCGTGCAGTATCACCCCGAATTCAAATCTCGCCCCAACCGTCCGCATCCCTTGTTCCGCGACTTTATCGCCGCCGCTGCAAAGGTGAAGGGCGAATAAGCGCCCATACAAGACACGGTCTTTTCTGTGTCACCTCACAAAGAGAAAGGGTTTTCTCTCCCGATGACTTATATCGTACTTGATCTTGAATGGAATCAAGCCTATTTACAAAAGGCGCTGGCGGTCCAAAAGCGTATCGGTTGCCACTTGCGCGGCGAGGTTATTCAAATCGGCGCCGTGAAATTAGACGACCGCTTCCGCATAGCGGGAAGTTATAGCCTCATCGTCCGCCCGCGCTTTTTCCCCCAGATGCACCGCCACGTTGCACGCTTGACGGGCATTTCCCAAGAAATGGTCAACAACGGCGCGCCCCTCCCCGAGGCAATTGAACGCTTTCACCGCTTCTGCGGTGACGACGCCGTCTTTTTGACGTGGGGACCGGACGACATCCCTCTTTTGAAGGACAACCTTTGGGCGCACAGGATTTCTGCCGGTTGGCTCAACCGTGTCTACGATTTGCAACGCATTTTCAATCGCCAAACGGACGGCATCAACCGTCAACGTTCCCTTGAATATGCAATGGAGCATTTTTCCCTGCCCCAAAATCTGCCCGCACACGACGCACTGAACGATGCTTATTTTACGGCGCGCGTTGCTCAGAAATTGGATATTGCGCGCGGCATTCGCGAATATGCCGTGGGTCATAACGATGCCCTTCAAGACATCACCTATGGAGAATCCGACATCGGTCAAGAAGGATATGTCTCTGCCGAGGCGGCCCTGTCCGACACCGCCGTCTCCGTGACCGCCTGCCCTCTCTGCGGCGCCGCCGTTGAATACGAGGGGCGCAAAATTCATACAAAAGGTCAACGTTACCAGTCGCTCGTTCACTGTGCCGAGCATGGAGACTTCTTCGTTTGTCTTCGTCCCGCACGTAATTTCGATGAAACGTGGCGCGTAAGAAAATCCATCACCCGTGCATCGGGCGATGAACTTGTCGCGTTTCGTGAAAAATTGCGCGAGCCCGAACGCAGACGCGTCAGACGTCCGCGGCGCCATCGCCGCCCCTCGGCCGCGCAGGGCACAACGCCCCCCACAGACCAAAACTCTTCGAAAGGATTGTAAGTTATGATAGGGTATTACAATTATACCGTATGGCTAACCTATGTCGGTTTGGTCTCCGGTGTTTCGGGGCTGTTTGCCGCAGGATGCGGCAATCCGCTTGTCGCCGTCGTTTGTCTTCTCTTTTCAGGCTTCTGCGATCTTTTTGACGGGCGTGTTGCACGCACGAAGAAAGACAGAACGGACAAGGAACGCCGCTACGGCATCCAAATTGACTCCCTTTCCGATTTAATCTGCTTTGGTGTTCTACCCTGTGCTATTGCTTTTTCAATGGGCCTGACAAAATGGTATTGGGCGCCCCTTTACTGTGCCTACGTGTTTGGTGCATTGGCGCGCTTGGCATACTACAACGTCACAGAAGAAGACAGACAAAAAGAGACGACCGAAGTGCGTCACTACTATCTTGGGCTTCCCGTTACCAGTGCCGCGATTACCTTCCCCGTCGTCTTCTGTTTCTACTCACTGCACGGAGATATCGTGCGCTATGTTTACGCAGGGGTCCTGCTCCTTACCGCTATATGCTTTATCGCGCCCATCCGTGTGCCGAAGCCGCACAAAACAGGTGTCTTCGTTATGCTTGGCTTTGGCGTTTTAATTGGACTTTATCTTCTTATCAGATGGTTTATGCTTCTGTAAATAAAAAAGAGCATCGCACATGCGATGCTCTTTTTGTTTGTCATTAGCCCTGTACGCTGTAATTGGGGGCTTCCTTTGTAATACTGATATCGTGAGGATGAGACTCGCGAAGGCCTGCGGCAGTAATGCGAATGAACTGTCCGCGCTCCTTCAAGTCGGGAATGGTGCCGCAACCGCAGTAGCCCATGCCTGCACGCAAGCCACCCATCATCTGGTAAACCGTATCGGCAACAGGTCCCTTGTAGGGCACGCGGCCTTCCACACCTTCGGGAACAAGTTTCTTGTTGTTTTCCTGGAAGTATCTGTCCTTCGAGCCCTTTTCCATGGCGGCGAGAGAGCCCATGCCGCGATAAACCTTGAAGCGACGGCCTTGGAAGATCTCGCTGTCGCCGGGGCTTTCCTCGCACCCTGCCAAAAGCGAGCCAACCATGATAACGTCCGCACCTGCGGCAATTGCCTTTGCAATATCGCCACTGTACTTAATACCGCCGTCGGCGATCACGGGAATGCCGTGCTTTGCGGCGACCTCTGCCGCGTTCATAATCGCGGTAATTTGCGGCACACCGATACCTGCCACCACGCGCGTCGTGCAGATAGAGCCGGGGCCGATACCGACCTTGACGGCATCTGCGCCCGCGGAAATAAGGTCTGCCGCGGCGGCGCCTGTGGCAATATTACCTGCCACCAACTGACAGTCGGGGAACGCATTCTTTACCTTATATACACAATCAAGAATACCCTGCGAATGACCGTGCGCCGAATCCAAAACGAAGAAGTCCACGCCAACGGCCATCAAAGCCGCCGCGCGCTCAACCACGTTAGCGGTCACGCCGATAGCGGCGCCGCAAAGCAATCTGCCCTTGGCATCCTTTGCAGAGTTGGGATATTCCCTTGCCTTCTGCAAATCCTTGATGGTGATGAGTCCGCTAAGTTTGCCCTCTTGGTCAACGATGGGAAGTTTCTCCACCTTGTGACGGCGAAGGATCTCCTGCGCCTGCTCCAAGTCCGTGCCCTCGGGTGCCGTGACCAAATTCTCTTTTGTCATGAACAGTCGAATGGGCTTTTGATAATCGTCCGTCTCCAAGAAACGCAAATCACGGTTTGTCAAAATACCGATCAGTTTGCGGTTTTCATCGCAAATCGGCACGCCCGAAATGCGGAAACGGTTCATCAGTTCCTCTGCCTCGTAGACAAGGTTGTCGGGCGAAAGGAAGAAGGGGTTGGTGATAACGCCGTTTTCGTTGCGCTTCACGCGCTCAACTTGGTCAACCTGCGCCTCAATGCTCATGTTTTTGTGGATAACGCCTGCGCCACCGGAGCGCGCCATGGCAATGGCCATGTTCGCCTCTGTCACAGTATTCATTGTTGTACTGAGCATGGGCGTGTTCAATCTGATTTTCTTTGTCAAGTGTGTATGCAAATCAATATCCGCAGGCAACACCTGGCTTTTTTGCGGCACAAGCAGGACATCGTCAAACGTCAATCCGTCTTGAAGAATTTTTTGAAATTCCGCCATAGTGAAACGTCCTTTCTTTATACGGAAAACGCATTCGCCAAAAGGCAAAATGCGCCCTTCCTTTGTACATATGAATGTTGTATACTATTATAACAGATAAAGTCCGCTTTGTCAATTCCACTCTGCTATTTTTTGTCCGTCTTTCAAACTTTTTCTCGTTTTCTCCCGTTTTTCTGAAAACGGAACTGCGCTCTTTTAAAAATGCCCCTTTTTTTCGGATGTACGATTGTTTTTCTTTACAAGATGTGCTATAATATTCACAGAAAGTCTTGCATCGCAAGCCTTTGGGCTTCGCCCCACGTGTGCTATCGCACACCTGTGCTATTGATGCACGGCGTAAAAATGTCCTTGCGAGCAAACATTTTTACTTGTGATATAATATACACAGAAAGTCTTGCATCGCAAGCAAACATTTTTGCTTGTGATGCAATATGCGCAAAAAGTCTTGCTTTGCACGTCTTATGCAAAGCATAAGGAAGGAACAACCCCCTATGAATAAAGACATCCGCATGAGCGAGCTGCAAAAAGAAATTCTCCGAAAAAAGGAGGAGCAGGACGTTTGCATTTTGGCGCACAGTTACCAGTCACATGACATTCTTGAAATTGCCGATTTTTGCGGCGACTCCTTTCAACTCAGTCAACAGGCCGCCAAAATGAAAAACCGTACCTTCCTCGTTTGCGGCGTGCGCTTTATGGCCGAAACGGTCAAATTGCTTTCGCCGAAAAAGCGTGTCATTCTGGCCGCCCCCGATGCGGGATGCCCGATGGCGGAGCAGTTAACGAAGGAAGACGTCATTGCCTTGCGCGAAAAGCATCCCGACCACACCGTTGTGTCGTATATAAACACCACCGCCGCCATCAAAACGGTCACCGACGTTTGCGTGACCTCGGCTTCCGCCGTTCAAATTGTCAGAAAAATAGAGAACGACCGCATCATATTTATTCCCGATTGCAATTTGGGCGCTTACGTTGCCGAGCAAATACCCGAAAAGTCCTTTGTGTTCGTTAACGGCGGATGCCCCGTGCACACCATGATGACGAAAAAGGACGTCTGCGTCGCCAAAGAAAAACACCCGAACGCCCTCTTTTTGGTCCATCCCGAATGCCGAAGCGAGGTTGTTAAAGAGGCGGATTTCGTGGGTAGCACCTCCGCCATCATGCGCTTTGCAGAAGAAAGCGACCGTAAAGAATTTATTATCGGCACGGAAAACAGTATTGCGGCACATTTGCAGTACCGTTGCCCCGATAAGCAATTCTATCTTTTGTCAAAGAATTTGATTTGCGCCGATATGAACGCGACCACGTTA
>JAZSOK010000104.1:0-3439 GCA_045536865.1 Eubacteriales bacterium
GAAAAACGCGCATGCGTACCGTTTCTCCGCACGCGCGGCGTACGCTTCACGAAAAAGTAAAAAATACCCCTCTTCGTGAGCATCCCATCTATCTGAAAACACTTGCTTTTTTTCGTGAATATCGGCAAGAGTTACCGCATAACCGCTTGCTTTACACTCCCTTTTTACCGCTTGCGGTTTTGCTTTTATCGGCAATTTTCATCTTTCTTTTCCGTGCCGTTACACCGTCGGGCGCTAACATTTACGCATTGGTTGCCGCCATTCAACTCTTTACTGTTCTGCTCCCCTGCACCTTCTATCTCCGCCGTTTCCCGAAACTTACCGAACAGATGGGGTGGAAACTTCCGAGCCCTGATAAAATTGCCGTCATTTTGCTCGTCGTACCCACTCTTTTCTTCGGGGCGGCGGCACTGTCCTCTATGGGTGCCTATTTGGGGCTCACCGACGTTCGTTATAGCCTATATACGACCTATCAAATCCCCTCGACCACCTCAATGGCAGGTATCTTTTTTTCCATCCTTACCTTTGCCGTCATTCCCGCGGTAGCCGAGGAAATTCTGTGTCGCGGCATCATATTTGCCGAATACGCGAAGGAAAACATGCCGCTTGCGCTCTTGATGAGCACGGTGTTTTTTGCGCTTTTGCACTTCGATGTTGGCAATCTGCCCGTGTTTTTATTTGTCGGTCTACTGCTTGGTCTGCTCCGCTTGCTCACGGGCTCCCTGCCCGCCGTTATCCTTGCGCGCGTACTTTACAACGCCGCCTGCCTTTTTTATGAACATTTCTTTGGCATTATGGGGAACCAACTCAGCGAATTTGTCATTCTCTTCTTTCTCTCTGCCGTCATATGCTTGATTTTCCTGTTCTTTTTGTTTGGCGAGGTTGAAAGACTGTTCCGCAAATATGCAAGTGAGCGCCAACCGACAGACGTCGGTTTGGAATGGCCCGCGAAAGCCAGACTGAAAAGCACCATGCGCGTGGCATGGATCTCCCCCACCCTTTATTTTTGTATAGTTACCTTTCTTGTTTTTTCAATCATTTTTTAAGATGCGCGGAGCGCGCTTGCGCTTATGCCGCCGAAAGGATTACAGATGGTTGTCCCACAGAAACAAACACACATTGCTTACCGTTGTCCGCATTGCAATCTGACCGTGTTCGGCTTTGTTGGTAAGTTCGCCCTTGCCGCCGACATGCTAAAATTAAAGTGCCCCTGCGGAAAGAGCGAACTCATGCTCACCTATACGCAAGAGAAGAAAATCCGCCTGACCGTTCCCTGCCTCTTTTGTGCATCGGAGCATCAGTATACCGTATCGCAAAATCTCTTTTTTGAGCGCGATCTCTTCCTGTTGAACTGCTCTTACACAAATATGGACATCTGCTTTATCGGCGAAAAGGACAAAATTGACGATGCCCTTGCCCAAAACGAAAAGGAACTGCACCGTCTTTTGGAAACGCTCGGACTGTCAAGCATGGAAGAACTCCGCGGCGAAACGGGCGAGGAAGACGATACGCCCTATCTAAACGATGCCCAAATCTATGACATCATTCGCTTTTTGATTGCCGATTTGTCGGAGGAGGGGGAGATTTCCTGTCCTTGCGGTAGCGGTCAATACGATTGCGAGGTCGTTTCGGGCGGCATTCGTGTGTTCTGTCCCGAGTGCGGTGCCGAGCATGTTTTCCGTGCGGAAAGCGTGGGGGACGCGCAGGAGTTTTTACACTGCGCGCACATTGATCTTCTGCCAAAGGAATAAATAAGAAAGAGGCCGTCCTAAAAGACAGCCTCCGCGCTTTTTATAAAAGAACGCCGTTTTGCCCTTCTCTCTAAAACGTCTATACACCGTAATATTCGCGGAGTCCTTGGTAAACCCCCTCCGCAAATAAATTGGGGCTATTCTCCATGAGCGAGGCATCCCTCGGATTGGTGATAAAACCAAGTTCAACGAGAATGGCGGGCATCGTTGTCCTACGCAAAACGTAAAGCCCGGGGCGTGCGATAACGCCACGGTTTGGAAGGCCTGTAACCCTGCTTAAATTTCTGACCACCACCTCGGCGATATCTGCGGCGGTCGATCCAAGGCGGTATACCAAAACCTCCGATCCTGTGGCAGATTCGTTTTCGGATGCATTGGTGTGCAAACTCACAAAAAGGTCTGCCCCCCAGAGGTTGGCATCGTTCACCCGTAGCCTCAAACTGCTTGCATTGCTCGTACCGACGACGGTGGTTGGCGTGTTGCGCGATAAGCGTGCCGTAAATTCGGGGTTGCCGTTCAGTAGTCCTGCCAGAAGTACGCCTATCTCGTAAACAAGGTCCTGCTCACGCAGTCCCTGCCCCTCTGCACCCGCATTGGGGTTTTGAGGGTTATGTCCTTGATCCACATAAACTCTGATTGCCATATATCACTTTGCCGCACGGCGGCAAAACCTCCATTTCAAAAACTTTTACCTATAACAGTTTATGCCTTGCAAGGAGTAAGGTTCATGAAAGAAATTCAACGTTTACTCAGTTTTGCGCGCCGCGCCATCGACGATTACGGTATGATAGAGGACGGCGACCATATTGCCGTTGGTATTTCGGGTGGCAAGGATTCGCTTTCCCTTTTGCAAACCTTGTCGGAACTTCGTCGTTTTTATCCGAAAAAGTTCACCTTGACCGCCATCACCGTCGATATGGGCTTCCCCACCGCCGATTTTGATAAAATCAAGAATTTTTCAGATGACCTTGGCGTTCCCTACCACATTGTCAAAA
Source organism: Eubacteriales bacterium (assembly GCA_045536865.1). GTDB lineage: Bacteria > Bacillota > Clostridia > Oscillospirales > CAG-272 > UBA1740. The sequence continues at coordinate 2,747 of JAZSOK010000104.1, forward strand.
CGGATATCGCCAACATTATCTTTAATATTCGCAAAGAGCCAAATCCCTGCTCCCTCTGCTCAAAGATGCGGCGCGGTGCCTTACATCAGGCCGCCACTTCACTTGGTTGCAACCGCGTGGCCTTGGGACATCATTTTGACGACGTCGTAGAGACCTTTATGCTCAATTTGATGTTTGAAGGGCGGCTTGGGAGTTTTTCGCCCGTCACGTATTTGTCAAACTCTAATCTTTATCTTATTCGCCCCTTGATTTACGCGCAGGAAAAGGACGTTCAATATTTTACCCGTCACGCAAATCTCCCCATCATGGAGAGCCCTTGTCCCGAGGACCACAACACCGAACGCGAAAACGTGAAACTGCTCCTCCGCCGTATGGAGGAGGAAAACAAGGGCTTGCGCCACCGCATTTTCGGCGCACTCTGCCGTGCGGAACTTGATGGCTACAAGGACGTCCGCCGTATTAGTGAGCAATTTAACCGTCAAAAGGATTCGTAATATGAACATGCCGCGCTTGGCACACGCCGCCAAAAAAACGCTTTTTATCCTCGCCGCCGTACTTTTGTCCCTTGCCATTTTCGCAAACGGTTGGGTGCTTTCTACCGCCGTCGGACGTATGCATGACGCTGACACTTTTTCTGCACAATGCATGGCGGGTGATGCCCCAAAATATGATGCCATACTTGTGTTGGGGACA
>JAZSOK010000023.1:0-4205 GCA_045536865.1 Eubacteriales bacterium
GATTGCTATTCTTGCAATCCTTGCCACCGTGTCCGTCGTGGGCTACACCGCATTTATCGACAAGGCAAACGAGTCGAACGCCAACACCGAGGCGTACCAAGTACAAGAGACCATCAATGCCAGTTTGATGGCAGGTGACGATTATGCCATCAATGAACTGCCCGAGGCAAGTGCCGATCCTACAACCTACGCCGTATACACGGTAAAGGCAGACGGTAAGATTTACGTCGAAACGTACGCATCCGTACAAAGCGGCGAAACCTATGCATGGGAACTGCAAGATGCCGATCCCGAAACCGACGGCATCCAGTCTGATAAGATCGTTTCGGCAGGTGCGGACATCACCGCGGCATTCAGAGATAATGCAGACTTTGCCACACTAACGGGCACCTTCAAGGTGGAGGGCGGTCAACTCGTCTACACCTACGAGGGCTTTGACGCGACTATCGAGTTCACCGTACAAGATTAAATCAAACTTAAAAGATGGAAACATCTTAAACCCGAACGCGAGGAGATGACGTCCGTCATTTCCTCGCTTTTTTTATAAAAAGGAAGGGAGGCAAGCCGTGACCGTGCCAAGAAAACAAAAAAAGAAAAGAACGGGTTTCACACTGGTGGAACTGCTCGTCGCCATGCTATGCGCTTCCCTTGTACTGACCATGGTTGGGGGCACGGTGGTGTTCATGACCAAAACCACCGATGAGTTGATTGACGTAAGCGAAGAGGCCTACAAGATATCGACGATGAAAGAGTATATTCTCGCACAGAACTACGATGCCGTACCCACGGGCTTTACGGTGGATACACAACACAAAAAACTGCTCAACAACGGCAAATGTGTTGTTGAGCATACCGAACTTTTGGAAATTATCTTCTCGGAGGACGAGAATTTTATATATTGTAAACTCATTTTTTCAGAGGAAAATTATCAATTTGTTGCAGGAACAAAGAAAGGGGGCGCACAATGAACAAGAAAATATGTCTATTGGAATATTCAAATTACGGTAAGGGATATCTCAAAGTCACCGTCACCGCCGATAAAAAGAGCCCCTCAAACGATTTGACCATTGAACTTGACGACTATCTGATTGAGGACGGCGTTCTCAAAAACATGGAGGCGATTGCCGACAGGATCAGTCACGCCTTCAAGTTGCAAAAGTTTCCCCCTATCGTTTTACTTCTGCGTTGTGAGGAAACGCACACGTCCATGCTCTCTTTACCCGCCATGCCCCTATGGAAAGCAAAGCAACTGTTTACAAAGGAGCAACGCCTCAAAAAGATAAGCGCAGAATACGCCTCTAAAACAAACGTCTACCACCACTCCCTCGGCTACGTTTTTAATACGTACTACATGCCCCAAAAGGTGATAGACACCTTTAAGAAACTTGCCAAATTACTCGGCACGAGGTTATGCTTGACCGAACCGTTTGGCTTTTATCTGCAAAAGAACCTGCCCCTGCACGGAAATTACGTCTATTTCTATTTGTACCGTAAGGTATGCACGATGTTGCTCGTCGTCAACCGTGAGATCATCTCCGTGTACGATTTTGCCTACCAAACGGAAGCGGACGTTTTGCAAAAGTTTTTGCTCGTGATCTCCAAGCACGAATTTGAATATGAGCGCAAGCAAATTACGCGTTACAAGGTAGACGGTGACGAGGAGATGTCCCTCGAAGCCCTCGGTCTTATCGATGCCGAGGAAAAGGCAACGTCCGATGAAAAAAACGCGCAAAAGACGGCGCAAAAGACCGACGCAAAAGAAAACGGTAAAGAGGCATGATGAAAACGAAACGAAAAGGAACGACGCTTGTCGAGGTGCTGGTGTCGATTGCCGTATTTTCCATCATCTCGATCGGTATGCTCACCTCCTTTCTCGGTATGCGAAAAACCGTTGCGCGGCAGGAGGAAACCCTGCGCTTTTCCATGATCTGTCGGGATATCGCCTTTTACGGGGACGTATACAGGCGGGAGTGGGACGTTTCCTATTTTGGTGCGCGGCCGCTTGACCGAAACGAAGACGGCGTGTACGTCGTTTACTATGACGAGGATTTTCTGCCCACGCCGACCAAAGGGCGCTACCGCCTGCACTACTACTACACCGAGGAAAATAATTTGATAGTTAGTATTTTCCACGAGGAAAGCGGCAGGGTGATTATTGACGAACTGGATTACGGAGGGGGACGCTATGCAAGTTAAGAAGCAAAAGGGCTACGTTTTGGCAATTGTGATGCTCCTATCCCTTCTTATGAGTATCACTATCGTGTCCACCTTCTCTATCGTTTACCGCTATACCAACATGACCGAGCGCACGATTGATGATTTGCGCGAGGACGTGTATCTTGCAAGCGTTACGGAGGAGGCACCAAATGATTGATGAACTCAAACCGCTATTTGCCGTGTTCGCCTTTATCTTCGGCGCGGTGTTTGCAAGTTTTGGCGGTGTCGTCGCCTTCCGCGCACCAAAGGGGCAGTCTATTATTAAGCCCGATTCCTATTGCCCCGCATGCAAAAAGAAAGTCAAATGGTATGACAACATTCCCATCATCTCCTTCCTCATCCTCGGCGGCAAGTGCCGTAACTGCAAGGAAAAGATTGGCGTTTTTTCGCTATTTTGCGAGATATTCGGTGGGGTCGGTTTTCTTTTTGCCTATCTTACGTACGGCGATACGGTAAAGACATTGCCCGTCATGCTCGCCCTTTTCTGCCTTGTATTTCTCTTTACCGTCATGGCGGCCATCGACCACGAGAGCCACGACGTCTATAACGTCACGCTCCTTCTTTTTTTCGTGCTTGCCGCGTTCATCTCCCTTTACCGTGTCCTTTTGCTTGATGCGAGCCTTTTGAGCCATCTTGGCGGTTGCGCCCTCGGCTTTCTCTTCTTTTTGGCAATCGGCTTTGTGGCAAAAATTCTCATGAAGCGCGAAGCGCTCGGTAGCGGTGACGTTTGGATTGTCGGGCTTGGCGGTCTTCTCGTCGGTGCCCTTCCGCTTCTTTTTGCCATCATGTTCTCAACGCTCCTTGGGAGCATCGTCGAACTTTGCAAGATTAAAAGAAACGAGGCCTTGCGCGAAAATGAGATAGCCTTTGCCCCCTACCTTTTGCTCGGCATCGGTGCGATGGCGATATTCGGTGACGCACTGATGACGTTTTATCGGGAGGTGTTGCTCTGATGCCACTCTATCAATGCACGGTATTAAATCCACTTGGCGAAAAGGAAAAACTTTTCCACGAGGCAAGCGACGAGGTAAGTCTGCGCGCCGAACTGAAAGTGGCAAAAATGCACTTGCTTACATTTTCCGTCGTGAAGGAAAAGAAGAAAAACGACTTTTTTGCGATTAGCAGTAAGGTGAAGCCGAACGAGGTCGTGAATTTTCTGCGCCAGTTTTCCGTCATGGTGCAGGCGGGTATTCCCATTGGCGACAGTATCAACAATTTACGCACGCAAAAATACAGCGTTCCCTTCCGTAACGTCTTGCAGACCGTTTATTTTGACATTGAATCGGGCGTGCTTCTCTCGGAGGCGTTTGCAAAGCACCCCAAGGTGTTTCCGCGGTTTTTTGTCAACATGGTTTCGATAGGTGAGGCAAGCGGCTCGCTTGACCGTGTCCTTTCAAGCATGGCGGACTACTACGAAAACGACCGCCGCATCAAGAAAAAAGCGAAGTCGGCAATGGTCTATCCCATGCTACTCCTCTCCCTTGTATTCGTCGTTCTTTTGTTCGTCACGCTTTTTATCCTTCCGCAGTTTCAGGCGACGATTAGCGAACTTGGCGGTGAGGTCCCTACCATCACGCAGGTGTTGATGGATTTTTCCACCTTCATGCAACATTGGTACTTCGTCATCATCCCCGCCATCATTCTCCTTTTGCTTGCGATTTTTCTGTTCTTCAAGACGAAGACGGGCAAGTACGTCAGGGATGCGCTGCTCTTTCATTTGCCCATCATCGGCGGTGTGCAACGTAATCTCATCACCTCGCGTTTTGCCAAGGCGTTCATCATCCTGCTCGGTAGCGGTATGCATATGGTGGACTGCCTTGAAAACCTCAAAAAGATGCTCGGCAACGAGGTGTTTCGCAAAAAGTTTGACTTCACCATTGAGGAAGTCAAGCGCGGCAGAAGAATTGCCCCTTCCATTGAGGCAACGGGGCTATTCCCCTCTATGCTAACCGAGATGATCAACGTCGGTGAGAAAAGCGGCAACATTG
>JAZSOK010000051.1:0-2323 GCA_045536865.1 Eubacteriales bacterium
AGACCGCTTGGCCCTCCGACTTCTGTATTCAAAATGCCGTGATACGCCTCGGGATTGCGGCCGACGAGTACGATGTCGCGATACATAAGACCGCTTTGGACGAGGCGGGCAACCTCCGATGCAATATAGTCCGCTTCGGCAAACATATCGGGAAGTTCCGTGATGGTGATGGGCGGTTTTTTTTGTGCTTTTTCTGCAAACGCGGGGGCATCAACGGAGGAAAAGAGATTTTTGGCTACGTGGTGAAAAACAGGGGGCGTCGGTCGATAGGTTTTCTTTTGCGTAAGAACGCGCACGGCAATTTGCAATTCTTCTGCCATGTTCTGCAACGTGCGCGCCGTGTCTGCAATTTCCGTGTAGGCGAGGGGCAGATGCTCGACTGCGGGCACGGCAAGTGAAACGGTGACGTCGGCACTTGAAAGAAGTGCGCGCAGCACCGCCGTTTCCTGTGCGGTAAAACTGACAAATCCATCAAAAAAGAAATGGGCGCCGACGAAAGGTGAGTTGTGCGTGATAATTTCGGCAAGACGGGTGATATCGTCACCTGCATCCGCCATGTCGTCTGAAAAATACGAACGGTATGCGTTCTCAACCACTAAAAAATCAGACAATTTGCGTTGTAGGGCAAAATCCTCCGTCAGTTCCTCCTTCGCACGGCGGAGGGTTTGCATGGAGATGCCCTTTATACGCATTTCATTGACGGCGGCAACGTAGCGGGCAATTTGTCCTGCATCGCCGATGTCCACCTTTTCTTTTAGAAGGGGGGCGCACTCGCGTAGTGCGCGCCACATGAGGAACAGTTTGTCGTCCTTGCTTGCCGCACGGTGGGCAATGCCGCCCACACGGCGAAGGGCAGTGTTGGCAAGGCGCGAAAAATTGCTCACCTCAAACGAAAGGGGGGCGGCCTCCGGTAACAGGGCGGCCATGACACTCTCCGTGGTTACCGTCGCTTGCTCAGGGACAATGAGAAAGGAGGCAGGGGGATTTTCAGAGTTGACGAGTGCGGCAATCTCGCGGCAAAGATAGGTCGTCTTGCCACTGCCAAAATCGCCCAAAAGAAGCGTTAGCATAGAACGGTCCCTCCTTTTGCGGCCCTTAAAAGATAGCCGCCTTTATGATGCGTCATCAACGAAATTTGCAAGGGGGCGAGTTTTTTTCGCAACCGATACACGTAGACGGTCAAGAGGGCATCGGGCTCTTTTGCTTTCGTCTGTGCATGGCAAAGCGCCAGACAGAGAGCCTTGCGCGCAAGCGGTTGCCCACTTTCCATGGTGGGAAGAAGCGCCTCGCAAAGCGCGTATTCGGGCGCGGTCAAGCGCACGCTGTATGCGCCGTAAATAAGATATCCCGCCCCGTTTGCCGAACCGTTCTTTGAAAGTGTGGGGCGCTCCTCTGACGGACCTGTAAGATAGCGGCGCACCTCCCCCGGTAAAAGCGGATGAAAAAGACAGGGTAAATCCGTTTGTAACGCTTTTCTTGTAATGATGAGGCAGGGGCAATTCGGATACGGCTCCGTGACGGTGTCGGCATCGACAATACATAACGTATCGGGGCTTACCTTTGCCGCTTTGGAGATAACGCCCTGACATTCGGGTAGTTCGTGACGAATATAGTCAACGAAAACAGGATTTTCCGATAAAACGAAAATTGTCAATGCGCTCACCTCCCCTAAAAAAACGAAAACGTATAGTAGTTAATTATAGTATATATGAGGATACGCATTTTGTCAAGAAAAAAGGTGCGTGCATTCAAAAAAATAAGGGAAAACATTTTTTCAAAACGGGCTCGAATATCAATATTTGCAATGGTATATGAGAAAGAAATGTGTTAAAATAGCAAAAGAAATTGTTTTTGCAAAAAATGCAAAAAGATAAAACGGAGGAACGACATAATGACACAGATCGAGCAAAAAATATACGATATCGGTATTATTCCCGTTATCAAGATTGAGGACGTTTCTGTCGCATTGCCCTTGGCAAAGGCGCTCATGGACGGCGGTTTGCCCGCCATGGAAATTACATTCCGCACCGCCTGCGCCGCCGAGGCAATTGCCGCTATTACCAAAGCGTACCCCGAGATGCTCATTGGCGCAGGTACGGTTTTGACACCCGAACAGGCAGACGCCGCTATTGAGGCAGGCGCTACTTTTATCGTTAGCCCGGGCCTAAATCCGCGCGTTGTCAAGCATTGCATTGCCAAAAACGTGCCGATTATCCCCGGATGCTCCAGTCCCACGGACATTGAGTGCGCCATGGAACTCGGCTTGCAGACCGTTAAATTTTTCCCCGCCGAGGCGGCAGGCGGTCTTCCCATGTTGAAGGCG
>JAZSOK010000180.1:0-5589 GCA_045536865.1 Eubacteriales bacterium
AGGTAGACTTGCTCGATGAAAAGGCACTCGATGCGGTATTTGCCGCCCACAAGGATATTACGGCAGTCATTCATTTTGCAGGCTTGAAGGCGGTCGGAGAGTCTGTCGAGCAGCCCCTCCGTTATTATCATAACAACTTGACGGGCACGTTCATTCTTTGCGAGGTCATGCGCCGTCACAACGTGAAAAACATTGTGTTCAGTTCCTCGGCTACCGTATACGGCTCACCGAAAACCGTGCCGATTACAGAGGATTTCCCCCTGTCAACCACCAATCCTTACGGCGAAACGAAGTTGATGATTGAGCGTATTCTCAGTGACCTTTGCGTTGCCGACAAGGATATGCGCGTCTGCATCCTTCGTTATTTTAACCCGATTGGCGCACACGAAAGCGGCTTGATTGGTGAGGATCCAAACGGTATTCCCAACAATTTGATGCCTTACACCACACAGGTGGCGATCGGCCGTTTGCCCTGCCTCAATGTGTACGGTGATGATTACGATACGCCTGACGGAACGGGTGTCCGCGATTATATCCACGTGGTCGATTTGGCTATTGCACACCTAAAAGCGCTTGAACGCACGGAAAAGGTAACGGGTATCGAATATTTCAATATTGGTACAGGAAACGGCTATTCCGTTTTAGAGATGATCCATGCGGTTGAAGGGGCTTTCGGCTCGCCCGTAAAATATCGCGTGGTTGGTCGCCGCCCCGGTGATATTGCAACCTGTTATGCCAACCCTCAAAAGGCGCGCGATATTCTCGGTTGGACGGCTGTGCGCGATTTGAAGAAGATGTGCGAGGATGCCGCCCGTTGGCAGAAGATGAACCCCGAAGGGTATCCGAACGAATAAGTCCTTCAACGAAGGATAAATATAAAGAAAAAAGTCACATCTGTCGAAAGACAAATGTGACTTTTTTCTATCAAAGAATGAGCAAACGGTACGTAAACTTTTTAGTTTTGTTTGTTTTAATTTTTATAATAATGTAAAATTATCGCCTGCTCTTAATTCGTGACCCCTTCACATTATGCTTTGCGTTTGCCTTGCGCGATATAATATGTTCTCTTAATAAAGTCTTCGTAATCATTGAGAATTACTGCATCACTGAATGTGTCTGCCACCTTGGTTGAGTACGCCAGTAAATCACGATCATTGATGACTGACTTGTAATATTCTGCATATGCTTTTGAATCGGTAAATTCATAATATGGGTTTTTTTCCTTCAAACGGAGCAAAACGAACAACGTTTTATCCGGAGTATGGTAATATGCATCAGGGTTGTCTCTGGACAGTGCAAAATACTTTGCCAGATTATGTTCTGTGATAATATCATATTTCTGGAAAGTACCACCGTTTTTATAGTATGGCACCTTTTCGAAAATAATAAATATCTGGAAATAGGGAACGTTATTTGATCTAATATTCGCGGTTTCTCCGAGCATGTTCTCAAAGTAGTTATTACTGTTTTGAGAGTAGTTTCTCATAACAAATTTGACTGCATATCCTGCAACAGGCTGTCCTTGTTTAGAAACCGTAATATCCACATTTTTAGGATAATATCTGCCGTCTATAGTTCCTTCTTTATCAGTGCCGTATCCCTGTGATAAAATAGCGTACTCACGACCATATAATTCCTGCAAATCGCGTGCGATATGACCATGCAATGTTTTGAGTTTGGCGGTGCTTCTTGAAGTGTCAACGCCCAAATATGTTTTGAAAGACTCGCGAATGATCTCTAAAAATTGTGCGTTTGTTAACATGAGAAAAGTCCTCCATCATAAGAAAATTTGTAATCCAAATATGCTTTTACGTCTTTTGAAGAAAAGGTGTAGTACCCGCCGCTTTTGTATTTTGATAAAAGTGCCACATAAGTCGCGAATTCTGGCGTTCTTAATACGCTAATAATTTCTTGCGGTGAAACGGTATCACTTATGATATAGAGCCCACCGTAAACACCGACGTTTTCTGGTGCCTCCACAAATTTTAAGTCTCTTTCATCTCTCATAAGTGCGTTTATTGTCAGTTTGTTCTTGAAAGTATCATTAATTGCTTGGCTGCGTCCGAAAGCATACCAAAATTTATCTGCGTCTTTTTCATTGCTACGTTTAGTTAAAATATCTTTTTTTGATAGAAGATATTCGTAAACTGCAGTATCTTGCTTGATTTCGTCCTCTGGGATGAGTTTTGAATATCTATCGTAAGGGAAAATTATTTGTTGGGTAATACCTTTTGATGATTTTATTACAGGGATAACTAAGGGTGAATCAAAATCAAACTTGCCAATGAAAACGCTGTCACATAGTGTGGCGTAACCGTTTTTGACTATTATGTCGCATTTTCCGTAATTGGAAAATACCTTTTTCAGCATATCCAGTTCTGTCTTTTTAGCAAAGTAAAAATTACCACCTATAAAGTAATCACGTTCTGGAAGAGTATCGACATAAACAGGGGATAGTGTATCAGAATTAAAGGCATAATAATCTACAAAAGTATCTTCTCGATTGTTTTGCAAAATAACGATAGTCGTATATGTAGTTGACGTAAACGCTTGATAATGTTTTAAATCTACTAACTTTTTAAGCAAATGATTTTCAATTAATGCCTTTCGCATAACCGTTCCCGCAACGCTATTAAAGAATGAACTGGGAGTAATGTATCCAAGAATGCCATTTTGCGTCAGCATGCGAATGCCGATTTCATAGAAAACGATAAACAAATCTGTCATGCCGTCCTGGGCAAACAGATATTTTTTTATGTCTTCTAACGGTGTGCCGAGATTATGAACACGAACATATGGCGGATTTCCTAAAACAAAATCCATTTTCCCATCATATTGGTGCATGGATAGAGTATCACCACAAAGAATATCCCATTCCACATCATAGATGCCAAATGACGCTGCGGCAGCAGTAGCTCTCTCGACGCACTTGTTTTTCTCTGCTTGCTCAATTTCTATTCCGTGGACATATGTAGTTAAATCGGCTCTAATTTCTTCTGGCGTCTTTTGGGATTTTATGGCTTCGGAACAGTAGCGTTTAACTATTTCTTCGATAAATGCACCGTCACCACAGCTATTATCTATTACATGCTTATTTAGGATAGTCACTCCACAATATCCCGCTAAATCTAATATAGATTTTACGATATAATCGGGGGTGTATATTCTACCATTTTCCTTCTCGTTGGTTATTGATTTCAAATTGGTTTTCATTGTTGTTCCTTTCGGATTGGACAATACCAAAATAATCTATCTTATTATAACATAAAATATCATTATTTTCAAGTCACAAGGATATGTATTTTCTTTTTTTGTTAATCCGACAATAGGTTTAGGTTCAAATCCCTCCTGTCCCTCCCGTTTGGGCGTTCTTTGTTTCTGTAAAGAACAGTAAAAAGTACACCGGCATTTTTCGTGTTTTTGCAAAGAAAAAGGGCGTCTGAGAAGCCGATTTTGCCTCTCCGACGCCTATAAATAATATTACTGCATATTGCTTTTTGTAGTATTTATTGAAGAAATCAACATTCTTCTGATAACACCGCAATCGTGCAAAAGAGATTTTACAATCTCATCTGCAAGAATTTCGGATTTTTGCATAAGTTCAAGCCAATATTCCGTTTCATAGCATTCTTTTAGTGCAATTTGCAATTTAGATATAAAATCCGCTTTGCTATGCGCATATTTTGCTTCTCTAATATTTGCACCAATAGATGTAGCACTGCGCTCTAACTGATTAACAAGAGAATAATGTCCCTTTATGCCGTCTGTCACCTTCAAAATAGCAACAGCAAAATTCATTGATAAGTCTGCAAGTTTGTTTTCTGCCATAATTATCACCTCTTTAGTTAAAGTATAGCATAAATTTACAGAAAAAACAATAATGAAATCGTGCTATCGCACGGTGAAATCCTCGTTATACTCGGATGAAATCTGCTTCGCAGATGAAATTAAATCCACCCACCCGCCGTCGAGGCGGATTTCATCGCACGCAAGTGGGATTTCATCACAAAGTGATTTCACCCACCCGCAAGGGTGGATTTAGTTGAAAAAAGCACACATTGTCTTGGTAGACAAATGTGTGCTTTTTTCTGGAGCAGATGACGGGAATCGAACCCGCGTGGTCAGCTTGGGAAGCTGAAGTTCTGCCATTGAACTACATCTGCAAAATGCACAAGGGAAGTGCGCGTACATCGTTTTTCATTACCTATGCATTATAACACACAAAAATAAAAAATGCAAGAGTTATCGGTATCATTTGTAAAAAAAGTTTCGATATTTTTATGAAGATGCCGAGAAAGTTTAAAAACAATCTTGACAATTGTCAAAAACGGTGTTATACTTATCGTAGTGGAACAAGCCGCGCAAATCAATGTTGCACAGAGAGACTCGCCCCTTACGGTGGCTGAAAGCGAGTTCTTCATTCTTGCATCGGTACCGCCCACCGCTTGCCCCTTGCATGCCATATTTTCGTTGAGTGAAACGCTCGGGTGGAACCGTGTTGACAGTCGTCTGCACCCCGGACAGTCGGTCTTTGGACCCTGCCGGGCTTTTTCTTTTTTAACGAAAAAAACTCTACATTCACTATCATTACTATCATAAATGAAGGATGGTTTTTTCTATGATTAAAATCAAATTTCAAAACGGTGTTATTGCAGAATGTGATGCAAATACCACCGTGTATGATGCCGCGGCATCGGTAGGTCTTATGACGAGAGAGGTGGTCGCCGCCTCACTAAACGGCGTTACCGTTTCACTTACGACACCTATCACTGCCGACGCAGAGGTTTCGCTTTATACCTTTGCCGACAAGGAGGGCGCACGCGTTTTCCGTCATACGGCATCGCACGTTTTGGCACAGGCCGTCAAGCGTCTTTACCCCGACGTCAAACTGACAATCGGCCCGTCCATTGAAAACGGCTTTTACTACGACTTTGACAGTGCGGTTTCCTTCACCCCCGACATTCTCGAAAAGATTGAAGCTGAGATGAAGAAAATCGTCAAGGAAAACTTGAAACTCGAACGCTTCACACTTCCGCGCGACGAGGCTTTGGCATTCATGCGCGAAAAGGACGAGCCTTACAAAGTAGAGTTGATTGAGGATTTGCCCGAGGATGCCGAGATTTCCTTTTATCGTCAAGGGGAATTCACCGACCTTTGTGCAGGACCGCACATGTTTGCCACAGGTGCGATTAAGGCTTTTCGCTTGACCTCCTGCACGGGTGCCTATTGGCGTGGCGACTCCAAAAAGAAGATGCTTCAACGCGTTTACGGAACGGCATTCCCGTCAAAGGATGAATTAAACGCTTATCTTGCGGCAGTAGAGGACGCCAAAAAGCGCGACCATAACAAAATCGGTCGTGACCTCGAATATTTCACGACGTCCGACGTCATCGGCCAGGGCTTGCCCATTCTTTTGCCGAAGGGCGCGCGTACCATTCAACTTTTGCAACGCTTTGTAGAGGATGAAGAGCAACGTCGCGGCTATCTCTTAACGAAGACACCGCTCATGGCAAAGCGCGACCTGTACCGTATTTCCGGTCACTGGGACCATTACCGTGACGGTATGTTCATTATGGGCGATCCCGACGA
>JAZSOK010000183.1:0-4118 GCA_045536865.1 Eubacteriales bacterium
GATCATTTGGTTTGTCTTCCTAAGACCGCTTGGCCTCCGACTTTAAAAAGAAATTCAAAGAAGCCCTGCTTTCCGCCGATTTTGATTATATTATCGGCGAGGGACTTGCCGAGGAGGCAAGCGGTGCGCACGTCCTTGACGTCAATGTCGGACTGCCGGGAATTGATGAAACGGCGGTCATGATACGCGTTTTGCAGGAATTGCAAGCGTTGACACCGCTTCCTTTGCAAATTGATACCGCCGACGTGCAAACGATGGCAAAGGCAATGCGCCTTTATAACGGAAAGCCGCTTGTCAATTCGGTGAACGGCAAAAAAGAAAGCATGGAGGCGATTTTTCCGCTTGTCGCCAAATACGGCGGCGTGCTTGTGGGATTGACACTTGACGAGCAGGGCATTCCGCAATCGGCACAGGGCCGTCTTGCCATTGCCGAAAAGATTGTCAAGACCGCCGCTACTTACGGCATTGCAAAGGAAGACATCATCATTGATCCTTTGGCGATGGCGGTTTCCGCCGATCCGTACAGTGCGCGGGAAACGCTTCGCGCCATTCGATTGATCAAAGAGAAGTTGGGCGTGTGTACGAGCCTTGGCGTGTCCAATATTTCCTTTGGCTTGCCAAACAGAGAGGCATTGAACGCCACCTTCTTTTCCATGGCACTTTCAGAAGGATTGAGCGCCGCCATTATGAACCCTCATTCCGCCGCGATGATGCGTACCTACCGCACGGCGTGCGCGCTTTTGGGACAGGATGAAAATTTCTCGTCGTATATTGCCATGACGACGGAGGAGGCGCAGGGGAGTGCAGAGCAGGCACCGACTGCGGAAAAATCCCCCTTGCATCAGGCTATCGTGAAAGGCATGCGTGAGCGCGCCGCCGAATGCACGGAGCAGTTGCTTGCCACCGTGTCTGCCTTGGACGTCATTTCATCGGAAATCGTGCCCGCTTTGGATGAGGTGGGGCAGGGATTTGAAAAAGGAACCGTCTACTTGCCGCAACTGTTGCTTTCGGCGGAGGCGGCAAAGGCCTCGTTTGATGCCGTCCGTCGAAGAATGGAGCGCGACGGCGCGCCCCGTCGCACAAATAGCCGCATTGTCTTGGCAACCGTGAAGGGCGACGTCCACGATATCGGCAAAAACATCGTCAAGGTGCTGCTTGATAATTACGGCTTTGAGGTGATCGACCTTGGCAAGGACGTGCCGCCTTCGGCTGTTTGTGAGGCGGTTTTGCGATATGACGTTCGTTTGGTTGGTTTGAGCGCACTTATGACAACGACGGTGCCCGCCATGAAAGAAACGGTGCGCCAACTGAAAAACTGCGCCCCCGACACCAAAATCATGGTGGGCGGCGCAGTCTTAACCGAGGACTATGCAATGAAGATAGGCGCGGATTTTTACGGGAGCGATGCCATGCAGAGCGTTCGCTATGCCGAGCGAATTTTTAAGGAAAGAGCATAGCGTACATTGCTCCTTCCTTTTCACAAAAGACAACCGATAAAATGGCGTTTTTCCGCGCAAGCGGGCTTATTCATCATCGCACGCGCTTCTATACTGCCGTCTGTACTGTGACGGCGAGATGCCTTCGTGATAGGTGAAAAATCCGATAAAAGTCCTTTTCGATGCAAAATGAAAGAAAGTGGCGATCTCTTCGTCATGATAACTTGTCGTCAAAAGATATCTCTTTATGGCGGCAAGTTTTTCTTCTGCAATAAAGCGTGATAGCGTCATTCCCGTCTCGCACTTGACGGCATCTGCCAAGCGACTGCGCGGATAGTGCAGGACACCCGATAGAAGGTCTGTCGTTTGTATGGTCGTAATATGGCGGCGCACGTAATCGGACACCGTGTCAAACAAATAACTTGACGGCGGCGTGGTTCTTTTGTAGTGCAAAAGGTCCTCTATCATTAGAAAAAGGAGGGCGTTTGCATGGGCAAGATTACTTTTTCCTACGCGCGTATAATATTCCAGTCTTGATAGGGCGTCCTCCAAAAAAGCGGCACCTTGACGCAAAAAGGGGACGGATAGCGCCGCTTTTGCATCGGCGTCAAGGGAGGGGTGCAGATGAAACAAGGTGATAGAAACGTCGGTGTCGTGGCTTTCCTTACTCGTCATTTCAAACGCGCAATTTGCAGGAAGCAGTAGGCAGTCAGAGCATAAAAGCCGAAAAGAGGCTTGTTGTGTGCGAACGAACAGTTCGCCTTGCCGCACGTAAAGGAGGCGGTTGACGGTTTCTTTGCCAAAGCGAAATACGGTGCGCGGATGCCCCAACTGAATGTATGAGGTGAAAGGAATGGTCAGAATTGAGCCCGTCGTGATGAGCGTCGGGTGGGGAGATGCCACGCATTTTTTCTGTGCTTGTTCGGACTTCATAAAAAACTCCTCGGTTCTGTCAAGTATTGAAAAGAATAAAAGCGGAGAATGATACGTTTGGGGGATAGGATATTCTCTCGGGAAAAATATATTTTTCGCGTTCTTTTGGCGAAAAAGGGTTGATTTTTATTCGTATTCGGTATATAATATTGATGGTAGAATTGTGTTCAATAAAATGGTAAAGAAAAATAAAGGAGAAAGTCACAATGTTAGTTTCGGCAAAGGAAATGTTGACCAAGGCAAGAGAGGGAAAGTACGCCGTCGGTCAATTTAACATCAATAACCTTGAATGGACGAAGGCCATTCTGCAAACCGCAGAGGAAATGAAGTCCCCCGTCATCCTCGGCGTTTCCGAGGGTGCAGGAAAGTATATGTGCGGTTACGGTACCATTGTCGGTATGGTGAAGGGCATGATCGAAGGCTTGCACATCACCGTTCCCGTTGCTTTGCATCTCGACCACGGTAGTTACGAGGGTGCCCGTCAGTGCATCGAGGCAGGTTTCTCTTCCGTCATGTTTGACGGTTCTCACTATCCGATTGCCGAGAACATCGAAAAGACGAAGGAGTTGGTGGCACTTGCCGATTCGCTCGGTCTTTCTTTGGAGGCAGAGGTCGGCGCCATCGGCGGTGAAGAGGACGGCGTTGTCGGCGGCGGTGAGGTTGCCGATCCCGAGGAGTGCGCGATGATTGCCAATCTTGGCGTGACCATGTTGGCGGCAGGCATCGGCAATATCCACGGTAAGTATCCCGAAAACTGGGCAGGTCTTCGTTTTGACACCTTGCAGGCGATAAGCGATCGCGTTGGCAACATGCCGCTCGTTCTTCACGGCGGTACGGGCATTCCTGCCGATATGATTCGCCGCGCCATTTCGCTCGGCGTTGCCAAAATCAACGTCAATACCGAATGCCAACTCGCATTTGCGGCGGCTACCCGTGCCTACGTTGAGGCAGGCAAGGACTTGCAGGGCAAGGGCTTTGACCCCCGTAAACTGTTGGCGCCCGGCGTGGAGGCCATCAAGGCAACGGTTAAGGAAAAGATGGAACTGTTCGGTTCCGTCAATCGCGCATAAGTCTTTTATATGTAAAAAGGGGATTGTTGTACGGACGTACAACAACCCCCTTTTGATATGCGCGTATGTTTTTTGACTTTACGAAAGCCAAGAAATGTCGACGAGATAGTTTTTAAGCAGTTTTGTCCATTGCGCGACGTGGGGGTAGTCTTCCGCGCATCCAAGTCCATGAGGACCGTGCGGAAAAACGTGTACTTCACAGGGGATATGACGGGCGGTAAGCACTTCGGCATAGCGCAGCGTATTTGCCACGGGTACGCCGTCGTCTTCGGCCGTGTGCCACATAAATGCGGGCGGCGTTTGGTCGTCGGCGAGAAGACCGGGGTCAAGCGTGCGAAAGAGCGCCTCGTCCTCCGTACCCGTTAAGTTGACGTAAGAGCCGCGGTGCGCGATGAGGGGGTCGGAAAATATGACGGGATAACAGAGAATTTGCAAATTGGGACGCGCCGATACGTTGTCGGTGTCGTCCGTTTTTTCTTCTGCAAGAGGTTCATTATACGTGGACGAAAGAGCCGCCAAGTGACCGCCCGCAGAAGAACCCATAACGGCAATTTTCTGGGGGTCAATTCCTAAGGTCGGTGCACATTCGCGCACGGTGCGAATGGCGCGGCGCGCGTCCAACAGGGGTGCGGGGAAACTGTTGGGAGATACGCGATAATCGCAGACAAAGGCGTCATCG
>JAZSOK010000109.1:0-13257 GCA_045536865.1 Eubacteriales bacterium
CGTTCGGGTCTGCCGCCATGGCGTACGGCGTTCTCACTCGTTCGTTTTTCGGAAAAACGAAGGTGACGCCATCCCCTTCAAGTGCAAGGGATGCCTCGAAGGGTTTACCCGCACGCGAAACAAAGCCCTGCAAAAGTTCGGTTTTTCCCTCGGTCAAAAGGGTGCGCGCGAGATCAACGGTAATCACACGTCCGCAGAGCGATATGGGAATGCGGAAGCGGCATCCTTCTTTATAGCCAAGACAACCGTACGAATATTTGCCGCGCGAAATCTTTCTTTGGCAACGGGGACAAACACCGATTTCATCACGGAAAAAGCCCGTGTCCGTCGCTTTCGCCACGTCCTCCGACGGATGGAAAACGAGGTCTATCTCCGCCTCGGCAAGAGAGACGCTCTCCCGTACCGTCATAGAGCCGCGGAAAACGCTTTTCAAGGCGCGACCGATGGTAGACGTTTTGTACTTATCCATATTGATCTGCATTTGTGCAAGTGATTCAATCAGATATTCACCGTCGGGCAAAATCGTGTAGACGTCCTTTTTCAAGGCGATGTAGCCACTCTTTCGGGCGTTGTCGATAATGCCCGTGCGCGTTGCTTCTGTCCCTAATTCAAGCCCTTCAAAAATGGCTCTGTATTCCTCGGCATCCTCGGCACTTTCCTGCCCCTCTGCCGTTTCCTCATTTGACGGCGCGGTCATGGAAGGCGGCGCTATCCCCGCGTCCTTTTGCTTACGGGCGCCCTCCGCCTTTTCCTCGCGGAAAGGATTTTTCAGATAATTATTTAAGGTTTCAATGGTATAGTGGCGCGGCGGCGACGTTTCCCTTTCCTGCAAGGAAAAGACGAACGACAAGGTGTCCCCCACTTCAAGCGGCGGCAAGATCTTGTCCTTCATACCGGGATCGTCAAAGACAGTCCACCCACGCTCTGTGATGACGGTTCCCCTCAACGTGAAGGTCTCACCGCCGTCGATGGTGAGTGTCAGTTCGGTGCGCTCAACGCGGCAGGGGGGTTCACAGAACACCGCCACAAAGCGGCGCATGACCGTGCCGTACACCTGTGCCTCTTGCTCACTGAGTTTCGTCTTGTCGGGAATCTTATAGGTGGGTGTCAAGGCGGAGTGCGACTCAATTTTACTATCGTCAAAAATACTCTTATGAAAACGGAAGGCGACGGGATAGCCTATACGCCGTACCCCTGCCAGTACCTCTTTGATTTTTTCTTGCTCGGCGGTGGCAAGATACTCGGAGTTGGTACGGGGATAGGTCAAATACCCCTCCTCGTAAAGTTTTTGCACGATGGCCAAACTGTCTGCCATGGACATCTTGTATTTTTTGCCAAGCACGTTTTGCAACTTGGAAAGCGAATAGAGTTTTCCCGGCGGCAAAATTTCCTTTTTGACCTTCTTATCGGTGACACGGCAAATGCGCGTGTTCAGGTCACGGCAGAAAGCCTCGCCCTTTGCCTTTTCTTCCCTTGAAAAGCGCGTTTTACTGATAACCTCTACCGTTTCGTCTCGATGCTCTGCCCGTCCGACGACGGCGTAATAAACGTCGGGCTTGAAATGGCGAATGCTCATGTCGCGCTCGTAAATGGCGCGCACGATGGGAACGATGACGCGCCCCACGCGCAAAAGCGTTCCCGATTTCAGGGTGGCATAGCGTGTGAGGTTGACACCGTAAAGCCAATCGATATAGGTGCGCGCAAAGCCCTCGTTTGCCAAATTGTCGTAATTTGCCTCCTCCTTCATATCACGAAGGGCGGCGGCAACGGTTTTCGGCGTTTGGTCGGGGAGCCAGAGACGCAACAACTTTTTTTCGCTTTTCAAGGCGTGCTGTATGCAAAGGCGCACGATAATTTCGCCCTCTCGGTCGGCGTCTCCTGCATTAACGATGGCATCTACGTCTTCGCGGTTGCAAAGCGTGCCAATCAACTCAAACTGCCGCCGTATACCGTCGTCATCTGCACGCAGACGGAAGCGAAACTCCTTTGGAAAGCAGGGCAAGCCCTCCATGCTCCACGGCTTCTTTTTCTTATCCTTTTCAAAGGCATTGACGCCATCTTCAACGGCAGCGGGCGTACCCTGTGCGGTGCCGTTTTCGTAATCCTCAATATCGGCAAGGGAAAACAGATGCCCGAACGCCCACGTCACAAGATAGCCACCGCCCTCTAAATATCCGTTTTTGCGGACGAGAGATGCACCCGTCAACTCGGTAATGCCTGCCGCGATATTGCGGCCAAGACTGGGCTTTTCGGCAATAATGACTGTCATTTGCACCTCTCCTTTCAAAAGCGGTTATAGCGACGGATTTGTCACACGTCGTTTGTTGTTCGGAGATGAAAACGGGTTTCACCGTCCGATAAAAAACACTATCATTATTATAACATATGTGTTTTCCTTTTACAAGGCGGAAAAGAAAAATAATTGTTTTTGAAGGGGCTTGCCTTTTGCTTTTTAGACTTTATTCTATTGACAAAGATATCCGCTTCTGCTATAATGAAACCCACTTACAAAAAGAAAAAACATCCGCAAAAGGAGATAGTCATGCAAAAGACCAATGCCATGCGCCGTTTGGATACGGCGCGCATTCCCTACGAGGTACTGACCTATCCCGTCGATGAAAACGACCTTAGCGGCACGCATATCGCCGCCACACTCCACCTGCCCGTCAATATCGTTTTCAAGACACTTCTCACCCACGGCGACCGCGGTGGCTACCACGTCTTTTGCGTGCCCGTCGATAAGGAACTTGACCTCAAAAAATGCGCCGTCATAGCAGGGGAAAAGCGACTGGAACTGATACCCGTCAAGGAACTTTTGCCCGTCACGGGTTACCTTCGCGGCGGTTGCTCGCCGATTGGCATGAAAAAAAGCTTTCCCACCGTCATTGACGAAAGCGCGGAAAAGCTTGATTTCTTTTATGTGAGCGGCGGCTTGCGCGGCGTGCAGTTAAAACTGCAACCGAAGGCGCTCGCCACCTTTATCGGCGCCTCGTTTGGCGACATCACTCTGCCGTAAAAGCGGCCTTTGCGCTTTCAAGCGTGACCGCCGCCTCAATATTGAGCGTCCCGTCGGGACGGTATGTGCGAAAATAATGGATGCCCGCCTCTTCGGCATGCAGGACACAGAGCACAGCCCCGAGGGGCGCTTCTTTTTGGAAATTCAGTATCACGGAGCGAAAACGGTGCCCCTCCATCGGCAGAAAATCGGCAAGCATATCGGGATAGCGCGTGTTGTTCATATGACGGTTAAAATCCGTATCGCCGTACGTCACGCGGTAATTGCCAACCTCGGCAAACGCATCGTCCGACGGCATGCCAAACCGTAAGGGCAACGGCGTTTTTGGCGGAGCGTCAAAGGTAAAGCCCGGATTGAAGGCAGAAACGGGGAGCGGCCGTCCCGTGTCCCTTGAAAGTAAGGCACAAACGGACTGCGCCTCCGCCACGAGTTCATCGTTTCGCACAAGGCGGTAATATCTGCCGAAACTGACCCCGCGACTTTCGAGCGCCCACGTTTCGGCGCGCACGTTTTCATAGGCATATAACGGTTTAATGAAGGACACCGCAAAGCGCGTGACGACGAATGCCTGTCCCCTCTCGTGCAAGGTTTCGTTAGACGGTCCGCACACGTGCATTTGCAAGTTGGCGGCACTTTGCATATAACGAAAAACAGAAGACGGGCGCACCATGCCCAGACTGTCCGTGTCGTGAAAATCGACGTTTAATTCATAGGCATAGCGGCGCGGCAAAAGCGCGTCTTTTTCTTCGAGAAAACGTTCCATCATACAAAAATCCTTTTACAGTCCTAAATCTTCGCCCACCAAAATGACCGTGATGCGCCCCTTTGGGCGGCACATGCGCGTTTCGACCACGTAAGAGCAAATGCACGCATCGCTACGGCAATCGGCGCAACTCCCCGTTGTGATGCAGGGCGTTTTGATCCCCGGGAAGCGTTGTACGACCTCGGGTGCGGCAATACCGCGCGCACGCGCATGCGCCGCTTCTCTGTTCGGCATGACCTTGTTCATACCCACGACGGCGATGACGCGGCGCGGGCCAAAGCACATGGCCGCCACGCGATTACCGTTGCCGTCTACGTTAAAAAGAATACCGTCCTCACTGATGGCGTTCGTACCCGTTAAATAAGTATCTGCAAGCAGTGCTTTTCGCATCATGTCCATGCGCTCCTCGGGGCTTTTGGCTTTGCCTCGGTCAATGAGTGTATATCCTGCCGCCCGTACCGCCTCTATGGCACCGATACCGACCAAGGTCTCGGAGCCGCCGAACGAAACGACGTCGTCTTTTTGAATGAGCGACAGAAGAAGGGGCAAAACCTCCTCACTCGTACTGCAATAATGGGCTTGGAAGTTCCGCGCTTCAAGCGCCTTTACCACACGCGGGCCAAGGCAATCGTATCTGTTTTTCTTTGCAGGATGCATCGTTTTTCTTCCTTTACTTATTTTATCCTTACTGATATATGCAAAAAGTCTTGCATGCAAACATTTTTACGCCGTGCATCAATGGCGCAGGTGTGCGAATGCACACGTAGGGTGAAGCCCAAAGGCTTGCGATGCAAGGCTTTCTGTGTATATTATATCACAAGTAAAAATGTTTGCTTGCAAGGACATTTTTACGCCGTGCATCAATGGCGCAGGTGTGCGAAAGCACACGTAGGGCGAAGCCCAAAGGCTTGCAACGCAAGGCTTTCTGTGCATATTATATCATAAAAAGCAAGCACATATCAAGTGTAAGACCGAAAGTTTTTATTTTATCTCAAAAAAGTGCGGTTTTTTATCCCTTTCACCCCGCCCTCGGCAGACGTTATCCAAAGATAGAAAATAAAACAAAAAATCGTTCGTCAACACTTGAAAAACAAAACGTTTTGTGATATAATGCTCTTGTTTTACGAGTGTAACTACTACGTTGTCTAACAGGAGGATGGTATCACTTTATGGAAGCACTTTTCGAAAACGTTCTTAATATTGAATGGAAGCAAGTTGTGATGTGGGTGATAGGTGGCTTGCTCATCTATCTTGCCATCAAAAAGAAAATGGAGCCGACCCTTCTCCTACCGATGGGCTTCGGTGCTATTTTGGTCAACCTCCCCATGTCTGGTGCCGTGACGCAGTTCATCGACGGCAAAACCGAAGTCGGCGTCATTGATGAACTGTTTGGTATGGGTATTCAAAACGAACTGTTCCCACTCCTTCTCTTTATCGGTATCGGTGCCATGATTGACTTTGGTCCCTTACTGTCCAATCCGAAACTTCTTCTTTTCGGTGCGGCGGCGCAATTCGGTATTTTCTTCACCATCAGTATGGCGCGCCTGTTCGGCTTTGAACTGATTGATGCCGCCTCTATCGGTATCATCGGTGCGGCAGACGGTCCGACCTCCATCTTTATCGCCACAACGCTCGGCTCAAAATACATCGGTGCGATTATCGTGGCGGCGTACTCCTACATGGCTCTTGTGCCGATTATCCAACCGCCTGTTATCAAATTGATCACCACGAAAAAAGAGCGTCTTATCCGCATGCCCTACGAGGGCGGCAACGTTTCGCGCCTGACACGCATTCTCTTCCCCATCCTTATCACCATTATTACGGGCATTTTTGCTCCCCGTGCCGTGGCGCTCGTCGGCTTCCTCATGTTCGGCAACCTCATTCGTGAGTGCGGCGTGCTCGGCTCCTTGTCCGAGGCGGCACAAAACGTACTTGCCAATTTGATCACCTTGCTCCTCGGTTTAACGGTTGCTTCAAAAATGCAGGCCGATGCCTTCTTGAACCCCGAAACACTGCTCATTTTGCTCCTTGGCTTGGTTGCCTTCGTGTTTGACACGGTGGGCGGTGTCATGCTTGCCAAACTCATCAATTTGTTCTCCAAGAAGAAGATCAATCCCATGATCGGTGCGGCGGGCATCTCCGCGTTCCCCATGTCTGCGCGCGTCGTGCATAAAATGGGACTTGCAGAAGATCCGCAAAACTTCTTACTCATGCACTCCATCGGTGCAAACGTCTCGGGACAAATCGCATCCGTCATTGCGGGCGGTTTGGTACTCAATTTAATAGGGTGAGGTAATTAGATATGTTTAAGATTGATTTTCAAGCGTTTCTCGCTTCTCTACCCATCATGGCGAAGGGTATGGCAGGTATTCTTATCGTCACGTTGCTCATCATCGGTACGGTTTTCATTTTGAACGCAAGCACCGCAGAGAAAAAGCCCGAGCAAACAAACGACGAGCAAACGACGAATAACTGACACATGGGGCACTCTGCCCTCACTGCAAAATATAAGACATGCGGCAAGCACCGTTTGGTGCTTGCCGCATTGTTGTTAGGCCGCTTTTTTACCTGCGCGCCCTTCTCTGTCTATAATCGTTCGGCGTTTCTCCCGTTGCCTGCAAAAAGGCACGGTTAAAGCCCGAAACATCCTGATATCCGACGGAAAGTGCAATGGAAAGAACGCTTTCCTTCGTGGCCTGCAATCGGTGCTTTGCCCGTCGGATACGGCACGCGGTGATATAATCCTTGGGAGATGCGCCGAGCGCCGCACTGAAAATGCGGCGAAAGCCCGATACACTGATACCGCAAAGCGCGCTCAATTCCGAAACGGTAGAACTTGTTCCCGTCGCCAAGTCAAGTTGAATTTTCTGCAAGGCGGGTGCCAATTCCGTCATTCTGTCGTCCCCCATGAGCGACCGTTTTGGCAAAGGCGCCGATTCTTCCAAAAAGAACAAAAGCATCCTATACGCATCAATCAGCAAATGCTCACGAGCAAAGGGCTCTGCATGCTCCTCCTCCGACGTCAATAATTCTTTCATCGTGCGACACGTTTTCGGAAAAAGTTCTTTATTCAGAATACCGTATGCCGCCGCCCCTCTCGAAAGACGAACATTGAGCGTTGAAAGTTCGGTCGCGCTCGGGATGGTGAGCATCTCCTCCGGACGAATATGCAACCACCGCCACCTGCTCTGCTCCTCCGTATCGTTTCTATGTAAGTGACGTTGGTAAGGGAAAATGATTTGAACATCACCGACGGAGAAAGGATATTCCTCATCCTCGACACGGCAAACACCGCGCCCGGACAGGCAAATGCCTATCTCCATTTCCTCGTGAAAATGCAGATAGGTGATCTCATATACCGACAGTTCGCTTTCTATGATTTTGCTATCCGCTTTTGGCGTTGCCAAGACGGGCAAATCGAGAGGTGAGCGATTTTGCATAGTATTTTCCCCTTTTTTTGTTGATATCGCCTATTATCTACATTATAATTGAAATAGAATGAAATGTCAATAGGGTTGTCATTGAAAAAAATTGGAAAGGAAACTCATATCATGATTAAGTTCAACAAAGAAATTCTGCGCGACAAAATCTACGCCTGCTGGATGGGTAAAAACATCGGCGGAACAATGGGTACCCCTTACGAAGGCAAACGCGAACTCCTGGATATTCAAGGATTTGCCACAAAACCCGGTGAAGTTCTCGTCAACGACGACCTCGACCTGCAACTGGTTTGGTTGAAAGCCATGCAAGAGGTTGGTCCCCGTCTTTTGGACGAAAGAGTTCTCGGTGAGTACTGGCTCACGTACATTCATCCGCATTGGAATGAATACGGTATTTGCAAGAGCAACTTGCGCGAGGGCATCTTACCTCCCATGTCGGGTGAAGTCTGCAACGATACGTGGCGCAATTCAAACGGCGCGTGGATTCGCACGGAGATATGGGCTTGCCTCTTCCCGGGCGCTCCCGACCTTGCCGCACGCTATGCCTTTTATGATGCCTGCGTAGACCACGGTTATGGCGAAGGCACCTATGCCGCCATTTTTGTGGAAGCCATGGAAAGCGCCGCATTCGTCATCTCCGATATCCGCGAACTCATTAGCATCGG
The DNA here is from genome assembly GCA_045536865.1 of Eubacteriales bacterium. Taxonomy (GTDB): domain Bacteria; phylum Bacillota; class Clostridia; order Oscillospirales; family CAG-272; genus UBA1740. The sequence goes on from JAZSOK010000109.1 coordinate 7,885, forward strand.
CCTTTCAAAAATCCCTGCGGATTGCCGCATGGCACGTAGCATCAATCTTCTTTTGCGCGAATTCGATAAAGGTACCGATTGGAAGGATACGCGCAACATGTTGGTGGAAGAGAACGCCGACCTCGGTTGGTTCCAAGCCCCTGCCAACGTTTCTTTTGCCATGCTCGGTCTTTTGTACGGCAACTGCGATTTCAAAAAATCCATGATCCTCGCCATCAACTGCGGCGACGATACCGACTGCACGGGTGCAACCGCCGGTGCTTTGCTCGGTATTATGCACGGTACTGCCGGCATTCCCAAGGATTGGAGCCAATACCTCGGCGACCAAATTGCGGTAGGATGCCTCTTGCACGGTCACGGTCACTACCCCAAGACCTGCACCGAGTTGACCGATGAAGTCATGGCACTGTTGAATATCACGTCATACCGCACGAAAGACGTATATTACAACCAACTGAATGCGTTTAACGCACCCGAACGTGCCATTTTCACCGATGAGCCGAATGATTTCAGTGCAGTATCCGCCGAACATTACCGTAAGGAATGCTCTGCCCTCAATGACCTTTTCAAACGCAAAAGATATTCCTTCTCCATGTCGAACGTCTTCTGCGAGGTCGTTGTCGAGCTTGATACCACCCCCTATATCAAGCCGGGCGAAACGCTTTCGGGGCAAATTTCCGTTATCAACCGTATGCACGGCATGTACCACTATTCCTTGCATTGGATAAATGAAGACGGCTTCACGGTAACGGGCGACATGAACGTACATACCGAGACCATGTGGTCAGCGCCCTCTCCTCTGTCAACGGGACGCTTTACCATTCATGCACCCGAGACCGTTAAAGCAAGCAACCGCCTTGTGTTGGAGGTTTCCTGCACAGGTCGTTCCATGCCTCTTTACATTCCCGTGGTCCTGTTTGGTTAAGCCACATCACACAAAGTACGTGCCGATTGATGATATTACCGCTACACCGTAAGGCTTATATCATCGTCTGCAAAAATAAAAGGCGACCTTTTCCAAGTGAAAAGGTCGTCTTTTGTTTTCTTAAAAAAGTGAATTGCCCTGTTTATCTCTTTTTTATATACCCGCCATAACGTGCATGTTACGCAAGTGGGCATCCCTGATTTTGTTCTGCACGGATACCGCGTGACGTTCAAGTTCACATCCACAGGCGTTGGTGATTGCCTGACGGTTCAACTCGTCGACAAACTCACGGGCGATTTCTTCCATGCTATCCGCCTTTGCCTCTGCCTCGATTTTGGAGTTTCCAAGTTCCGTCAAGGACACGAGCGAATTTTCAAGATGGCCGAGGTTGGGAAGTTCTCTCATTTTACGGTAAGCCCATTTATAAAACGGCTCATACACGTTGTTTAAGAGGTAAATCAAGGAAATGGCGTGCTTGACGAAGTTAAAAACGCAAAGTTGTGCCGTTCCGTTTTCGGTGCGCTGTATCGAGCGCCTGTAATTATATAAGCCCGATTGCTCCATCATCACGAGGTGGGCGGCGATTTTTTTGAGCCGCACGTCCTCGGGATAGCCTGCCCTCAACTCGTTTCTAATAGTGGAAAACGCCATAAGTTCGTCATAGAACACCTCGCCGTTAGTGGCGGCGGCAAGCGACTCGGTGGGGATATAGAGCCACTCTTCAAGCGTTTGCGGCACAGTTGTCATACCCAAAAACCGTGCATAAAAATCATCTATGACCTGCACGCCGTGACGGTTGCCGCCGACGGGCGACACGGTGAGGCGTGAGTAGCCGAGAAATTCCTTCGGCAGTTTGGCATAAACGCGCTCCAACCGAAAGCCGAACGCCTCATAATCCTTTGGCGTCACCCACAGACAAAAAGCGGGTTCAAAATCGTGGTCGGTGGATATGTCGTCATCATAGCCGAAGCACTCGGAGCCCTCGCCCACCAAGCCTACGGCAATTCTTTGATAGTCTTCGGGAAACGCACCTCGAATGGCGTCGCGCCCAAACTCCTCATAATACCGCCTTGAAAGTTCAAGTCCCTTCATAAATGCTCCTTCTGCGCTCTAATAATTCACGGGCAAAAAAGAAATAGCCGTAATAGTCAAAGGAAGGGGCGCATTTTTCGCACACAAAGGCATAATAGGCATTGCGCTCAACGCGCGCGTCGTTCAAAAGTTCCTCTGCCATTTGCAAAGATTTTTCTATTTTTCCCGACTCCGAGCCCTCCCACGCCTCATAGAGATGCGCCATATTCACGTAGGTGACGGCGGTGTCAAGGATGGCCTCATGCTTTTTCGTGATATCTATCGCTTTTTTGTAATAGTTTTCCGCCTCATCGTAACGTGCCAACACCACGAGCGTGGTGGCGGCGTTATTATAAAAGGCGGCGAAATTCAAATCATCATCAGGCAGGTTTTCCTTCTCGTAAATGTCCTTTGTTCTCTTATACAACTGCATGGCTCTTTCGGGATTTCCAAATGCATTGCAGGTCGTGGCGGCGTTTAATAAAATCGTTGCCGCGGAAACGAGTTCGCCCGTGTTTGTCAATTCTATCAATTCCAGTGCCCTTGCAACCGCCCTCTCGCCGCGCTCCTTTTTCGACATTTTGCGTGTCAGACCCAACATCTCGTTGACGACGGACAATTCCCCCGACAAATCTCCGATGCTTTGCGCCTCACCTTGCCAATAATCAAGAAGTCTTTCGGCACCGACCAAATCATTCGTTTGGAAAAAGCCGTCCAGTTTTTCAATAATCCTTGACACGGGAATTCTCGACGTGCCGCTTTGTACCTTTTTGCAGGCAGGGCATTCAAAGTCAACGCCCAAGATTTCAAAATCTTCTTTTCCGTTCATTTCCCTCTCCCGATGGTATCGTTTATACAGATAAAAGCGTGCTATACAAAAATAGGGGAGCGTTGCAAAAGCACCGCTTCCCTATCATCAAGGCTAAAATTAGCCGTTGACCATCTTTTCGATTTCTGCCGCGAAGTCTTCTTCGCGCTTCTGGATGCCTTCGCCCTTGTCATAACGAACGAAACTGACAACCTTGATGTCGCCGCCGAGGCTCTTTGCCGTGGCGTCAACGTACTTGCGAACTGTCAAGGAATCGTCCTTAACATAGCCCTGCTCCATCAAGCAGTTCGTCTCAAAGAACTTACCAAGTTTACCTGCCACAATACCTTCAAGAACCTTTGCAGGCTTGTTGGCGAACTTGGGATCCTGTTGCATCTGCTTTGTCAAAACATCCTTCTCCTCGTCAAGAACGGAGGCGGGAACGTCCTCACGGCTCACGTATGCGGAAGGCATAGCGGCAACCTGCAAAGCAACGTTCTTTGCAAATTCTGCAAACTCGGGTTTTTTCGAAACGGCATCATCTGCCTCGAACTTCACGACAACGCCCGTTGCGCCAAGGCCGTGAACGTAGGTGCTAACAACACCGTCAATGATGGTGAAGCGACGAATACTGAGTTTTTCGCCGATGGTGAAGGTCTTCTCTTGAAGAACCTCTTCAACGGTCTTGTCGCTACCTGCAAGTGTCTTGCCCATCAAATCGGCAACGTCGGCAGGACGGTTGGCGGCAATCGTCTTCAAAATGTCACGAACAAATTCGCGGAAGGTTTCGTTCTTTGCAACGAAGTCCGTTTCAGAGTTAACCTCTGCAATAACGGTGACGGCGCCCTCGGTATAAATATCGACAAGGCCCTCTGCTGCAATTCTGCTTGCCTTCTTTGCGGTGGCGGCCATGCCCTTCTCACGAAGAACCTTGACTGCCTCCTCAAAATTGCCGTTTGCGGCGGTCAATGCGTTTTTGCAATCCATCATACCGCAACCGGTCTGCTTACGAAGTTCGGCTACGTCTTTTGCTGTAAATGCCATATGGATTTACCTATCCTTTCTTTTGTTTGTTTGTGCCTTACGCCTCTTCTGCAACTTCAACAGCAGGCTCTGCATTCTCGGCATCCTCTGCCTTTGTATCGGTCATTTGCTCGCCGCCTCTGCCCTCAATGATGGCATCGGCAAGTGCGCCGCCGATAAGTTTGATAGCGCGGATAGCGTCATCGTTACCGGGGATGATATAGTCTGCATCGTCGGGATCGCAGTTGGTATCCACAATTGCCACAACGGGAATGCCAAGTTTCTTTGCTTCCAAAACGGCAATGTGTTCCTTGCGCGTATCAACAACGAAGACTGCGGCAGGCAACGTTTCCATGTTCTTGATACCGCCGTAGTTCTTTTCGAGATCTTCGATTTCCTTCATCTTCTTTGCGGCTTCCTTCTTCGGGAGCAACGCAAAGGTGCCATCCTCCTGCATCTTCTCGAGCTCTTTCAAGCGGTTGATGCTCTTGCGAATGGTCTTGAAGTTGGTGAGCATGCCACCCGGCCAACGAACGTTGACGTAGTACATGCCGCACTTTTCTGCTTCCTCTTTCATGGTATCGGCTGCTTGCTTCTTCGTACCGATGAAGAGTACAGAACCGCCCTGCTCGGAAATTTCGCGGATAAAGCCATAGGCCTCCTCGAACTTCTTTGCAGTCTTCTGCAAGTCAATGATGTGAATCCCGTTTCTCATGGTGAAGATATACTCCGCCATTTTCGGGTTCCATTTCTTGGTCGGGTGACCGAAATGGACGCCTGCTTCCAGCAATTGCTTAATGGACACTACGAACATAACAGTGTTCCTCCTTTGGTTTTTCCTCCACAGCCCGCTCCTTGTCGCAAACTCTCACATAGGAGAGAACCGGCGACTGCCGAGTCTGTGTGTGTTTTTTTTCTGCACGCCATGCCGGAAAACAACGCGCGCAGATAAAGGAATTATACAATATATTTTATCTAATTGCAACCCTTTCTTATTTTGTTTACATTTATTTTACATTTATGGCAGCGTTTTTATCACACGCTCCCCTTTCCGCAGCACTCATCGTCACATTTGTCACGCTTGTTGCCCTTATCAAAGCACCCGTCGGCGTGCACGAGGATAATATCTTCTCCTATCTTTTCTATATGACACCACGGAATGACGATATCGTGCTTACCCTTTGAAAAAAAGCCGCCCTCTCCCTTGACAACGATAGCGGTGATTTTTCCACTGCATATATCAAATTCCACCTCGGAAACGCAACCGAGACGTTTGCCGTCCGAGATGTTGATGACGTCCTTTTCACGGAAATTTTCTGTTCTGCATTGTTTCATTGCACTTATTCCCTTTCATAGGTTAGATTAGAGGCGAATAAAAGAACATGCGCCGCAAGGTGGCGTAAATCAAAAGCGCCGATGACGGCAGAAGCGGATTTTCACCCTTGCCGCATTCAAGTGTAAAAGACGGAATGGACAGTTCCGACACCGCCCAATCGGTTAGTCCGCCGTAGGCGGCAGGCCCTTCGGGTACGCAAAGGCGGTACCC
>JAZSOK010000146.1:0-5603 GCA_045536865.1 Eubacteriales bacterium
CGGATCCGCGCCACGGTGCGGGAGGAGTTGGGGCTGACGGTCAGCGTGGGCGTCAGTTTCAATAAGGTGTTTGCCAAACTGGGCAGTGATTACCGAAAGCCCGATGCGGTGACGGTGATTGACAGGGAAAGTGTGGAGCGCATGGTCTATCCGTTGCCCGCGTCCAGTATGATTTTTGTCGGTAAAAAAACGGCAGATTTATTGGAGAAAAACGGCATCCGTACCTTGGGTGAGTTGGCGAGCGCCAGTCCCATCTTCTTAACACGCCTGTGCGGAAAATTAGGTGAGCAACTCTCGTCTTTTGCGCGCGGCGAGGACACTGACCCCGTGCAACCGTACTACATCAAAAGAGATAAAAAAAGCATTGGAAACGGGATGACCTTTTCTCATGATTTGGTGACGGAGGACGAGGTTTTGGCAGAACTGTTTCTTTTGGCGGACGACGTTGGGGTGCAACTGCGCCGTGAAAAGAAGAAATGCGCTACGCTTTGCCTTGCGTTAAAGGATGAATTTCTTCACACGGTGACACGCCAACGGCCGCTTTCCTCACCCACAAATTTGACGCGCGCCTTAACCGAGGAAGCGATGGCTATCTTTCGTGCCGAGTGGCCAAAAGGGAAGCCCATCCGTGCCTTGACGGTGACGGCGTTGAATATTCTTTTGGCAGACGAAGCCCCCGAACAGATTTCCTTTCTCTCGGAAGCGGACGGTCAAAAAACGAAGAAGCAGGAAAAAATAGAAGAAACGATGGATGCCTTATGTAAAAAGTACGGCCAACACACACTGCATTACGCCGCAATGGCAAGGGAGACGACACAGTCGTCCCCACACGCAAAGGGCATCAACAATTCAAATAACGAAGAAAAAACTGTTAAAAGTGCAAAATCATCAAAAAAAGAATGAAAAAATGATAAAAAACCTTTACAATATGGCAAAGGATATGGTATAATAATATAGGAATATTATCTATTTTACAAAAATAGCAACAAACAGACCTTTTCGTCACAAAAAATTATAGCAGAAACTGCAGAGTGGAGCATGAAATGGAAGCTTTGAGTCGTGCATATTCGAATTTGAAAGAGATGCTGGAAGGCCTATTTTCTTTCGTTGCCGTGCAACTTGCCAACATCTCGATGACGGACGTTTTTGATATTTTAATTATGACGATTATGCTTATGTGGCTATATCGTTTTGTCCGAGGAAGACGAACAATCAAACTTATGACGGGTATTCTCGTCTGGATGATTATTCTCGCGCTCGGACGTCTTTTCAATCTATACACGATCAGTTTCCTTTTTGGATACATCTTCCAAGCGGGAATTGTGGCGATAGTCATTCTTTTTCAACCCGAACTTCGCGATGCCTTGGAGCGCGTGGGTGAAGAGCCCTTGCGCGGCTTGAAGGGATTTGGCGAGGGCGGAAATCTTACCGAAACAAGAGCGTGGATCCGCGATATTTCGGAGGCGGTTTCGGATATGTCACGCTCGAATACGGGCGCTTTGATCGTCTTTGAAGGCACGGCGCAACTTGCAGATGTTGCCCGTTCGGGTATCGAAGTGGATGCCAAAATATCGCCTTACCTCATTCGCAATTTGTTCTTTAACAATTCGCCCTTGCACGACGGCGCCGTCTTGATCCGTAAGGGGCGTGTGTTGGCGGCAGGATGTCTTTTGCCCCTGACACGAAGAAGCGACATTGATCAGGATTTGGGAACGCGTCATCGCGCCGCCATCGGCATGAGCGAGGTGAGTGATGCCATCATTGTCGTTGTGTCCGAGGAAACGGGAAAAATTTCCGTGGCACGCGGCGGTAAAATAACGCGCGGATACACGGCGCAAATGCTTCGTGATATGCTCTCGGATGTGTTCTTGCCGAACAGAGAAAAGGAAGAGCCCATCTTGGCGGAGTTCGCCCAAACGTATCAGACAGACGATATGGGCGATATGGAAGAAAATGCGATAACGAATGAAGACGCGGCGGCCGAGACGACGGTAGTAGATGAAGCAAAAGAGGAAGAAAAGAAGGAGGAAAGCAAGTGAGCGCGCGGGAAGAAAAGCATCGTTTGACGAGAAAAACAGTTCTTCGCTTTTTTATATGCTTGACTGTTTCCTTTTTTCTTTGGCTTTTTGTCATGTATACGGAAAGCCCCGAATACGAGCAAACCTACGAGGACATTCGTCTTGAAGTACGCAATTACCATGAGGTTTATGAATACGATTTGATTGTGCCCGAAAACGTCACCGCCAAATTCCGCGGAACAAACGTTGATTTGGCTGCGTGTGACAAGGATGACATTACCGCCGTTCTTGATATGGGGCCGGAGGGAATTTTTTCGGGAACAAGGAACCTGGTGGTTTCCTTTGAGTTTGACGGTGAAACACTCTTAACGCCCCTTTATGAGGTACGTATTCCCGTTTTCTTCAAAGAGGCAGAAATGAAAAAGCATAGCCTTTCGGGTGTGTCTGTTTCGTACGTGCGCGGTATGGCGGGTACACAGATTGAGGATTACACGTGGAGTGCGAGTTTCTTGTCCGACCTCGTTGTTCAGGGACGTGTAGAGGATATTGACTCTCTCTATCCCAATGATATTTTTGCGTATATTGAATTGTCTACCGATGATATTCATAAAATCGTCACGGCGACAAGAGATGAGCAGGAAAGTTGCACGTTAACGTTGTCAGTTCTCTTTGAGGACCTTGGCGGTGTGACCGCTACCAAGAGTGACGGAAGCCCTGTAACGATTGACGTAACGTTCACGCGGCCGGAAAATTCATCCTATCAAAGTGTAAGCGGTGTGACCGAATGAAAAAGCAAACGTTGTTGGTCAGTGGTATCCGTCTTTCGTTAGACGATGCCCCGGAAGATGCCTTTGCACGCGCCGAGGCCATTCTTCGGCGACATCGGTTGCTCACCCAAGCGAAAAACAGTTATGAATACAAGATTTGTCGGCGTGCAGTGGATGCAAGACGGCGAAGCGACGTTCATTTTGTATGTACCGTTGCCGTTTTTGGCGAGTTTTCCATCAAGGGAGGGGAAGATGCCCCCTTACCGCAGGGGATTGCGCGCCAGACGGATATGGAGCCGGTGCCGAAGTATGGTCAGATACCGCTTCGGCACCGCCCTGTCATCGTGGGGAGTGGCCCCGCAGGACTTTTTGCCGCCCTTCTTTTGGCGGAAAACGGTTATGCGCCTCTATTGCTTGAACGGGGCGGCAGTGTTCCTGACCGCGTGTAGGTGATAGAGTGATTTTATCGCACCCGACAGTTGGACACGGAGACAAACGTGCAGTTTGGTGCGGGCGGTGCGGGAACGTTTTCGGACGGCAAGTTAATGACGAGAGTCAGTGATCCCTATAACCAATATATCCTTCGGCGCTTTGTTGAGTTTGGCGCACCGGAGGATATTTTATGGCAGGCGCGTCCGCATATCGGTACGGATTATTTGCGTACGGTGGTTGACCGCATGCTTTCCCACATCACGGATTTGGGTGGCGAAATTCATTATCACACGCGATTAGATGAATTGCATATCAAAAACGATAATTTGGTTGGATATTCGGCAAACGGCACTTCAAACGAAGTGGAGGCGCTTGTGTTGGCCATAGGCCACAGTGCGCGCGACACTTACCGTATGCTTATGAAAAAGCCGCTATTTCTGACACCAAAGCCCTTTTCCGTCGGTATGCGTATCGAACACTTGCAAACCGATATTGACCGTGCTTTGTACGGTTCATTTGCCGAGCATAAAAGTCTTCCGCATGCCGAATACAGTTTTTCTTCGCGTAGCGGGGAAAGAGGCGTATACACCTTCTGCATGTGCCCCGGGGGTGAGGTCATGGCTGCCACAAGTCATGAGGGCGGCCTTGTCGTCAACGGCATGAGCCACCGTTTGCGGGCGGGAAAGAACGCCAATGCCGCCTTGGCGGTATCGGTGTTGCCGACCGACTTTGGAAACACCCCAGAGGGGGCTATTGCTTATCAGGAGACCATTGAGCGAAAAGCATTTGTCGCAGGTGGCGGCGAGTATTCCGCGCCGCTTTGCACCGTGGGCGACTTTTTGAATGAAAAGTACGTGTCCGAGCCATCTCGCGTGCAACCGACCTATATGGGTGGACATGCGTTCCGTGTGGCGGACCCTTCGCTTTTTTTGCCCGATTTCGTATGCTCTATGCTCAGGGATGGCATTCGCGCTTTTGGGGCGCGTACAGACGGCTTTGATGCGCCCGACGCACTCTTGACAGGCGCGGAAACCAGAACGTCTGCACCGCTTCGAATAGTGCGTGACGAGAAAAGAGAGGCGGTCGGTTGCCGCGGTCTTTATCCCGCGGGCGAGGGGGCAGGGTATGCAGGCGGAATTACCAGTGCCGCTTTGGACGGGTTGCGTAGTGCTTTGGCACTCATGTCCGTCTATGCGCCGTCTGCCGCGAAATAACCGTTATTTCATTTGATTTTTTGGAAGGATAAGTTATGCAGGAAATAGGCGTTGTCATCTCCCTACATGATAAGCGCGCAGAGGTGGAGGTGCAGAGAAAATCCGCATGTGAAGGATGCCACCACGAGGCAGAGGGATGCGATGCTTGCTCGCTTTTTATTTCCAATGCCAAGCACAGGGTGCAGGCAAATAATCCCCTCGGCGCATCCGTCGGCGACAAGGTGCTTTTAACGGCGACGTCGGGACAAATGCTTTTTTATGCTTTTCTTGCATTTCTTCTTCCGCTTTCCGTTTTTTTGACACTTTATTTTTCGATGAGTTCTTTTTTAGGTCGCGCCCTTTCTTTGCTTATCGCAGTGGGCGGCATGCTCCTCGTATATGCCGTTGTGGGTGCTTTTGCCAAAAAAAGAGAGAGCAAACGATGCACGGTGTCGATTTCAAAAATCATTGCCGCATCTAATGATGAAGACGAAAAAACGGCGCTTTTCGAGGACACAGACAAGGATTGATAAACGAAAGGCGGTGGCGCGCTTTGCCGTCACCCGAATCGGTAGTACATATAATGCAAAATGAGAAATTAAAGAAAGAGAAAAAGTGGATTCTTTTGTCCGACAGTGAAGAAAACTGCACCGAGTGCAGTAAGGACGTTGTGTCTGACATAGCGAGGACACTTTCCTTACATCCCGTGACGGCACAACTTCTTTTTAATCGTGGCTATCAAACGGTTGAGCGTGTCAAGGCGTTTTTGGGGATGGAGAACGAGGTCCTTTGCAATCCCTTCCTTCTTCGTGATATTGAAGCGGCGGTTTCGCGTGCGCTCCTTGCGGTAGAAAAAGGGGAAAAAATCACGGTATTCGGGGACTATGATGTGGACGGTGTGACCGCCGTCTGCATTCTTTATATTTATTTGAAATCGAAGGGCGCGCAGGTTGATTACTATATACCGAACCGTGAGGGTGAGGGATACGGTATGTCAAAGGCCGCCATCGATAAATTGGCAAGTGCGGGAACACGCTTGATTATTACCGTGGATACGGGCATCACCGCCAATGAGGAAATCGAGTACGCCGCAACGCTTGGTGTGGACGTTTTGGTGACGGATCACCATGAATGCCGTCCCGAGTTACCAAAGGCGGTTGCCGTTATCAATCCGCACCGCCCCGATTGCCCCT
>JAZSOK010000162.1:0-21852 GCA_045536865.1 Eubacteriales bacterium
TTAGTGTAGTCTTGAAAAACTTTTTGTTTTTTCAAGTGTGTACTCTAAGGGGATTAAATCAAACCACTGTTCGCTCGGCTTTTTTAATTAAGTTTTGCTTTTCGATAGAGTTACGCGGCGCCCCGAAGGGGTGCCGTTCGTTTCTTTCGGTCATTTGCAAAGTGCGGGGCGCGATTTTCGGCAAATTGTCTTTTACGTCTTTGGTGCGGTATAGACGACTTCTGCCGAGAGGAAGGTATCGTTGCCCGCCTCGTCTGTTTGCAGGGTGGCGTATTGCTCCTCTGTGCCCGTATAGTAGACGGTGTGCAGGGTAGTGCAATTAAGGAAGGCGTTTTTGCCAATGCGAAGCACGTCTGTTTTCCCCTCGGCGTTGACGACGGCGTGAAGCGTTACGTTGCCTAAAAGGGCACAGTCACGGAAGGCATCCGCGCCGATTTTTTGAAGTTTGCGCGAAAAGGTAACACCCGTTAGCGACACGCAATCCTCAAAGGCGTTTTCGCCTATCGCCGTCACCTTGTCATACATGGTGACGTGGCGTAAACTACGGCATTGCAAAAAGGTGCGCGGCTCGATTTTCGTGAGTTGCTTGGGGAGGGTGATGCTTTCAAGGGAGATGCATCCAACGAAGGCGGCACCGATATAGGTTGCGCGCTCGGGGACGTCCAAATTCTTGATGGACACACAGTTTTGGAATGCGCCGTCACCGATGTACGTCACCGTTTGTGGCAAGGAGAGGGTGGTGAGGGCGATACAACCCGAAAAGAGATGGTCGCTTATTTTGGAAAGCGTTTCGGGCAAGCGCACTGTTGTCAGTGACGAGCAATCGGCAAACGCGTGGGTGCCAAGTGAGATGGCAGAGTTTGGTAAGTAGACGGTTTGCAGGGCGGTGCAAGAGGCAAACGCCTCTTTACCGACGGTGATCACCCCTTCGCCGACGGTGACGCGGCGGAGCGTTTCGTTTTCATAAAAGGCGCGGTCCGCAATGGAAATGACGGGTGAGCCGTTTGCCTCGGTCGGCAGAGAAATCTCTTCGGCACTGCCTAAATAACGGACGATCTCATAGCCGTCCGACACCTTCATATACAAATAGTTTTCATCCTGAAAGGCGGTCTTTTCCTCTCCACAAGAAGAAAAAAGCAGAAGAAAAAGGCAAAGTGCGGCAAAAGACAAAAAGAGTTTTGTTTTGTGTTTTGCTTGGGGCATGGCGGTCTTCTTCCTTTCTTTGATAACCGTCGGTTATCTTTTTTCTGTGCGCGTTTGGTTTTTGAAAAACTGGTAGAGATAGCAGGGAATCATGCCGTTATACAGTTTGCGTACCTTGTCGGGACGGCGGCCGTACAGACGGGAAAAGTCGGGGTGAGAGGTAATGATATAAATTTGCCAGGGGGCAAGGGTTTCAAAATGCCGTCCCATCGCGCGGTATAGTTCTTCCACCTCGCTCTGACTGTTCATGCGTTCGCCGTAGGGGGGATTGGACACGATAGTGCCCCGTCTGCCCTCCGTGCGAATGGTCAGGGCATCGCACTGAAAGGCGTGCACGCAATCATCAACACCTGCGCGGCGGAGATTGCGCTCCGTCAGTCTGACGGCGCTTTCATCAATATCGGAGGCAAAGACGGTAAACGGCTCACGGTTTTCCCGTGCGCGCGCTTCTTCTCGTGCCAAAAGCCAACTTTTTTCGGGGCACTGCGGATAGTTTTCGGCACTGAAATGGCGGTGAAGACCGGGGGCGATTTGGCGGTATAAAAGAGCCGCCTCTATGGCGATGGTGCCCGAGCCGCAAAAGGGATCCCAAAAAAGCACGTTGCCGCGCGGACGCGCCGTTGCCGCCATGGCGGCGGCAAGAGTTTCACGAATGGGGGCGGCGTTCGCCTCCGTGCGATAGCCGCGCTTATGTAGGGGCGCACCCGACGTATCGATCATGATGGTGGCCTCATCGCGGAAAATGAAAAATTCGAGTTGATACAGCGTGCCGCTTTCTTCAAGGCGCGAAATACCGTAATGCGCGCCGAGGCGTGTTGCCGCCGCCTTTTTGATGATGCGTTGGCAATCGGGGAGGGAGAAAAGCGCACTTTTTATCGAGTGGCCTTTGACGGGGAAGGCATCGTTTTTGCCGATAAAATCCTCGAGGGGCAGGGCGCGCACGCCCTCAAAAAGTTCGTCAAAGGTGCGGGCGGGAAAGCGCCCGAGTTCAATATACACACGCTCGGCATAGCGTAAAAATATATTGGAGCGCGCAACGGCGCACTCGTCGCCAAGATAGCCGACACGGCCGTCCATGGTGAACAGGCGCTTGTAGCCGAGCGCATCAATCTCCTCGCCGAGCAAATGTTCAAGGCCAAAAAGACATGTGGCAATCAGTTTCATTTGGAAAAGTCCTTCCTTTGTCGTGGGTGTCCTTTTTTGGTCATCTTCACTATTATCGCGGATATCGTGGTAGGGCGCGGTGAATTTCAATATTTATGGGTGACGTCAATATTCGGCAGAGCCGACGGTGCGCGGATAGGGAATGACGTCGCGGATGTTTTTGACACCCGTCAAATACATGACGATGCGCTCAAAGCCAAGCCCGAAGCCCGCGTGCTTGGTGCCGCCATAGCGGCGCAAATTGATATAAAACGCGTAGTCCTCTTCCTTCATGCCGAGTTCGCGCATACGCATGCGTAAGACGTCTTCGCGCTCCTCGCGTTGACTGCCGCCGATGATCTCACCAACGCCCGGCACGAGCAGATCCATCGCCGCCACCGTTTTGCCATCGTCGTTCAGGCGCATATAAAAGGACTTGATTTCCTTCGGGTAATCGGTGACGAAAACGGGTTTTCCGAACAAAACCTCGGTGAGATAGCGCTCGTGCTCGGTTTGCAAATCTGCCCCCCAAGACACGGGATAGGAAAAGTCTGCACCGCTTTTTTCAAGAAGGTCGATGGCCTCCGTATAGGTGATACGGCAATAACTTTGCTTTGCCAATGCTTGCAGGCGGTCAAGAAGACCGACCTCGACGAAACGGTTGAGAAAATCAAGTTCGTCTTGGCAGTTTTTCAAAACGTGGCGCAAAATGGCCTGCAACATATCCCAAGCCAATTCCATATCGTCATCGAGGTCTGCAAAGGCAATTTCGGGCTCAATCATCCAAAACTCGGCGGCGTGGCGCGCGGTATTGGAATTTTCCGCGCGGAAGGTAGGGCCGAAGGTATAGATATTGCCAAACGCCATAGAAAAGGTCTCGCCCTCCAACTGTCCCGAAACGGTCAGGTTGGCGGCGCGGCCGAAAAAGTCCTTTGAAAAATCAATATTGCCGTCCTCTTTGCGCGGCGGATTTTGCATATCAAGGGTCGTCACGCGGAACATCTCGCCCGCGCCCTCGCAATCCGAGGCGGTGATGAGTGGGGTATGCACGTAGAGGAAGCCACGCTCGTGAAAAAAGCGATGGATGGCAAAGGCAACCTCACTCCGCACGCGAAAAACGGCGGAGAAAAGGTTGGTACGGGGGCGAAGATAGGCGATTTCACGAAGAAACTCCACGGTGTGCCGTTTCTTTTGCAAAGGATAGTCGGCGGTGGACGGCCCTTCTACGGTGACGTTGATAGCCTTAATTTCAAAGGGCTGCTTCATGCTCGGCGTGAGGACAAGCACGCCACGGACAACGAGTGACGAGCCGACGTTCAGACGGGCGATTTCTTCATAGTTTTCAATGTTTTTGCGCTCGAATACAACTTGCACGGAGCGAAAGCCGCTTCCGTCATACAGGTCGATGAAGCCGAAGGCGCGGCTATCGCGCACAGAGCGCACCCAACCGCAAACGGTGATTTCCTGTCCTACATATTTTTCGGGGGACGTGTATAAGGCACAAATGAGTGTTCGTTTCATCTCATACTCGCTTCTTTTTCGTTTTTTCAATCAATGCGTATCAGGGTTGACGGTATCGGTTGTCGCCTCTTTTGCCGTATTTGTATCGGTGCTTTCTTCCATTGCGCGGACAAGGGAAGCGTACGCCCCGTTTTGGCGGAGAAGTTCCTCATGGGTGCCGCGTTCACGGATGCCCTTTTCATCAAGGAAGAGAATTTCATCCGCGCGGCGTACCGTTGACAGACGGTGTGCCACGACGAGGGTGGTCCTGCCGACGCTCAATTCGTCAAGGCTTTTTTGGATCATACGCTCCGTCGCGTTGTCAAGGGCGCTTGTCGCCTCGTCCAAAATGAGCAGAGGCGGATTTTTCAGAAAGGCGCGGGCAATGGCAACGCGTTGCTTTTGACCGCCCGATAATTTGACGCCGCGCTCACCGACGACCGTTTGGTAGCCGTTTGGCATAGCGATGATTTCTTTGTGAATATTGGCGCGCTTCGCCGCCGAAAAAACGTCTGCCTCGGTGGCAGTGGGCACGCCGTAGGCGATGTTTTCGTAAACCGTTGCATTGAAAAGGAAGACGTCTTGGGAGACCATGCCGATGTTTTCACGAAGCGAGGTAAGGGTGATCTTGCGCGTATCCACACCGTCCAAGGTGATGGTTCCCGCATTCTCTGCAAGCGGATAAAAACGGGGGATCAGGTGGCAGACCGTTGTTTTGCCGCCGCCCGACGAGCCGACGAGCGCGACCGTTTTGCCGGCAGGGATATCAAAACTGATATGTGAAAGCACGGTTTTTCTCCGATGACCGTCATCGCCGTTTTCGCCGTCCGTTCCTTCCTCGTAGGAAAAACTGACGTCACGGAAGGAAAGATTGCCCGAAACGCGTCCGATGGGACGGGCGTCGGGGGCATCGTATTCGGGTTCTTCGTCCATGATTTCCGTAAAGCGCGCAAAGCCCGTCATGCCGTTTTGGTATTGCTCGACAAAGCCGACGATGCGGCGCACGGGTTGCAAAAAGACGTTCGCATACAAGATAAAGGCAACCAAGTCGCCGTAATCCATACCGCGAAAGATGACGCAAAGACCGCCACCTGCCAACACGGCAAGGGTGATGAGGTCAATAAGAAGTCCCATGCCCGCACTAAACTCTCCCATGGCACGGTAAGCACCGCGCCGCGAATCGACAAAGCGGCCGTTTGCCTTGGCAAACTTTTCTTTTTCATGGTTTTCGGAGGTGTATGCCTTACTGACGCGGATGCCCGCAATACTGTTTTCAAGCCCTGCATTGATTTCGGCAATTTCCTCTCGTGACTTCAAAAACGCCTCGCGCATTTTTCTTCGTTGCCGAATCATAAAGAGGATCATCGGCGGAAGAAGCAAAAAGACGAGCAGGGTGAGGAAAGGATCGATGCGTAGCATGAGAACACCCGAGCCGATGAAAAGAATGGCGGATATGAACAAATCCTCCGGCCCGTGGTGGGCGAGTTCGGAGACGTCGAACAAATCGTTTGTCATACGGGACATGAGCGCACCCGTTTTGTGGTTGTCATAAAAACTGCACGGGAGTTTTTCCATATGGGCGAACAGATCGCGCCGCATATCCGCCTGCATCCCGACACCGACCAAGTGGCCGATGTAGTTGACGAAGTAGTTCATGGCGGTTTTGATTAAATAAATGCCCAAAAGGATGGCGGCGTATACGAGGATCATGCGCCAGTTTTGGTCGGGAATCAAATCGTTGATGATGGCGCGTGTGAACTGCGGATACACGAGGTCACAAACGGCGAGGACAAGCGCCGCCAGAAGATCGGCAAAAAACGTGGCCTTGTAGGGGCGGTAGTAGGAAATAAAACGACGGATCATTTCTTTTTTTCGCGTGATGGCGACATGTTCCTGCGGACGGATTTCGCGCGCGACTCCTTTTTCTTTTCTTCCTTTTCTTTCTTTATCGCATAGTAGCCCGAATAGGGATGCTTTTCTTTCTTCGTCTGGGTGCTTTCTTTTCTCTTTTCGACAGGCGCGGCCTTGCCTTCGCTTTTTCTTTTTTGCCGCTTGACCGCCGAAAAGCCGAATTTGCCGAGGGCATCCCCTAAACGGTAATAGTTTCCGTGGGCGTATGCCAAAAGGTCTGCTCTTTCAAGGTGTAAAGCCCCCTTTTCATCGAGCAGGGTGTCCTCGACCGTGACCGCCGTGATGTCGGCAATCATCATGACGTGTGAGCCAAGCGGCACGCAGTCGGTCACGCGGCATTCAAGCGCGATAGGGCATTCTGTTATCGTCGGCGCACCTACCGTCACGGATGGGGTGGTGTGCAGGCCCGTTTCGCGCAATTTATCAACCTTTTTGCCCGTATACATGCCGCAATAGTCCACAGTGCGCGCCATACTTGACGGGCAAAGGTGGATGACAAACTCCTTCGTTTCGGAGATGATGCCGTAGGAATGGCGAGAGGGGCGCAGAGAAATATAGGTTTTTGGCGGGATGGTGGAGAGAATGCCCGTCCACGCAACCGTCACGAGATTGACCTTGCCGTCAGGCGTACTGCAACTGATGAGGGCGGGGGGAACGGGCGCCAAGAGGGCACCGCCACGCCAATGCAACCGTGCCATGCTTATACTCTTTCTGCGCCGCACGCGGCGGTAAAGCGCAAAAAGCGTGACAGGCCGTCGTTATCTGCACGATACACGCCCGCATCTTCAAGCACCTTGACGAACACGGCGCCGACCTCGGTGCGGAGAACGTCTTGCACGTTATCCTCTGTCAGTGCGAGATGATTTTTCTTGATTTCTTTTGCCCATTCTGCATGGTGCGCAATACGGTCGTCTGCTTCCATATCGGTATCGTTGAGGAGTGCTTCGCCAACGAGGGTCAGTTCGTCTGCGAGACGGGCAGGAAGCACGGCAAGGCCCATGACCTCGATCAAGCCGATGTTTTCCTTTTTGATGTGGTGAAGTTCCTTGTGCGGATGGTAGACACCGAGGGGATGCTCTTCTGTCGTGATATTGTTACGTAAAACGAGGTCGAGTTCAAAAAGACCGTCGCGCATACGGGCGATGGGGGTGATCGTATTGTGCTTTTCGCCGTTTGTTTCGGCGAAAATAAACGCCTCTTCATCGGTGTAGCCGCGCCATGCATCAAGGATGCGGACGGCGAGTGCGGTCAACGCCGTGCGGTCGGAAGAGGACAGACGGATGACCGACATCGGCCAACGGACGATGCCCGAAGCAACGGTCGGGAAATCGGCAAAGGAGAGTTTTTGCGCGATGGGTGCCTTCGCCATGGCAAAGGTGTACCGTCCGCCCTGCATGTGGTCATGCGAAAGAATGGAGCCGCCGACGATGGGAAGGTCGGCGTTCGAGCCGATAAAATAATGGGGATAAGCGGCGACGAAGTCAAGCATGCGTACGAAGGTTTCTTCTTTTATGCTCATGGGCTCGTGTTTTGCGGAAAGCACGATGCAATGCTCGTTATAATAGACGTAGGGGGAATACTGCATATACCAAAGTTCGCCGCCGAGCGTCATGGGGATTTGGCGGAGATTTTGGCGTGCGGGCTTGCCTGCGTTACCGACAAAGCCCTCGTTATCATGGCAGAGAAGGCATTTTGGATATCCGCTTTGGGGGAGGAGTTTTGCCTTGGCAATGGCGAGAGGGTCTTTCTCGGGCTTTGACAAGTTGATGGTGATGTCCATATCGCCGTAGGCGGAGGGGGTCTGCCATTTTAGGTCGCGCACAACGCGGTAGGCGCGTATATAGTCCGCATCGTATGAGAGACGGCAAAAGTAATCGGTTGCCGCCTGCGGACTTTCTTTATATAGGTCAAAAAAGCGGCGTTGCACCTCGGAGGGGCGCGGTGTTAAAACACCCATCAAGGAGGTGTCAAACAGGTCGCGGTAGACGACACTGTCATTTTCAAGAAGTCCTGCCTCTGCTGCATAGTCGTTCAGCGTTTTTAAGATGTCTTCAAGGGGGAGTTCACCCGTAATGCAGGGGTCTTCATAGGCAGAAAGACCGAGTTTGTCCAAAAGGCCGTTTATGGCAAACGCGGTGTCTTCTTCTTCGATCAGGTGGCGGTCAAGGGCGTATAATACCAATCTTTTGAGCGCGGTTTGAACTGTTTCTGTCATCGTAAACATCCTCGTTGTTTATCTCGTTTTGCGTTTATTTGCTTGTTTTATCGTCAATTTCTACTGCCTGTGTTTCAGGTTTTTTCTGCTTTAAGTAGAGCAAAAGCACGGAGACGTCGGCAGGGTTGACACCGCTCATGCGCGATGCCTGTCCGACACTCAAAGGACGTGCGCGAGAAAGCTTTTCTGCCGCCTCTAATCGCAAGCCGCGGATTTCGCGGTAATCAAGCGTTTCGGGCAAGGCGATGTTTTCCATGGTTTCTCTGCGCGCAACCTCGGCAAGTTGACGGCGGATGTAGCCCTCGTACTTGACTTCAAGGGCGGCGGTGAGGCAGACGTCCTTTGGAAGTGCGGGGCGGTTTTTATCAAGGGGGGATAGGGTATCGTAGTCGAGTTCCGGACGGCGCAAAAGTTCGGCGAGCGTAATGCCCGTTTCGGGGCAGGCAGAGCCGAGCGCGGTTAAGACTGTTCGCGTTTGCGCCGAGGGGGGAACAACGGTTTTGGAAAGACGTTCGATTTCCTTTTGAATGGCATCCTTTCTTTGAAGAAAGGCTTGATAGCGCGCATTGTCGATCAAACCGACGCGATGGCCTATCTCCGTCAGGCGGAGGTCGGCGTTATCTTGACGAAGGAGCAGTCTGTATTCGGAGCGCGAGGTCATGATGCGGTAGGGCTCTTTCGTGCCCTTTGTCACGAGGTCGTCAATCATGGTGCCGATGTAGGAGGATGCGCGGCGAAGCACCGTGGGTGGCTCACCCTTGATGGCGAGCGCGGCGTTGATGCCTGCCACCAAGCCCTGCGCCGCCGCCTCCTCGTAGCCCGAGGTGCCGTTGCATTGCCCTGCGCCGTAAAGACCGCCGATGCGGATAAATTCAAGGGTGGGGCGAAGCTCCGTCGGATCGACACAGTCGTATTCGATGGCATAGGCGTAACGCATGATTTTGGCGTTTTCAAAGCCGGGGAGGGAGGCAATCATCTCTTTTTGCACGTCGGGGGGCATGGAGGTGCTAAACCCCTGCAAATACATTTCTTCCGTGTCGGCGCCCGTCGGCTCGACAAAGAGTTGGTGTCGTTCCTTATCGGCAAAGCGCACGAGTTTGTCCTCAATAGAGGGGCAATAGCGCGGACCCGTCCCCGTGATCTGTCCACCGTACAAGGCGCTTTTTGAGAGGTTGTCGAGGATGATTTTATGCGTTTTTTTCGTTGTATACACCATGTGGCAGGGGATGTTCTTTTTAGGCATGTCCGCAGGATCGGTTTTTAGGGAGAAGGGAATGGCGTTTTCCTCTCCGTCCTGCCTTTCCATTTTAGAAAAGTCAAGCGACTGCCGAAGAACGCGCGCGGGCGTTCCCGTTTTGAAGCGCATGACGTTGACACCCGCACGACGAAGCGATGAGAACAGTCCGTGCGAGGCGCACATGCCGTCGGGGCCGCTTTCATAGGATACGTTACCGACGAAAATGCGCCCCTCGGGGTAGGTGCCCGTCGCCAAAATCACCTTGTCAACTGTATAGGTTTCACCGAGGTTGGTGTGTAATTCTTTGACAGAAAGCGCGCCGTCTTTTTCTTCAAAGGAAAGGCCTGTGACCTCCGCTTGAATTAAGCGAAGGTTGTCGGTCAGTTCTAGGGTGTGCTTCATCAGCGCACGGTATGCGAGGCGATCTGCCTGCACGCGCTTTGAATGGACGGCGGCACCCTTACCCAAATTGAGGGTGCGTGCTTGCAACGTTACAAGGTCGGCGGCGTGTCCCATCTCACCGCCGAGGGCATCGATCTCGTAGACGAGATGCCCCTTGCCGCTACCGCCGATGGAGGGGTTGCAGGGCATGTTTGCCACGGCATCCAAACTGAGCGTGAACAAAAGCGTATTGATGCCGAGGCGCGCACAAGCCAACGCCGCTTCAATACCTGCGTGCCCCGCGCCGACAACGGCAACGACCTTATCCTTATAGGTATCATTCACCATGATTTGTTGTTCCTTCCGAGGGCTAACGAAAAATAGCCGTAAATCTCCCATACATTATAACACACGGTCACCCCAATTGCAAGAAAAATCCTATGCTTTGACAATGTTTTTTGCTTTTTTGGCGGAATTTCTGCAAAGGCCGTTCTCATTCGGCGCGTTTCTTTTTCGCGTGTGTGGCAAAAGAGGTGCTTGACAGGACGGAGAAAAACGCAATTAAGGCAGTTTACGGTTGACAAAAGCCCGTTTTTTCGCTATAATATGACATGATAAAATCAAACTTTTTTGGCGGTATAGCCGCCTTGTAAGGGGATGAAACGAATGAACGAAAGAAACGGGGCACAGGGGAAAAACGAAGCAGAGTATTTGCTCCCAAAGGCGTTTTTAGACCGCATGGAGCGCATGCTCGGCGAAGAATACGAGGCGTTTCGCCGTGCCTTTCAGGAGGATGCGCCCGTGCGCGGCGTGCGTATCAATCCCCTAAAAGTAACGGACGGTACGCGCATGGCAAATAGCCTCGGCCTTTCGCCCATTCCCTATACGACGGACGGCTATTACGTCGATGATACGTTGAGTGGGACACATCCCCTTCATCAGGCGGGGGCATTGTATTTTCAAGACCCCGGTGCCATGAGTACGGTCGCCGCCGCGAAGCCAAAGCCCGATTGGTTTGTTCTCGACCTTTCCGCCGCGCCCGGTGGCAAAAGCGCACAACTTGCCGCCGCCATCGGCGAAGGGGGCTTTCTTTTGTCAAACGAGCCGATTGCCTCACGGTGCCGCATTTTGACGGGGCAGATGGAGAGGCTCGGCGTGCGTAACGCGGTGGTGACAAACGTCATGCCCGCCGTACTTGCTTCTTGGTATCCTCACTATTTTGATTTTGTGTTGGCAGACGTTCCTTGCTCGGGTGAGGGCATGTTCAGAAAATCCGCGGAGGCGCGCGAAGAATGGTCGGAGGCGCGCGTGACGATGTGTGCCTTGCGGCAAAAGGAAATCATGGAAGCGGCATGTGGGTGCGTTCGAGAGGGCGGGTATCTTCTGTATTCCACTTGCACCTTCTCCATCGAGGAAAACGAGGGGATGATTGCCGACTTTTTGGCGCGCCACGGTGAATTTTCGCTTTGCCCTGTCGGCGATGAGGTAAGGGCCGTCACGGCAGACGGGGTGACCGACGGCTTTTCGCCCACACTGTCGCTTGCGCGGCGGTTTTACCCCCACGTCACGGCAGGTGAGGGGCAGTTCATGGCGCTCTTAAAGAAAGAGGGCGACGGGCAAAGACACACGCCCCGCTTTTCTCCCGTTGGTGACAAATTATCAAAGGAAGAGGAAAAGGCGGTTTCTTCGTTTTTGGACGACGTGCTTTTCGAGGCTTTGCCTTATCCCGTGAAAAAGCGGGGGGAACGATTGGAAATCGTGCCGCCGCAGTTGGCGGTGCCGCCCTTTGGTTGCTTTTCGGCAGGGGTTACGCTCGGCACGGTGCAAAAGGGACGGGTCGTACCTCATCACGCCTTCTTTTCCGCCTACGGACAAAAATTCCGCCGTCAACTTGCATTGACGACGGAAGATGTGCGTACGTACGCTTATTTGCGCGGCGAAACGGTCGCCGCCGAGGAACTTACGGACGGATGGGCCGCGGTTACGGTTGACGGTTGTCCGCTTGGCGGCGGCAAGGTCGTTTCGGGCGTTTTGAAAAATCATTATCCAAAGGGATTGCGTTTGCCGTAAAGGGTGCTTACGACGATACTGCCGACGGCATCGGCAGGGCAAAGGCATTCCTAAAAAACATACAAACGGAGAGTGAACAGATGACGACAGATGCGCGCGCCGTCCTCGGTGCCGATGAATTTCTTTTGGCGCGTGCGCGTGCCATGGCACATAGCGGACAGGAAAAGGTCAATCCAAAAATCGGTGTGTATCGGGAGAAACTTTTACATTCCACGTTAAAATATTTTTATCAACCGAACGACGCGCTCCACGAGCAAGCATGTGCGGGCATGGTGGCAGATGCCTTGCTTGATGGGCGCGCCATTGAAATTCAGACGGGCGGATTTGCGCCATTAAAGAGAAAAATCGAAAGATATTTTGAGGCAGACCAACCCGTACGGGTGGTATGCCCCTTGCCGCATCAAAAATTTCTTATTTGGCTTGACCCCGAAACGGGGGAGGCGACACCTCCGCGCAAAAGCCCGCATACGGGCACGTTTTTTGATGCCCTTTGGGAACTTTCCTATCTTTTGCCCTATCTTGACGGGGGCAATTTGACTATCGAACTTTTACTCATTGACATGCAGGAGTATCGCTTGCAGGACGGTCGCAGACGGGGAGGCAAGCGCGGCTCGCACCGCATGGAGCGCTATCCTTTATCCCTTGCCGACCGTCTTTTGCTCACCTGTACGGCAGACTGCACCCCGTTTGTGACAAGCGACCTGCCAAATCCCTTTACTGCGGCGGCGTACGGAAAGGTAGCGCATTTGAGCGAACGGCAGACGGCACGCGCTTTGTGGTGCCTTTCGCGCGCGGGGCTTATCTTCCGTGACGGCAAGGACGGACGAAAAATCCTTTATCGTCGGGATGCGCGTTATTTTTTTAGCGATGCGACCTGACGCTTGGTGCTTTTTGACCGTGATACCGTTTTTTCAAAAAAGGGAATACCTTTCATAGAAGCGAGCGTAAAATGTTCTGTGTTTTGTTTTACGGTCTTTTTGGCGACTGCTTTTCCGCCGTCCGAAAAAGCGCGAAAGCATTGGGAAAAGGCGTTTTGTCGGGGGCAATGCAGGGCGAAAAAGCGCGCAAATTGACGGTTGACTTTGAGGTATTTTAGTGCTATACTGTAATTTATAGATATTGTCGATTTTTGCGGCGAGAACAAGTCAAATACTTTTGCACAAAAGGAGTTTACATATGTCAACGTCGGATAGGGGGCGTTTGCTCCGCCGGTACATGGAAGAACATAAAGCGGATATCGTGAGGGATCTATCTCTCCTTGCGGCAATTCCTTCGGTGGAAGGGTCGTCGACACCCGATGCGCCCTTCGGCGTTTTTTGCAAAGAGGCATTGGATACGGCGCTTGCCCTCTTTTCTCCCCTCGGTGCCAAAATAACGGATGCGGCGACCTACGGCCTTGCCGACGTTGGTACGGGTGAGGCGCATATCGGCGTGTTCACCCATTTGGACGTTGTTCCTGCGGGCGACGGTTGGCGCGTGTGCGAGCCGTTTACCCCCACGCTTTGCGACGGCGTTCTTTACGGGCGCGGTGTCGTTGACAACAAGTCGGGCGCCATTGCCGCCCTGTACGCGCTTCGCGCCCTGAACGAGTTGGGCATGTCCCCTAAAAACCGTGTGCGCGTTTTTCTTGGGACAAATGAAGAAAGCGGCATGCGCGATATAGAAGATTTTACGAAAAACGAGGCGCGCAAGCCCGACGTTTCCCTCGTGCCGGACAGTTCTTTTCCTTTCTGTTGCGGCGAAAAGGGGATTTGTCGCTTTTTTGTTCACACGCCCCCCTTTCATGACGTTTTAAAAATTGAGGGCGGCTCTGCCTTTAACGTGGTGCTTGACCGCGCACAAATCACGTTGCGCGGTACGGATGCCCTTTTTGATGAGTTGAAGGCGGCCATTGGCGACGACGGCGATTTTTCGCTTTCCTATCTTGACGGCAACGTTTTGTTGACGGCGGTGGGCATCCCCGCCCATGCAAGCGAGCCGAAACATTCAAAGAACGCCTTCTCTCTTGCGGCAAGACTGCTTTCGGGGTGCCGCGCCCTCTCTGCAAACGACAGAGAAATCTTCCGCGAACTTGCCTCGCTTCTTCGCGACCCTTACGGTACTTCTTGGGAAATTGCCTACACGGACGAGGATTTTGGTCCTTTGACGGCAACGAACGGGATTGTGCGCGGCGACCTTCGGGGACTAACCTTTTCGATGGACGTGCGTTACGGCACGGAATTGTGTGAAGAAGAACTGGAAGCGCGTATTTTGCGTGTCGTTTCCCGTGTGGGTATGGGATGGAAGGCAGAGTTTGTTGAAAATCAAAAAGGATTTAAGATTGCCGCAGATTCGGTCTATGCCAAGGCGCTTTGCGACGTTTACAAACGGGCATCGGGCGGTGAGGCAAAGCCCTTTTATATGGGTGGCGGAACCTATGCACGGTACTTGCCGAATGCATTTTCCGTCGGTACGGTTGCATCGTACGGGGAAGGTATGACCTCGGGCAGATACCACGCTACCGATGAATTCCTTTCTATTCCCGCCTTTTTGGAGGGGATTGCCGTGATTGCCGAGATGATTGTTTGTCTTGACGAGCAATTGACGAAGGAGCAGGAAAAATCATGCCCGTGAGCATGCTTTCAAGGGATATTTATAAGCGGTGCGCGCTTTGTCCGCGTAAGTGCCTCGTTGACAGAACGACAGGGGCGCGCGGCGTTTGCCAAATGGGAGATACGCTACTTTGTTCGCGCGCCGCACTGCACATGTGGGAAGAGCCTTGCTTGGTGGGCGAGGCGGGCTCGGGCACCGTTTTTTTCAGCGGTTGCTCTCTTTTGTGCGTTTACTGCCAAAATCGGCCGATCTCTCACGAGGGGAAGGGCGTTCCCCTCTCGGTCGAAAATCTTGCGGACACCTTTCTTTCGTTACAAAAGAAGGGCGCTGCCAACATCAATTTGGTGACGGCGACACCGCATCTTCCGCTTGTTGCGGAGGCGCTTTTTTTGGCGCGCGACAAGGGGCTTTCGCTTCCCGTTGTGTATAACACAAGCGGCTATGAATGCGTAGAGACCATCCGCGCATTGGACGGTTTGGTGGATGTTTATTTGCCCGACCTGAAAACACTTTCGCGCCGCCGCGCCATACGGTATATGCATGCCCCCGACTATCCCGAGGTGGCGCTACGTGCCATTGACGAGATGGTAAAAGCGGTGGGCGCGCCCGTCTTTGACGAAAAGGGGCAGATGAAAAAGGGTGTTATTGTGCGGCATCTCGTGCTACCGAAGGGCGAAGTGGATGCACGCCACGTGCTTCGCCACTTGGCGACCTACGGCAATGACGTTTACGTCAGTTTGATGAGCCAATATACGCCAATGGAAGGCGCGTCGGATTTCCCCGAACTTTTGCGCCGCGTTTACAAGACGGAATATCGGCACCTGACGGAATATGCACTTGCACTGGGCATAGAACAACTTTATTTACAGGAGGGGGAAAGCGCCTCCGAGAGTTTTATTCCCGCCTTTGACGGCACGGGCTTGACAGGTTTTTAAACGGAGAAAAGTAGAAAAAGAAGGAAAAAACATGGAGATCAATTTGAAAATCGACAAATTAGCAGGTGTTTCAGACACCGTTGTCGGCATGGATATCGGCTCTACTACTGCCAAAATTGTAGTGATTGAAGGGGGAGAGGTAAAGTATTGGCGCTACGAGCGACATTTCTCTCTTGTACGGCAAAAGGCCCATTCCATGTTCAATGAGATTAGCGAGCATCTTCGAGGGAAGCGCATTCGCTTTGCCATTTCAGGCTCTGCGGGGTACGGCATGGCGTGCGATGCGGGCATTCCTTTCGTGCAAGAGGTATTTGCAACGTCGGAGGCGGTACGGGCACTTGCTCCCCAAACGGATGCGGTCGTGGAACTTGGCGGTGAGGATGCCAAGGTCATCTTTTTGACGGGCGGCACTGACGAGCGTATGAACGGCACGTGTGCAGGCGGCACGGGTGCTTTTATCGATCAGATGTCCACGCTTTTGGACGTGACGCCAAGTGAACTCGATGAGTTGAGTTTGCGCCATAAGCGCATATACCCCATTGCCTCCCGTTGCGGCGTGTTTGCCAAAACGGACATTCAACCGCTTTTGAACCAAGGCGCATCCAAAGAAGATATTGCCGCCAGTATTTATCAGGCGGTGGTCAATCAGACGGTGGCAGGGTTGGCACAGGGGCGGCGCATTGCGGGGCACGTCATGTTTCTTGGCGGTCCTCTTTACTACTGCCGCGGTCTGCGCGACCGTTTCAGGGAAACCTTATGTCTGTCCGACGAGGAAGCGCTTTTTCCCGATTACGGGTTGTATGCCGTTGCCCTCGGCGCATCGGTTTACGCCGCAAAGCAAAAGGAACATTTTACGGTTGAGCGGATTTTGGAGATGCTTTCCACCGAAGGGAAGAGCGAGGGTGATACCGTTTCACACCGCCGTCCGCTTTTTGAAAACGAGGAGGAGTACAAGCAGTTTTGCGAGCGTCATGCACGCGCAGACGTACAGACGGCGACGGTTGAAGAATACCGTGGGAATGCCTATCTCGGCATTGACTGCGGCTCGACGACCACGAAACTCGTGTTGATGACGGAGGATGCGCGCATCCTTTATTCCTACTACCACTCCAACCGCGGCAATCCCGTGGGGATCATCCGCGAGCAGTTGGAGGAAATTTACCGCTTGATAGGCGACGATATCCGCATTGCGGGGAGCGCGGTGACGGGCTATGGCGAGGAACTCATCCTGAACGCTTTTCGCATTGATGCGGGACTTGTGGAAACGATGGCGCACTTTACCGCCGCACGGCATTTTGATCCCCACGTCGATTTTATTTTGGATATTGGCGGACAGGATATCAAATGCTTCCGCATTGCAAACGACTCCATTGACAGTATTATGTTGAACGAGGCATGCTCCTCGGGTTGCGGCTCGTTTATCGAAACCTTTGCCCGTTCGCTCGGCTACGATGCGGAGTCCTTTGCCAAACTGGGACTGACCTCGCGTGCCCCCGTTGACCTTGGCAGTCGGTGTACCGTTTTTATGAACTCCTCGGTGAAGCAGGCGCAGAAGGACGGCGCAACGGTTTCGGATATTTCCGCCGGGCTTTGCATGAGCGTTGTCAAAAACGCGGTGTATAAGGTCATCCGCGCCCCCTCTGCCGATGCGCTCGGCAAAAACATCGTGGTGCAGGGCGGTACCTTCTTAAACGATGCCATCTTGCGTAGTTTTGAATTGGAACTCGGGCGGTCTGTGACGCGCCCTGCCATTGCAGGCTTGATGGGTGCTTACGGCGCGGCGTTACATGCGCGCAACCGCAGTAACGGCAATTCCACCATCCTGACACAGGCGGAACTCAAAAACTTTGTGCATACCTCTCGCGTGGCAAGTTGCAGCGGTTGCACCAATCACTGTCAGTTGACCGTCAACACCTTTGGCGACGGACGGCGCTTTATTTCGGGCAATCAGTGCGAACGCGGACAGGGCATTGCCTTGAAGGACATCGTCCCTTTGCCGAACGTGTATGAATACAAACGCCAAAAACTGGCGGCGCTACCGACGGGTGACGGACGGCGCGGCACGATAGGCATTCCTCTTTCGCTCGGCATGTACGAACTGTATCCTTTCTTCCACGCCATTTTTACCTCGCTCGGCTTCCGTGTGGTTTCTTCGGGCTTTTCTTCACGAAAACTGTATACGAAGGGGCAGTATAGCATCCCCTCCGACACCGCATGTTACCCTGCCAAGTTGATGCACGGGCACATTGAAAAACTGATTGAGGAGGGCGTGGATGCTATCTTCTATCCCTGCCTTACCTACAACTTTGACGAGCATATGAGCGACAATCACTATAACTGTCCCGTGGTTGCTTATTATTCCGAACTGTTGAAGGGCAACGTGGAGAGCCTTTCAAAGGTGAAGTTTCTTTACCCCTATCTCGACATAAACAACGAGCGCGTTTTGGCAAATGCACTGGGCACTTGTCTTGAAGGGGTCTTTGGACCTATCGGACACCGCAATCTAAAAAATGCGGTGAAGGCAGGCTACGAGGCGTACCGCGCATGGATGGACGACGTACATGAGGAGGGCAGACGAGCCATTGCCTTTGCACGCGAAAGCGGCAGACGCATATTGGTTTTGGCAGGTCGCCCCTACCACATCGATCCCGAAATCGGGCACGGCATTGACAAGTTGGCGGTGTCACTCGGCTTCGTCGTTGTCAGTGAGGACTGTGCCAGTGCCGAACTGCAAGAAGACAAGAAGACGATGCCGAGCCTTTCCGTCTTAAATCAATGGACGTATCACGCGCGCCTTTACCGTGCGGCGCGGTACGCCGTACTGCACGATGACACGGAACTTGTGCAACTCGTTTCGTTTGGGTGCGGCATTGACGCCATTACGACGGACGAGGTGCACGCCATTTTGGAAGAGGGCGGCAAACTTTACACGCAGATCAAGATTGACGAAATCACCAACCTCGGCGCCGTGCGTATCAGATTACGCAGTTTGCTTGGGGCACTTGATGAACGCGCAGGGCATATACAGGCGAGCCGTTGTGAACAGGAGGTGACCGCATGAAATACACACGCTTTACAGACGAGATGAAAAAGGATTATACCATCCTTGTTCCCACCATGCTCCCCATGCATTTTACCATGTTTGAGGGCATCTTTCGTTCCTACGGTTATCGGGCGGTGCTTCTTGAAAACACAGGGCCGTCCGTCATTGAAAAAGGGCTTCGCTACGTCCATAACGACACCTGTTATCCCGCGCTTCTCGTCATCGGTCAATTGATCGATGCGGTGGAAAGCGGCAAATACGACAAGCACAAAATTGCGTTACTTATCTCTCAAACGGGCGGCGGATGCCGTGCGTCCAATTACATCTTTTTGTTACGCAAGGCGCTTGAAAAAGCGGGCTACGACTATATTCCCGTATTGTCGTTGAATTTTAGCGGCATGGAAAAGGGCAGTTCTCTCAAAATGAGCCTGCCGATGCTACGGCGTATGGTGGCGGCGGTCCTTTACGGCGACCTTTTGATGCTCCTTCGCAATCAATGCCGTCCGTACGAATTGCAAAGCGGGGCTACGCAGGCCGTTGCCGACAGGTGGACGGCGCGCCTCAGTGCTGATTTGGGCGCGGGCAAGAATTTTAAGCAACGGGATATGGATAAACTCTACCCCCAAATCATTGCCGATTTTGCCGCCGTTCCGAAAAGGGTGGAAAAGGGCGTGCGCGTCGGCATCGTGGGAGAAATTTTCGTGAAGTTCTCACCCCTCGGCAACAACAATTTGGAGGATTTTCTCATCTCGGAGGGGGCAGAGCCCGTACTGCCCGATTTTCTCGGCTTTTGCCTTTACTGTATCTATAACGGCATTGTAGACAGGGAACTTTACGACAAGGGCCGTCTGAAAGCGCTCGGCTCTCGCGTTGTATACAGTTATCTTCTTCGCCGTCAACGCGCGCTCATTGACGCGGTGAAGGCGGACGGTCATTTCACACCGCCCACCTATTTTGACGATACGCGCCGCTTGCTTGACGGTGCCATCGGCACGGGCATGAAGATGGGAGAGGGATGGCTTTTGACGGCAGAGATGCAAGAGCTTATTCATCACGGTGTCAAGAGCATTGTTTGCACCCAACCCTTCGGGTGTCTGCCGAACCACATCGTCGGTAAGGGAATGATGAAGCCCTTGAAGGAGCGCCACCCCGACGTCAATATCGTTGCCATCGACTACGATGCGGGGGCAACGCGCGTCAACCAAGAAAACAGAATTAAACTGATGCTTGCCAACGCCAAGGAGCAAATTGAAGCGGAGAACTCCGCCGTGCAGACCAAGGTCGAGGCAAAAACGGCTCACGAAGAGGAAAAAAGCAAGGAGCCGATGCTTGTCTGACAGACGGCGCGCAAAATGAAATGAAGATTCCAAACGGGCGGATTTCGTTTTGCGCGCCATAAACGTTTCTTTGGTTTTTAAGCATCATCTCCGTTTGTCTTTTTTGGATGATTTTTTCTTTTGTAAGAGGCTCGAATGATGACGATATTGCTTGACAAACGGGTTTGCGTATGATATAATTGAAGAAAATACAGTGACCGGAAACAAGTAGTTACATAAAAAGCGTTTCAGAGAGCCGTCGGGCGGTGCGAGGCGGCACGCGTTATGTTACGAATACCTTCCGAGAGTACCCGGTTGAAACGTTACGTAGTAGGCCGTGGCGGGTGTGCCCGTTAACGCATGGCGGCATCGTGTGTGCCGCAAGAGGCTACGGTTGTGAAGCCGTAGTAAAAAGAGGTGGTACCACGTGCATTGCTCGTCCTCGTGTCAACGGGGACTTTTTGTTTTTTTAGGACGTCGGAGTGCCCGACCAAAAAGAAAGGATGCACGAGTGTCGTGCAGAAAAGGACATGATTACTGGTTTTCTTGAAAGAAACGCGCGTTTGTACGGAGATGAAACCGCACTTGTGGAATTAAATCCGTCGGATGCGCAGGACAGCGCCGAAACATGGCGTGAATTTAGTTTGATTGAACGGAACACGGGCGAAAAATATCGCCGCGAACTGACGTGGCGCGAGTTTGATTTGCGCGCCAATCGCTTTGCCAATCTGCTTCTCAGTCGTGGGATCGTGCAGGGTGACAAGGTTGCCATTTTGATGATGAACTGCCTTGAATGGTTGCCCATTTATTTTGGTATTTTGAAGGCGGGCGCGGTGGCGGTCCCCATGAATTTCCGTTATACGGGTGACGAGATTGCCTACTGCCTTGATTTGGCAGACGTGAAGGTGCTTGTTTTCGGTGACGAATTTATCGACCGCTTGCAACCCATTGCCGGAACACTTGACAAGGTGCGTTTTATGTTCCATATCGGTCGCGCATCGGCACCCTTTGCCGAAAAGTACGAGACGTTTGTCAAGTATTGCTCCACCCAGCCGCCCATGGTCGAACTTTTTCCCGACGACGATGCCGCCATTTATTTTTCTTCGGGCACAACGGGCTTCCCGAAGGCTATCTTACATTCGCACACGGCGCTTGAATCGGCATGTCTTGTTGAACAAAAGCACCACCGTCAGACGAGAGAGGACGTTTTTCTTTGCATTCCGCCGCTCTATCATACGGGGACAAAAATGCCCTGGTTCGGCAGTCTTTTGTCGGGAAGCCGCGCCGTTCTTCTTCGCGGTGTGAAGCCCGAATGGATCTTGCGTGCCGTATCCGACGAGGACGTGTCCATCGTCTGGTTGCTCGTGCCGTGGGCACAGGACATTTTGGATGAAATTGATAGCGGTCGCGTGCCGCTTGACCAATACAATCTTGACCGTTGGCGCTTGATGCACATCGGCGCGCAACCCGTTCCGCCCAGTTTGATCCGCCGTTGGAAAGAGCATTTTCCCCAACACGAATACGATACGAACTACGGTTTGAGTGAGTCCATCGGCCCCGGTTGCGTCC
Organism: Eubacteriales bacterium; assembly: GCA_045536865.1. GTDB lineage: Bacteria > Bacillota > Clostridia > Oscillospirales > CAG-272 > UBA1740. The sequence continues at coordinate 21,116 of JAZSOK010000162.1, forward strand.
ACCTCGGTACGGAAAACATTGACCACGTGGGCGCCATTGGACGTGCAGGCTACCTTTGGGAAACGAAGGTGATTGCGCCCGACGGCAGTGAGGTCGGCGACGATGAGGTCGGCGAACTTGCCGTGCGCGGTCCGGGCGTCATGAAGTGCTATTACAAAAATCCCGAAGCGACAGACGAGGTACTGCGTGACGGATGGCTTTTGACGGGCGACATGGCAAAGCGCGATAAGGACGGTTTTCTGTACTTGGTTGACCGCAAAAAGGACGTCGTTATCTCGGGCGGTGAGAATATCTACCCCGTGCAGATCGAGGACTTTTTACGCGCGCACAGTGCGATCAAGGACGTTGCCGTCATTGGCGTGCCCGACGAGCGATTGGGTGAGGTGACCGCCGCCATCATTGAGGTGAAGGAGGGGGCTACGTGTACCGAAGAAGACATCCGTGCGTTCTGCACGGAACTTCCGCGATACAAGCGCCCGAAGCACGTCATTTTTGAGAAAATTCCGCGCAACCCCACGGGTAAGATAGAAAAGCCCGTATTGCGTGAGCGTTACGGCGGCGGCCGTTTGGTCGAATCGCAGACGACGAAATAAGCAACACGGTTTTTATCCGTTGACATGCAAGTAACGAAAGAGAAGCGACGTGCTTTTTTGCACGTCAGATAAAACGAGGAGAAATTTATGAAAGAACTTCTATCGGGCAATGATGCGGTAGCGAGAGGGTTGTACGAGGCGGGA
>JAZSOK010000012.1:0-5442 GCA_045536865.1 Eubacteriales bacterium
CGAGAGGGCTTTGTCAGGGCTTACGGGTTGGATCGATTGCTTTGAAAAGGCAGAATTAAAGGGAAGTGTCTTCTGCGGCGGCGTGGATAAGCCAGGGGATATAGACGACAATCAAAAACTAAAAGAAGCGTTTGAACTCGGAAAAAGTGTTTGATTGATATATACTTTCAATTGAAATCGAATTTTGGAAGGTAAAGATGAAAGAGGAATGCTTAATTTGCAAGGCGGGTCTTGAATATCTAAATGAAGATATCGAAATGGAGTGCGCCATTTGCCATAAAAAAGAGAATAGCAAGACACGATGTGTCAATGGGCATTACGTTTGCAACGATTGTCATACGAAGGGCATCGACGTTCTCTTTGGCTTGTGCCTAAACGAAACCTCGAAAAATCCCATTGAAATCATGAATAAGATGATGGCAGAGCCTTTTTGCCATATGCACGGCCCCGAGCATCATATCATGGTCGGCATGGCTTTGCTCACCGCATACAAAAATGCAGGTGGCGAAATCGAGTTTGAAAAGGCTTTGCGTGAGATGATGAATCGCGGCAGGTCCGTCCCCGGCGGTGCTTGCGGATTTTGGGGTGCTTGCGGCGCAGGGATTAGCAGCGGAATGTTCGTGTCAATCATTTCCGGCTCAACGCCGCTTGGCGGTGAGAACTTTGGTCTTTCGCACAAGATGACCTCGCGCTCTCTTTTAGCCATTGGAGAGGTCGGCGGCCCCCGTTGCTGTAAAAGAGACGCTTACTTATCAATTCTGAACGCCATTGACTTCGTTTGTGAGAACTTCGGCGTGCAGATGGAAAAGAAAATGCCCGTGTGTTTATACTCGGCAAAGAATAATCAATGCATCGGTAAGAGATGTCCGTTTGCAAAAAAGGATAACGAATGACGGCAAAAACGAACGAAAACGAGCAGAGGTAACGAATGAACAAGGCAATAGAAATCAAAAATCTAACGAAATATTACGGCAGAACGCGGGGCATTGAGAACGTAAATCTGTCGGTGGAAGAGGCGAGTTTTTTCGGTTTCATCGGTCCAAACGGCGCGGGAAAATCGACCACCATTCGTACGCTCCTCGCTCTCATTGCACCCGATAGCGGAAGCGCCACGGTTTTGGGTTATGACGTTGTCAAAGAAAAGGATAAAATCCTTTCAGAGGTTGGCTATCTGCCCTCCGAGGCGGCTTTCTATGCGGGCATGAAGGTTTCGGATATGCTCAAATTATCCGCCGACCTGCGCCGTGTTGATTGCAAGAAAAGCGCAGAGGAACTTTGTGCGCGATTGCAACTTGATCCCACTCGCAAAATTGATAGCCTTTCCTTTGGAAATCGCAAAAAGGTGGGCATTGTCGCCGCGTTGCAACACAATCCAAAACTTCTTATATTGGACGAGCCGACAAGCGGTCTTGACCCATTGATGCAAAAGGAGTTTTTCAGTATATTGAAGGAGCGCAACGAGGCGGGCGCAACGATCTTTTTGTCCAGTCACATTTTGTCTGAAATTCAAAGAAACTGCACCCACGCCGCCATCATACGAAACGGCGGTGTCATCGTTTCGGATCGCGTGGAGGCACTTGCCAAAACCTCCGCCAAAAGAGTCTGCGTGCATGGAGAGTTTGACGTATCGGCGCTTGACGGCGTTCGCGACCTGAAAAAGAACGAGGAGTCCTGCAACTTTTTGTACGGTGGCGATATGAATGCGCTTTTGTCTGCACTTTCGGACGGTCGCATTACCGACCTTTCCATCGGTGAGCCAGATCTCGACGAGATTTTTATGCACTACTACGGAGAGGAGGCAGGAGTATGACTTTATTAAAGCATGAAATGAAACAGGGCCGTCTTGCCTTGTGTATTTGGACTGCCGTCATCTCCTTTATGTTGGCGGTGTGTGTCTTCGTTTATCCCGAGATGCGTGGGGGGATGGAGAACTTTAACGACGTGTTTGCCTCTATGGGAAGTTTTACAGAGGCGTTTGGCATGGACCAGTTGAATTTTGGAACGCTCGTTGGCTTTTATGCTGTGGAATGCGGCAACGTACTTGGCCTTGGCGGCGCGTTCTTTGCCTGCCTTTTGGGCATTTCTGCGCTCGCAAAAGAGGAAAAGAACGGCACGGCAGAGATACTTCTTACCCATCCTATCAAGAGGAGCAGGGTACTGACCGAAAAACTTTGTGCGGTGCTTTTGCAAATCGTTTTGATGAATGCGGTCATTTTCGGCATTGCCGCGCTTTCCGTCGCGCTCATTGGTGAGGAGATACCTTTATTTGAAATGTCTTTGTTACATCTGTCATATTTTCTTATGCAGATAGAACTTTGTTGCATTTGCTTTGGTATATCCGCCTTTTTGTCAAAGGGTGGTGTCGGTATCGGCATTGGACTTGGAACGGCAATGTATTTTTTGAATATTCTTGCCAATATGACCGAGAGTGTAGAATTTATCAAATACATCACGCCCTTCGGCTATTGCGATGGCGCAGGTATTGTCAATGAACGGGCGTTAGAACCCGTAATGATCGTATTAGGGATGGCTTATGCCGTCGTCTTCCTCGCTTTGGCGTACCGGAAATATAGAAGAAAAGATATCCGATAGTCGTCTTTGGGGTAAACAAGCGGACGGATAGAACACCCCCTGCCTGTATTTACAGGCAGGGGGCGTTTTATTATTTCTGTTTAGGCTTACGGATGCGGTTGAGTTGACGGTTCAGTTTGAGAAGTTCTTCCTTTGTAAAGGAGATGTTCATCATACCCATCATGCTCGATAGACGCAAAACGGAGAAGCCGCCCAACATTTCCATGAGACCGCCGTCCGCTTTGAGGTCAACCTCAAAGCCGCCCGACTTCTTCTCGTCAGAGCCGCCCTTCTTGTTTGCGTTCATCTTTTTCTTGAGTTTTAACCCAAGCCTGATAAACCAGAATTTGCCGCGCTTTGATTTCATAATGTCGGAAATCTTGTCGTTTAACGAATATCTGCCCTCAATCTCAACGACGTCAAACCAGTTGAGCACGGCACCGACCTCTTTGAGAACGTAGTCCATGTTTTTTTCGGCAACGCGGCGGATCTTTCCTTCATCAGAAAGTGTACCTGCCTTGGCAACGATGGTCGTTTCACCATCGTTTTTGACGTCGAAGTAGAAGAAATGATCGGGCGCACACTTTTTGCCAATGCTCTCGCCATTGACGAACAGTTCAACCTCGGGTTGGTTAGAATAGACCGTGACACGGGTAACGTCCTCGACACGATCTACGTAGCGCTTGCCGCACAGATGCACGAAGGGTTCGTCGGAGAGCCATGCCTTGTATGCATAGAAGGCATCCTTCTTGTACTTGCGGTCCATCGTGATGAGACCCTTGTGGTTCTGTCCGTTTTCGCCGCCCTCGGCTCTTGCATCTGCACCAAAATCGAACATGTTCCAAACGTGGGTAGCCCACATATATTTGCGTGTGAACAGTTGCTTGATCAGTTCTTCGTGATAATACGCCTGATATTCTTCCGTATAATCCCCTTGCTTCGGATCGCTCGTATGCCAGTTTAACGCCTCACACCCGTATTCGGAGCAACCTATCGGAATGGTCGGGTGCATTTTGTGGAACTTATCAAACCACGGGCCGTTCATGCTTGTGTCGCCGCCGTACCAACCGAAATAGTGGTTGTAGGAAACGACGTCGGGGATTTGCAGATAGGGATCGTCCATCTTGCACATCGAAACTGCCGCTATCGTCGTCAATCTCGTCTTGTCCATCTCGTGCGCGAGGTCGTTCAGAATGCGGTGGTTTTCCAACAAATCTTCATCTGCGCCCGCAATGGAGATTTCATTGGAAAGTCCCCATACGACGATAGACGCGTGGTTATAGTTTTGGGTAATGAGTTCCTTCATCTGTGAGACGGTATTGGCGCGGCCGCCGGGCATGTGCCTTGAAATATAGGGGATTTCTGCCCAGATCACCAATCCCTTTTCGTCGCAAAGGTCGTAGAAATACTGATCGTGTTGATAGTGTGCAAGACGAACGGTCGTTGCGCCGACCTCCATAATGAGGTCAATGTCCTCGGCGTGATGCTCAGGGAGCAGGGCATTACCGATCAAAAGACGGTCCTGGTGGCGGGAAACGCCGCGCAAAGGATATTCCTCACCGTTCAAAATGAAGCCGTTGTCGGGATCGATGCGGAAGGTGCGGCAACCAAAGCGGTTGCAAACGTTGTCAATGACCTCGCCGTTTTCGATAATCTCGACCTCACAACAGTAAAGGTAGGGATCACGGCGACCGTGCCAGAGATGCACGTTTTCAATGGTAAAGGACACCTTCGTGTCTGTCGTCTCGGTAGATTGCAGTTCCTTCTCGTCCTTGTCATAGATTGCGTAACGGAGCGTCTGTCCTTTTGCAAGGTCGTTGACGAAGACCTCCACCTCGACGTTTCCGTTCTTACCTTCAACGGTAGGGGTGATTTTAAGGCCCGTGCCGCCAAAATAGTCGAGGTCAAAGTGGTTTTTGCTCACGGCAATCAAATTGACGTCGCGGTAAAGCCCCCCGTAGAAGGTGAAGTCGGCCATCTGCGGATAGACGGTCTCGTTCGGTGCGTTGTCCACGACGATGGAAAGGACGTTTTCCTCCGCCAACTTGTCGGAGAGTTCCACGCGCCACGTGGAGTAGCCGCCGTCGTGATGTGCAAGCAACTCACCGTCAAGGTATACGTCGGCGGAAGAATTGGCACCGCGAATTTCCAGATAATAGCAATCTGCTATCGGCAATTCTGCCTTTTTGAGCGTTTTTACATAAAGGCAAGAGCCTCTGAAATAATCGTTACCGCCGTCTTGTCCGTCGGTTGCGTTCCAGGTGTGGGGAAGGTTGACCGTTTCGCCTTCGCGGGCGGTGATATCTTTCGTATCCTTGACAAACAGCCATTCTTTATTAAGGTTGATAATGTTTCTCACGTGTTTTCTCCGTTTCTTTCGATGTGTGAATGAAGTTCGGCGCTCAACGAGAACAAACCGTTCGAGCGCCGAGGAGGTCGGGGCTTACTCTGTAACCTTGGGTACTTGTTCCTCTTTATCGTAGCCAAGATCGGCATTCATCTTTTCAAGGGTCTTTTTGTCAAGATTATAAACAAGACCGAGACCAACGAATTGCAAAATGGCAGAGAAGAGGTAGGTTGCCGCTACGAGGTAACGCATACGGACGGCGACCTCCCAAAGTTGGTTGCCCTCGTTTTCGCCCTTATAACCGAGCGACACCATGATGATAAGAATGAGAGCGGGGCCCATGCCCTGGGCGAGTTTACGGAAGAAGGAGTGCAAAGAGTAAACAACGCCCTCCTCACGGTTTCCTGTTTTCCATTCATTGTAGTCAATGGCATCACCCATCATAGCCCACGAAACCGTGGAGTAAATACCAAGACCAAGCGAGAATATGAGTTGGGAAACAATATAAAGAACCAAATCAAGTG
>JAZSOK010000040.1:0-8313 GCA_045536865.1 Eubacteriales bacterium
CACCGACACCGACGTACATCTCCACAAAGTCAGAACCCGATATTGAATAGAAAGGAACGCCTGCCTCACCTGCAACGGCCTTGGAAAGAAGCGTTTTACCCGTACCGGGAGGGCCGACAAGCAAGATACCGCGCGGAATACGCGCACCAAGGCGCGTAAACTTTTGAGGGTCCTTTAAGAATTCCACAACCTCTTCCAGTTCTGCTTTTTCTTCATCAGCGCCTGCTACGTCACTAAAACGAACGGGATTTTTTTCGGCAGAGCCGAGTTTGGCGTTGGCGCGCGCAAAGGAGTTCATACGACCGCCCCTGCCTGTTGCCTGACGCATCATCAAGAACCAGAAAGCGCCGAACAAAACAAAGAGGATGATATAGGGTAAGAATTGTATATACCACGGTGTCCCCGTCAACTTGACGGCATAGTTTTCAAGTGAGCCTTCCGCTTGAAGCACACGCGCTCTATCAAGCACGTAACTCATTTGCGCGTCATAAACCAACTTGCACGAACGAGTTATCCTTACTTCCTTGCCATCTGTGCCGAAAACGGGCTTGACTATCTTGTTGCCGTCCGCATCTGTTTCCGTCACGTACTTCGCATAGACAACCTCAATGTTTTCACCATCTATTGTAAACGAACGCACCAATCCGTTTTCCATTTGGAAAACAAGATCACTGTATTCGTACGGCTCGTCTTTGCTGTCCATACCGTTCAGGAATGTCGCCACCAAGACAAAAACAAGCACTAACGCCACCAATGTAATAATACTTTTGACATTTGCTTTCATTTAATTTTGTCCAAACCTTTCCCGCCCAAACGGGCGTGTGCAATGCTTATTTTTGTCATTTGCTATATACTTCAGGGCGAAGAACGCCGATATAAGGGAGATTTCTGTACTTTTCATCAAAGTCAAGACCGTAGCCAACCACAAATTCATCGGGGATTTCCGCACCCACGTAATCGGGGGTAAAATCGACCTCACGTCTTGAAGGCTTATCAAGTAACGTGCAGGTTCTGACGGAGTGAGCGCCCTTTAAGAGCAAATAATCAACAAGATACGATAACGTCCTACCGCTATCAATAATATCTTCGATAACGATAATATCGCATTCCTCAATATCCTTGCGTTGTAAATCCAAATGAATATTGATGTTTCCGCTTGTTTTCGTAGCACCGCCGTAAGAAGAAACCTTCATGAAATCGATTTCAACCTTCGAACTGTTAATCTTTTTCATAAGATCGCCCATAAAAACCACAGACCCTTTAAGAATCCCCAAAAGGATCAGTCTTTTGGTCCGACCTTGATAGTCGTTGCTGATCGTTGTTGCCAACCTGTCAACAATTTTCTTGATTGCATCTTCATCCACCAAGATTTTTTGAATATCTTTATGAAGCAACTCGGTCATTCATTTTCACCTCCGTCAGTCAAATAATATGCGTAAATCTTCAAATGATTATCTTTTTTTTCAAGGGATGCCGTCACGTGCTCACGCACGGGAAATCCGGGCACCCAAAAAATACCGTCGTCATCGCAAAAAACAGGAAGCTTTGCGCGCAGATCAAGCGAAAGTTTTTTGTCATTGTAAAGTTTTTTTAAGCGACGCAGCATACCGCCGTAACGGTAAGCATCTCCCTCTTTGCGTGAACGAACGTATATTGTGCCACACAAGGACTCTTTCGGACACTCCATACGATAAGAAAGCGCATACCGTTCTTGCAGTTCTTTTATTTTCGCATCGTCCTCTTTATCGGTTAAAAAAACGAGTGAGCATCCGTCATCAAGTATATTTTCACCCATCGTCAACACATGATACATGGGAGTCACTGCTTTTTTTTCTGACAAAACCTGCTTTTTTCTTGAAAAAAATGCGTGGTTTTTCGTAATGCAAAAGGAAAGTTCATCAGGAAAATCAATGCGTCCGTTAATCGAAGAAGACGAATTAAGCGCGCGCGCCGCCGTAATGTGAACGTGCTCGGCACCGCTTGTTCCGCCCGCCTCGCGGTACATTCTTGTCAAAACCCGTACAAAAATCGCCTCGTGAAGACCGCTTAACGAATGGCGCTTCACTCTTCCCCGACAATCGACCTCACTATCAAAAAAACTGTCTGCCGTTTGTGTCAATTAATCGTCATCAACGGCAATTTGTCGACACATGCGTGACACAGACCGTTCCGCCTCACCGTGCACGGAAAGAAAAGCGGGCAAAAGCGTTTTTCGGATGCGATTGCGCGTGTATGCCGTGTCTTCATTGGTGCTATCGTGCATATAAGGTACACCGTCTGCACGCAACGCACAACGAATGACCTGTGCATTTTGCGTCAAAAGCGGACGAAGGATGCGCCCGCGCTGTGGCGGAATACCGACAAGACCGCGTAGCCCCGTTCCGCGTGCCAAATGAAATAAAACGGTTTCCAAGTTATCGGTGGCGGTATGGGCGGTTAGTAACACCGCGCCTTCCCTTTGCCGTAAGACCTCGTAAAACACGTCGTAACGCAAGCGGCGTGCCGCCTGCTCTGTGCTTTCCTTCGTTTTTTCCGTTTCTTCGGGAACGTTTACATAAAAAACGGATAAAGGGACGGAATATGCGGAACATAAATCACGGCAGAAGTCCTCGTCGCGTTTTGCTTCCTCACCACGGATACCGTGATTGACATGGACGGCAAAAAGAGGAAAACCGTGCTTTTTGGATAGATAAGAAGCAAATATAAGTAAAAAGACAGAGTCCGCACCGCCTGAAAGCGCAACGATAGCGCCATTTGAAAAATCCTTATTCATGCCCCTTTGAAGGCAAAATTCTTCGACTGCGGGAAAGAGTGCGGCAACTTCATGCAATGACGGTAAAGTCACAACTTCCTCCCATTACGAAGCACCGCCTGCATCATTTTCAATGGTGCAGAACTTGGTATATTGTCCGATCCATCCCATTTTTACGTTACCGACGGAGCCATGTCTGTTTTTGGCAATGATCACTTCTGCCTGATTTGCGGCATCGCCCTCGCCGTTTCCGTTCTGCTCCTTATAATACTCATCACGGTAGAGGAACAAAACGATATCGGCATCCTGCTCAATGGCACCGGAGTCACGAAGGTCGGATAGCATCGGCTTTTTGACGGTACGTGATTCGGGACCGCGCGAAAGTTGTGCACAACAAATAATCGGCACGCCGAGGTCCTTCGCCATAATTTTCAAGTTACGGGAAATGTCGCCAACCTCTTGCACGCGGTTATCAATGTTGCGTCCGCTTTGCATGAGTTGCAAATAGTCAATCACAACCAACCCGAGATTTTTCAAACGCCGCAACTTTGATTTCATATCGGTAACGGTGATGCCCGAAATGTCGTCAATATACATATCGCAAGCGCTGAGTTCTGCCGTTGCCGTCGCAATCTTCTCCCAATCCTCACGACCGATTTCGCCCGAGCGAAGCGCATGGCTATCAACCATTGCCTCACTTGAAAGCATGCGGTTGACAAGTTGTTCACCCGACATTTCAAGCGAGAAAACCGCAACGGTCTTCTTCGTTGACTTGGCAACGTTGACTGCAATGTTCATGGCAAAACTCGTTTTTCCCATACCGGGACGCGCGCCGATTAAGACGAGATCACCGAGGCCCATTTGCACCAATACACGGTCAAGCCCAGAAAAGCCCGTACGCGCGCCGCTAATCTCTCCTTTGTTTTCAGAGAGTTGCTGCAAGGATAGGTACACGTTGCCGATGATTTCTCGAATGTGTCGAAATTCCTTATTATCGCGGTTGCGCGCGATATCAAAGATACGTTGTGAGGCACTGTCTACAATGGCAGTGACATCCCCCTGCTCTGAATAGGCAGAGGCATTGATGTCATCACACGCCTCAATCAAGCGACGTAAAACCGCCTTTTCGTGAACGATGGTAGCGTAATCCTTCACATTGGCGGCAGAAGGCACCATTTGGGCGATGAGTTGCATATACTCATAGCCCGCATCCTCACTGTATACGCCTTGCGCCACAAGCATATTGACAAGCGTTACCGCATCAATGTGCTTGCTTGCCAAAAACATATCGCGCATGGCGGCATAAATATGCTTATGCTGCTCTGTATAAAAATCCTCATCCGTGAGTATACCCGACACGGTTTCAATACATTCGGGCTTGATTAACACAGAACCAAGCACAGACTGTTCCGCCTCAATTGATACGGGCATTTTTCGGATCATTTGCTCATTCATGTCTTTTCTCCCTGACAAATTCTGATAAGGCAAGGTTTATTCGTGAACAACAACGGTAAATTTGCCCGAAATTTCAGCATACAACTTCACTTCCAAGGAAAAAAGGCCGTGTGCTTTAATGGGCTCGTTCAAAAGAATTTTTCTCTTGTCGATTGTGATATGGAAATCCTTTTCAAGTGCTTCTGCAATATCCTTGGTCGTAACCGCACCGTAAAGGCGACCGTCGGCACCTGACGTCCTTTGCAGTTTGACTGTGATACCTGCAAGCGTTTCTTTTAATGCAAAGGCGGCTTTGCGTTCCTCCTCAATACGGAATTGCTCCGCCTCCTTTTTCCCCTTTAATTCGGACATTGCCTTGGAGTCGGCGGGGACCGCCAGTTTTTTCGGGAAAAGGAAGTTGCGTGCATAGCCGTCGGAAACCTCGACAACCTGTTCTTTTTTCCCATGTCCCTTGACATCGGAAAGCAAAATAACCTTCATTGTATATCCTCACTTTCAAAGTCTTATTAAAAATCGTTATCCTGATTTCAGGCAATTATTGCAGTTGGTCGTCAATGGCCGTTCTTAAAAGGGATACCGTTTCCTGTACGGTCATATCGCTAACCTGGGCGCCCGCCACGTCAAAGTGGCCGCCACCGTGAAAACGCTCCAACACAAGTTGCACGTTAATCGTGCCGTTTGAACGGGCCGAAATATGAATGCATCCGTCAATCATTACGAGCGCAAAGGCGGCGTCAATGCCGCGCAAATTGAGTAGTTTATCCGCCGCTTTTGCGGCAATCACGCGATACGTCGCATCGGTTTCGCCCTCGCATACGGCAATCGCCACACGTTGACGGTAAAGCACGACGTTTGAGGTAAACCGCGATTCTTTGCGGAGGTCGTCAAGCCCTCCTTTGAAAAGTTCGTTCGTTTCACCAAGGTTGGCGCCTGCACTACGCAGAAAAGACGCGGCAGTAAACGTGCGCGGTCCTGTATTGCGTGTAAACTGCTTTGTATCGAGCAAAATGCCCGACATCAACAGTTCTGCCTCAATGGGATGTAAAACACCCGTCGGCATATGTTGTTGGAACATTTCTGCCAACAGTTCGGAGGTAGAAGAAACGGAGGGCTCAATGTACTCCAACACCACGTTTTTGCCGTATTCTGCCGTTTTGCGGTGGTGGTCGATGACGACGATCTGTTCCGCACGCGCGGCAAGTTCCGAGCTTTCCACATGGGCAAAATTATTGACGTCCACAACAATCAAAAGCACGTTTGGCCCAAGCATGTCCAACCCTGCCGCTTCATCGACAAACAGTCCGCGGTATTCGGGAAGAACGGCAATACGTTCAAGGCATTGCGCCAAATTGGCGTCACGCAAATTGGCAACGATATGCGTGTTTACGCCACAGGACATGGCGAAACGCGCCACACCGATGGCAGAACCAAAGGAATCAAAATCGCCAAAGCGATGTCCCATAATCAAAACGTGGTCAGAACGAATCATGAGTGCCGACAACTGGTTGGCAACAACACGCGCGCGAATGTTCGTACGCTTGAAGCCGGACTTCGTCTTTCCGCCGTAAAACACAACGCCGTCATCCGATTTGTATGCCGCCTGGTCACCGCCGCGCAAAAGCGCCATATCCAAGGCAAGTTGCGCCGCGTTATCACGCTCGGAAAGCGTACCCTCAATGTCTGATACGCCGATAGACACGGTAAACGGCATCCCATCGCCCACGCGCACGGAACGGACCTTGTCGAGGATATCAAATCGATTGTCGCAAACCTCGCGCAAGCATGCGGTACGGAATATTGCCACGTAGCGATTTCGCTCGTATGCGCGCAAAACGCCGTTCATGCTATCAATCCACTCCTGCAAGACACGCTCAACGTCCAAAAGTTTGGAGCGCACCTCCTCTTGAACGGATTGCAAGGTTTCATCAACGTTATCAATGGCAATATAAACGACGACGTCCCGTTCATCTTCATATTGATGTCGCCAAGCCTCTTCATTCGTCTTATCGTAAAGAATGACGAAATACGCATTTTTCTGACGTAAAGGCGTTTTGAAAATCTCGTATGTGTAAGTGCTTCCAAAAAGGGATATGGTGTTACTCTTCTTTTCTGCGCCGTCCTTTTTTGGCAATATGCAATCATCGCCAAAAACGTCGGAAACGTGTGTGCCAACGTGCAAGGATTGTTGACCAATGAGGTCGCCGAGTGCCTCGTTTGCCCACAGAAGATAGCCGTTACCGTCCATGAAGAACGCGGGGGCGGAAATGGCGGTCATGGTTGCGCCAAACTCACTTTGCAAAAGCGTTTTTAAGGAATCGGATGACACGATCGTTGCGCGCGTCCGACGAAAACTTGCCCAGACAGTCAAAATCAAAAGATACATCACAATTGCCAACATCGCACCGTAAAGAGGTGCCACGCGACCGTATTTGACGAGTAAGGCAAACGCAATCAACGAGAGGCACGCAAAAGACACACAGGCGATAAGGTCTGCCCGTGTTGCCAATTTGTTTTTGTCGCGGTGTTGTTCATGTTTTCGCATAATGCTCACTTCCTTTTTCGAGGAGTAATCGACAAGATGTCGTCAAAATCAAATTGTAGTTTTACGATTCTTAAACGAAGAAATGATGGTCTTAACCGCATAGACCATCGCAATAACGCTCCAAACAAGAGAGCCGTACGGCGAAAGGAAAATAACGATACCGAGCAAAACCGAGGCCGTCGTCGGTGATATGCGCGGGAATATCAAAGAAAGTCTTGATGCAATTGCATAAAGCCCTATGCATGCGATGATAAAGGAAAACAGAACGCGCAAATTCATTGCGGCAATGCCAATGCTTGACTCGCTTCCAAGAAAAATGCCAACGACGAACAAAATGATGTAGAAGATGGCGTATGGAACGTTCAAGGTGACATGAAATCCGCGTTCAGGCAAACCGTCGGGCACGCTCATTTTACGGCAAACGAAACGGAAAAAGAAGGAAACGAACGCGGCACAAAGGCAAGAAAAAATACAGAAAATTGCAGGTGACATTAAGAGTAATAAATCAAAACTCTCGGAAAAGAGCGACACGTACGCCTCCAATTCGGAGCCGGTCATGGCTATTGTTCCAAGTGCCTGCTCCCTTACGAAAGAAAGGAGCATCGCCTTCAATTCAAGAACCACACCCTTAACTGTTGCTATGGAAAAAGTCCCTTTGAAAAGATAAACGGCATATACCAAAACCAAAAGAAGAGCCACGCCCAAAAAGACGGAAATCATGCCAAGCCATGCGTTTTTGCTAAAATGCGACCTTTGTGCGCGAAGAAGTAAATAACCGAGCAAAACAAACAAGAAGAAAATGGCGGGTAGGACGGCGTCATGCAGTAATATCAAAAGACATGGATACGCAAGACAAGCGGGGATGACCGCCAAGATGCTCGGACTTGCCAAGCGAAACAAAACCACTTGCAAGGAGATAGCAATCAAGAGCAGTACGGATATATACGCCCCTGCCAAAAGCGATGCAAATAAGAGCGCGGCAACAAGGAGAAATTTATTGCGCGCTTCTTTGATGCTAAATGTATTTCCCGATTTCATTGAGCCACATTTCCCTTGCCGACGATCGCTTGATCCGCAAAGTTCCCTTTCTCATTATCGATACTAAAATATATAAACTATTAAAAGATTATATTTACCTGTCTTATAGTATACCAAAAAAAAACAGATTTGTAAACACTCTTTGCCGAAATAAAAGCAAAAAATTAAAAACAATTCACAAATATTTTATATTTTATTGCAAATTGGCGTGAAATAGTGTAAAATATATGTTGTAAGAACGATTTATATGTTCCTTTCCGTTGATAAAAAAGGACAAAACGAGCGAGGAGGATGACACGATGGATTTTAAGAGCGCCTACGATTCCGTTGATTGCCTGCCGGGCATTGGCGAAGCGCGCAAGGCATCCTTTTTACGTGGCGGCATCGAAACCTTACGCGATCTTCTCTATCGTTTTCCACGCGCCTACGAAAATCGAGGAAATATCAAACAACTTTCATGCGCCCTTGACGGTGCCCCCACCGCCTTTCTTTTGACCGTTGCCACGTCCCCCCACGGCGTACGCAT
>JAZSOK010000081.1:0-6554 GCA_045536865.1 Eubacteriales bacterium
GTTCATGCGCCAAGTGCCATGAAATGGCTTCTCCCTCACGGTCAGGGTCCGTTGCGAGATACACGTGCGTGGCTTTTTTAGCGGCTTTTTTCAAATTGCCGATAATATCTCCCTTGCCGCGAATATTGATATAGTGCGGCGCAAAGTCGTTTTCAATATCTACACCAAGCGTGCTTTTCGGCAGGTCACGAATATGACCGTTTGAAGCCATCACGACGTAATTGCTACCCAAATAATGACGGATAGCGGCGGCTTTGTTCGGAGACTCGATAATTACAAGATTTGCCATATTTATCCTCATACGCGGCTACGACCGCGTTTCCTTTCCTTTTTCAAATTAAACGAAAAATGACTACGTCATATCCGTTCTCTTTTAATCCTAATTGTGTATATGCAAAAAAGTCTCTTTCAATGCAAAAATCGGGTATCATAGACGTTATTTTTCAGAGGCGCGAAAATATCTGCCGCCCGGGCCTTCTTCTATGACGCCCGACATTTCAAGTTCGGTAAAGGCGGCAACGATTTGATGAAAAGGAACGTCGGGAAGCGCGCCTTGAACGTCATCGGCGGTTGCGCCGTCAGTTTGTGAAATCGCATGGAAAACGCGATAAGCAACAGTTCCCTCTTTTGGCAGGACAATGCGTGACTTTGACACTTCCTTTTCGGTCGTCTTCTGATTTTTGTTGATCGTCGATGCGCGTAATCCAAGTTTGTTCTGCGGGTAGGTCACATGGGTATAGGCGGGACGGGCATCCACCTCACCTTCGCCCTCCTCGTCTTCCTGTGCAGACACACTGCAAAAGACACCGTACGAACGCAAAATACGGTCAATCATCGTAAAACGAAACTTTTTGATGAGTGAAAACATCGCACTCGACGTGGTTTTCGTTTCATCAGAGGAAAATGCGTGCAAAATATCATCGGCATCGGTGACGGCAACGGCACCTTGTTGGATTAAAAGATTAGGGCCTTCACTTGTCACCTTATCTGCCTCACCCGGTAATGCAAACAGACGCTTCCCTTGCTTTTCGGCGGCGGTTGCGGTAATCATTGCGCCGCTTCCTCCATCACCTTCAATGACCAAAACGCCATCGGATAAAGCACTGATCAGGCGGTTGCGTATGGGAAAATGATGCCGTTCGGGACGCGCACCGGGTGGATATTCTGAAATAACCGCGCCGTTTTCGGTAATGGCCTTGTATAGCGCAAAATGCTCGGGCGGATAAATAACGTCCATGCCACTTCCTAACACTGCGACAGTTTGTCCGTCGCCGTAAAGTGTACCGACTGCCGCCACACCGTCAATACCGCGTGCCATTCCACTGACAATCAAAACGCCAACGCGCGCAAGGCCGTACGCAATGCGGAAGGCAGAGCGTTTTCCGTACGAGGTCATTGAGCGCGTGCCGACAATACCGACACAAAGCCGCTCGTCAAAACGGGGCAACTTGCCGCGGCTGTAAATCAAAACAGGTAGATCATCCAGTTTCAAAAACGGCGTTGGATAATGCTCATCGTCATAAGGGATAATGTCAATCCCCGTTGCCCGACAGAAGTTCACAATTCGCTCGGCACGGTCAAGGGATTTATTGAGAAGAGCGGGTAAATCGCGCTTGAATTTGCCTAACGCCCGTGCGAGTGTCGCTTCGTCTGCACGGTATGCCGCCTCTGCCGTTTGAAGCATGCCGAAATCACGGCGAAGATGGGAAAATGTCAAGGAACCGGGTGTGCAGGCAAGACTGAGCCATACACGCAGAACCAAGGAGTCATCCGTCATCGTCATAATTGGCAAAACGTCCTTTCTTTCAAAAAATGAGTGAGCGAGAAATCTCTTTTACTCTTGTGTGCGCCGTTGCTCCCATAAAAGTACGGATGCCGCGACCGCCGCATTTAAGGACTCCGTCATAGGCGATATGGGGATATAAGCACTACTGTCGCACAGTGCGGAGACTTCTTTTTTAATGCCATGCCCTTCATTACCGATAAGGAAAACGTCACGGGCGGTAACACCAAGTGTATTGATAGGTTTCGCGCTCTCTGTCAGTTCGGCAGCCAGTATGCGGCGTCCCCCCGCATGCAAGGCGTTAGCAAACAACGAAAAATCGGGAGCCATGGCAAAGGTGAGATGAAAAAGCGCGCCCATTGATGCCCGCACGGTTTTATGATTATAGAGGTCAACGCAATGACCGCATAAAATCACCCGTTGAACGCCAAACGCCAAGGCGCTACGCAAAATAGCACCCATATTTCCGGGGTCGCGCACATCGTAAAGTGCAAGCATGCGCTCTTCTTCATTAAAAAAAACTCTACCATCTATTTTAATACATTTTTCAAAAAAGTCAAGATGTCTTGCAAGAAGAATCAGACCTTCGGGCGCTTTTTCGGAAGAAATTTTTGAAAAACACGCGTCGGAAAGAATGTAAAGACGCACGTTTTGGAAGGGCGTGCCGTCTGTTTTTTCCTTGATAATAGGCAGAAGACGCTCCTTTTCACTTTCAGAAACGAAAATTTCTTCGGGGATAAGAGATGCCTTGATCGCCTCGAAAAAAAGTTTTTCGCCTTCAATCAAAAAGCATCCCGTTTCATCACGGTATTTTTTTTCGGATAGTGATGCGGCGCGCATCACTGTTGCGTTTTGTTTAGAGGTAATCGTCCCGACGATATTCATCATCAAAAACCGCCTTTCTTTACGGAAAGGGTTGTTGCCAAGACGACAACAACCTAAAATCAAAGTAAAAATCGAGCATTTTCACCCATATGACACGTGAAAAAACGCTCAAAAAACAAGCGATAGGGGTTGTTGCATAGAGATGCAACAACCCCTAATATCAAAGTGCTTCCTTGGCTGTTTTGGCAAGAGAAGCAAATGCTTCCTTATCCGAAACGGCAATCTCGGCAAGCATCTTACGGTTCAAATCAATGCCGGCCTTCTTCAAGCCGTGCATAAGCGTGGAATAGTTCATGCCACACACCTTTGCCTGCGCGGAAATTCTTGCGATCCACAATGCGCGGAAGTCTCTCTTTCTCTGCTTACGGCCGGCGAAAGCATAGTTGCCGCTTTTCATTACGGCTTGCTTCGCCATCTTAAAATGCTTACTCTTTGCGCCCCAATAGCCCTTAGCGGCCTTTAATACGCTTTTTCTTCTCTTGCGCGTCATCATTGCGCCTTTAACTCTTGCCATTTTTTGTTTCCTCCAACTAATTCGTACTTATGACCGAGGCCCGATTACTTTTGAATCAAGGTTCTGATTGCGGGAGCCATGCTCTCGCTCAAAATGGAACCCTTGCGAAGATTTCTCTTGCGCTTCGCTGTCTTCAAGCCGAGGTTGTGGCGGTGATGAGAATGATTCATCTTAACCTTGCCACCTGCTGTCAACGAAAATCTTTTTGCTGATGCCTTGTGAGTCCTGATTTTTCCCATGGTAAAACTCTCCTTACAAATTTTCGGGTAAACCGCCCTGCCGTTTAGAAAAGCAGTGCGCTTTTATTTTTTGACGGGGGATAAGACAACGGACATGTACCGTCCTTCTGTCACAAACCCCTTTTCAGAGCCACCGATATCCGCACATGCTTCCATGAAACGTTCGAGAATGTCACGTCCAAGTTCCATGTGTGTCATTTCGCGTCCTCTGAAACGGACAATTGCCTTCACTTTATCGCCGTCAGTCAAAAACCTACGTGCTTGATTGACGCGAGTGTTGAAATCATGAGTGTCGATACGGCAGGAAAGTTGCACTTCCTTCAACTTGGAAATTTGTTGCTTTTTCCGTGCTTCCTTCTCTCGCTTATCTTTCTCAAACTTGAATTTTCCGTAGTCCATTACTCGACACACAGGCGGCGTAGCCGTCGGTGCAATCAGCACCAAATCGTAGCCTGCCGAGTATGCTATCTCCTTGGCGGCGTCCAAACTCATAAGACCGAGTTGTTCACCCTCCACGCCGACAACACGAACCTCACGGATTCCTCTGATTTCGTCATTGATCTGCAATTCCTTTGCGCTAATGTCCTTGCACCTCCATCACAAATAAAAAACGTACGGAACATCCGTACGTCAAAAAGACCGAGCGATCGGTATTTCAAACTGTGACCATGCGCGCGCATTTGCGGCAAGGTGAGAACGGATGTTCTACTTCAAAGAGCAACTTGGCATGTGCCAAAGCGCTCAACATGTGGTATTATAGCACGCCTAACACCAATTGTCAAGTGTTTTTTTGAATTTTTTTCCTTTTTTCGTTTTCTCTTGATTTAATTGCCGCTTTGGTCGGTAAAATGCTTGATTTTTTTCTTAAAAGATGCTATACTATCCTTGATGAAAAGCCTTATTTCTACGACTTTTTTCTCTTTTACGAATAAGTTCTCAAAAAAGTATGGACTTTTCCTGAAATTTATGTTATACTATTTTGGTATAGTTTTCGCAAAACCGCAGTTTGATATCTAAAACCGCGGTACTTCCCTTTTTCATATCAAAGCAAGTTCAAAGAGGATACATCAACCCTATGTCAAATTACATCGAAACAGCAGAAAAAATGAATCTGCCGCTATTGCCGCTTCGCGGTGTGGTGGCTTTTCCGACCGTACAAATCAATTTGGACATCCTGTCCACCGAATCTCTTCGTGCTTTTGGTGCCGCCGTGTCCGAAAAGGCCGCCGTTTTCCTTGTGGCGCTCAAAGACCCCACGACCGAAAATCCCACGATTGCCGATTTTTATAAGATGGGCACCGTTGCCCATATCAGACACGTGGCAAAAAATCCCGACGGTCACTTGACCGTGACATTTGAGGGCGTTTGCCGTGCACACGTGACCGCCCTTGCCCATTCAAAGGGCTATTTTCGTGCGGAGGTCATTCAACGCGGCGTTCGTCTCGGCACGGTTTCCACGGCAAAAGCAAAGCCCTTGGCAGACGAACTGTTTTCCTTACTCGAAAGTGTTAAAACCGCACATCCCGTCGTTTCTGACGAATTTATTCTCGCCGCGCGCGCCCTTCAAACACCGAGCGAACTTGCCGATTTTGTGGCGTCGGGTGCGCTCCTCAATTTTGAGGATAAGCAAGCCATTCTTGACTCTGTCAATCCCACGCTCCGTTTAGACAAGTTGTGCGCGCTCCTCCAAAAAGAAAAAGAACTGATGGAATGCGAGATGGATATTCGCCGCCGCGTTCACGAGCGTATTGAGGGACAACACAAGGACTATTTCCTTCGCGAGCAGATCAAGGTCATTCAACAGGAACTCGGCGAGGATGCCGACGAAATTGATGAATATGAGGAAAAAATTGCCGCAAAGGCATTTCCCGACGATATTCGCGCAAAAATGACAAAAGAATTGTCACGCCTTGAAAAAACGCCGTTCGGTTCCCCCGAAAGCACCGTTATCCGCAACTATTTGGACGTTTGTCTTGAACTTCCCTTCGGCGTTACGGATGAAGGTCGAACGGACGTTAGTGAGGCTTCAAAAATCCTTGACGCCGACCATGACGGTCTTTTGAAGGTAAAAGAGCGCATTTTGGAATTTATGGCCGTCCGTCAACTTGCCCCGAACGTTAAAAACCAAATTCTCTGTCTTGTCGGCCCTCCCGGCGTTGGCAAGACCTCAATTGCCGCATCGGTTGCGCGCGCCCTCAATCGTAAGTACGCACGCATTTCCCTCGGCGGTATTCGTGACGAAGCAGACGTTCGCGGTCACAGAAAAACTTATATCGGTGCTATGCCCGGCCGCATTGTTGATGCCATCGTGGGCGCGGGCTCTATGAACCCCGTATTGGTGCTTGACGAAATTGACAAACTTTCCCACAGTGTCCAGGGCGATCCCGCCTCCGCGCTTTTGGAGGTTCTCGATCCCGAACAAAACAAGAATTTCCGCGATCACTTTTTGGAATTTCCCCTTGATTTGTCGGATTGTCTTTTCATCGCCACCGCCAACCGTGACGAGGACATTCCCGATGCCCTTTACGATCGCATGGAGATCATTGAACTTTCCTCCTATACGCGCACGGAAAAGTTGCACATTGCGCGCAACCATCTCTACCCGAAACAACTTGCGCGTCACGGCTTAAACCGCCGTCTTCTCCGCATGTCCGACGAAGCCCTCCTTGAAATCATTGATCACTACACGAAGGAGGCGGGTGTCCGCACCCTTGAACGTACGATTGCCGCCGTTTGCCGTAAGGTGGCGCGCAAAATTGCCGAAGGCGAGTGCAAAACCTTCACATGTAATCAAAACTCCATCGGTATCCTTCTCGGCAAAAGGAAATATATTGAAGACGTACTTGACGTAAAAGATCCCATCGGCGTTGTCAACGGACTGGCATACACAACGGTCGGCGGTGATTTACTCAAGGTTGAGGTGTCTATACTGGAAGGAAGCGGCACTATCGAAACCACAGGCTCCCTTGGCGACGTCATGAAGGAATCGGCACACATTGCCGTCACCTATATCCGCGCCCACGCTGCAGAGTTCGGGATTCCCGCCGATTTCTACAAGACAAAGGATATACATATCCACGTTCCCGAAGGCGCAGTTCCCAAGGATGGTCCCAGCGCCGGCGTCACCATGACC